>JBHJJI010000191.1:0-20717 GCA_050042805.1 Leptolyngbyaceae cyanobacterium
GTTTGCGTAGAGTTTTTCTTTGAGGTTTCAATTGTTGATACCTTTTACTAGCCCGAAAAGCAGACCTATAAGCATCTCGAAAAGCAACCCGAATAGCTGCGCGTCTCGCCAAGAAAATCCGAGGTATTCTGCGGATTTAATATTTTGTAGCCCGCCAAGCAGACCGAAAAGCAAACCGAAAAGCAAACCGAAAAGCAAACCGAAAAACAGTCTGTAAAACCTGCGATCGCTTTCTCTATCCAGCCAGCTAGGCTGCAATCGCTCAATCAGAAATTCGGTGACTTCCTGCTGTTCCAGCTTGATGGCTAGCCAGGTGAGATAGTGATGGGTCTGCGCTTTAGCAGGGGCTTTGCCGGGAAGATAAGCTTCTTGATTGTTCAAGTCATTCAGTTGGTTCTCAATATAGAGATCGAGCAGTTCATCCGTATTATGAATCGGCTGCCCCTGGTAGGCCACCACCAACATCAGCAAAAATAGGGGAGAGCGGGCCAGGTCTAAAAGCTCCGGCTGATTTTTCAGCGTGTCCCACAGCGGTTCCCGATTCGACTTTTCAAAGTACGTGCGGATTTGGTCATCTTCGAGTGCTTGCAGGGTGATGGCACCGTTCAAACGCTTCAGATATTCGCCCTGAGCTTCCAGGACTGCATATTCCTGGCGGCGGCAACAGACCACTGTAGAGGTAGCCGGATGTAGGTCAAGAAACTCGTTGATGGCCCGCATACACTTGATCTGCTTGGCCTGCCGCTTCCGGTCCAGCTCATCATCAGTGACACCTTCAGTCTCATCAACCCGGCGCAGTTCATCCAGGCCATCTAGCAGGGGCCAGAGCTGATTATGCTCAATCCAGTCCTGCGCAAGTTCCAGCGGCAACGTGTACTTTTCTTTAAGTTGTTCACACAGCCAATCGGCAAAGGTTTTGTCTGACTCACCAGACCATTCCGAAAGCTCAAAGATGACTGGGATGGGGGCATCGGCTGACGCTTTGGCCTGTTGCAGCAGCGTTTTCGCCAAGGCTAGCAGCTCATTCGTTTTGCCTGCCCCCGGCTCCCCTAAGATCAGCAGTCTGCCGTTGATGTCGTCTCGTTTGAGCAAGTCATGGGTCGATACGTCGGTCAAATCCTTCGCCTCGACAGTATCCGCTGCCATCTGAGGAGGGGATATGCCAACCAGCTCTAGCACCTCACAAAGTTTTTCCAGTCCAGAACCCTCAGCACTTTCTACCCATTCCAGCAGAGCCGTGCTCCGGTCGCCTTGAGATGCTGAACTCCCTGGCACCTGACCTTGAGGGGGCCGAAGCGTAAACATCAATTCATCAAAAGTAGTTGACGGAAGCCCATTCAGCGTTCGCATCAGGTTGAGTCGGTCAGCGGGTTGAAACTGATATCGTCGCTGTAACGCGGCATCACGATCAGTTGTTTGAGCGGATGGTGACACCTCTCGTCGCCCCACTCGCTGGCGTTCTTCTTGACGCTTCAAATCTAAGCGGATTTTGTGATGTAAGGAGTCCTCTAGGCGTTTCACCACTTGCCCCAGCACCACGTCGACCAGGTCTCGCCGCAGTCGCTCGCGATCGGCTGCCGTCAGCTCCCGCTTTTTAGGCCAATACTTGTCAACAAAGCCGATGATTTTATCGAGGTTGCCGGTCAACTTGGCGACGGCTGCCGCTGCCATTGCCACCACTGCAAACACTGCAATTCCCCACCCCATCGTCGGGTTGCTGTTAAACCAGCCCAAAAGCCGCTCAGCTTTTGACGGGGGCGGATTAGCAGAAGATGTTTGGGCCAGCAACCACAACCAGGGGCAATTCATTCAGCAACAAGCCGCTCAAATATGGTCACAGCATACTTGAATGCTCCAGAGGCGGGTCCTGTTTTTCCGCAAGCCATACTCGGCTTTGATGAGTTGCCCCAAGAACAGCCAGTTGCCCCTGTAGGAAATGGCGGGAAGAGATGAGAGCCATGCCTGCGCGTAGCGTGCAAGCCGGGGTTTGGTAGCGCGATCGCCCTATGTAACAGACCACAGATTAGGCTACAGCTGCAGTTGAAGTCAGCCGTTTAAGGTCGCTGACGCTGAATTCCAGAGTTTATCCTGCCGTTTCCCAGCTATTCTTCTTGAGGCAACTGCAGATGTCCCTGATAGCCCGTCACAATGCGACTGCCGTCTTTCAGGATGTGCACCTCAATTTGATCACTGGCCCAGGTCATTTGATCCTGCAGGGCGGGATTAAAGACATGCACACGCTGATTTTTAGACGACACCAGCGACGTCGGCTCATGAATGGCCAGCGATTCGACATAGGGGCCGTCCACTAAGACATCCAACTGCGCTAGCAACTCGTGAGCACCAGCTGGAGCTGTTGGTGCCTGGAGTTGCTCCAGCGTAAAGCCGGTAAATGACATCACCGTGAATCCTTGGGCCTTGACTTGACGGGCTACCGCAGCCAGAGCCGGTGCCTGCCAAAACGGTTCACCCCCCGAAAAGGTCACCCCAGTATTTTCAGAGTCGCTCGTAATCCGAGTTACCAAATCGTCAACCGCAACCATCTGATTGGGCTCAAACGACCAAGAGGCCGGATTAAAACAGCCCGGACAGGCCCGTAAACAGCCCTGCACCCAGACCACGGCGCGCACGCCTGGCCCATTCACTTCAGAGCGATCGACATAGCCCATGATGTTGAGATGATGGGGCGGTATCTGAGCAAGAGCCTGCGTCAGCTCAAGCGGGGGATTGAAAGCGGTCATCGTCGTTTTCCTCTCAACGTTAGGAAACAGTCAATTCAGCCATCAGCTCCGCTACAGGGAGAATTTTCTCCGCTCGCCCCGCATCACGCCCCGCAAACACCAGCCCCGTCTCCACATCCCCATAAGCCGCGCGATCGAGCGCTCGGAGGATGCAGTAAGTGTCTCGACTATCTCGAAACTTACAAACCTTTAAGCAATTCACCAAACAAGGTTCCTGGGATTTTGACGGGGTTCCCGCCAAGACTTGTTCCACAAAGGGATTTTTCAACGCCCGGCCCGGTAACCCGACGGGGCTAGAAACAACCACCACATCTTCCGGTTTGGCCTGCAGATGGAATTCTTTATAGCGGCGATCGACATCACATTCTTCGGTCGTGATAAACCGAGTGCCGATTTGGACGCCGCTGGCCCCCAGCGAGATCGCCCGGTCAATGTCGGCCCGATCCCAAATGCCCCCCGCCGCGATCAGCGGAATGTCTTGCCGCAGTTCATTGTGCAGGTAAGCGATCAGCTCAGGTAGCACCTGCTCAGCCTCGAAGTCAGGCGAATCTAACTCCTGCCACTTAGCGCCCAAATGTCCTCCCGCAGAATTCGGATTTTCGACCACAATGGCATCCGGCAAGCGTCCTTGACGCTGCCATTTCTGGCAAATAATCTTCGCGGTGCGAGCGCTAGAGACGATCGGGAGGAGCGCCACCGTGGGGACATCAGCGGTATATTCCGGCAGCTTTAAGGGCAAACCCGCCCCCGAAATCACGAGATTTGCCCCGTTTTGCACAGCGGTTTTGACCAAGAGCTCGTAACCGTGAGCAGCAACCATGACATTGCCCCCAATGATGCCTTGGGGGCTCAGCGCCCGAGCTTTTTGTAATTCATCAATCAAGGCGAGGCGATTGGCTTCTAGAAAGTTTTCGTGGCGCTTTTTGGGGCTGGGCTCATGGGAGTCAAAGTAAGCGGAGCGCATCCCCAAACCGATCGCAGAGATGATGCCAATGCCCCCCGCATTAGCGACCGCTGCCGCCAAACCGGCCCCCGAAATGCGAATTCCCATGCCGCCTTGAATGATCGGGTGCCGGGCTGTGTATTGACCAATTTTTAGAGTCGGAAGGGATGTCATAGCGTTGGCCTGAAAACTAAGTTCGAGTTAGACAGATTGAGAAAATTGGCGTTTTTGCGGCTGGCGCAGATAGGTGTCAAAGACCGCCGCCACATTACGAATCAGCAAACGCCCGGCCGAGGTGACCGCAATATGGTTGGGGGTCAGACGCACCAGTCCGTCGGCTTCCAGATTTTTCAAAGCCTGCCGTTCGGGGGCAAAGTAGTCATCAAAATCCTGGTCAAAACGGAGGTGATATTTGGTCTCAATTGCCGCTTTGGACAGTTCAAACTGGCACATCAGCTCCATAATCACGGCTCGCCGCAGAATGTCGTCGCGGCTGAGGGTGACACCTCGCGCCACGGGCAGCTGATGGGTATCCATCACGCGGTAAAAGTCTTGTAACTGCTTGTGATTCTGGACGTAAACATCGTGCAGCATACTGATGGCCGTCATGCCAAAGGCCAGCAGGTCAGACTCGGGTTGGGTGGTATAGCCCTGGAAGTTGCGATGGAGTTGTCCGGCTTGTTGCGCCAGGGTCAGCTCATCATCAGGTTTAGCAAAGTGATCCATACCGATGAACTGGTAACCGTGGGCGGTGAGTTCATCCATGCTCAGATGAAAAATGTTGAGTTTTGCGGCGGGGGTGGGGAGTTGAGTAGGGTCAATATGCTGCCGCTGGACGGGCTTGAGCCAGGGCACATAGGCAAAGTTAAACAGGGCGATGCGGTCTGGATCGAGCGCGATGGTTTTGCGAATGGTCTCTCGAAAAGTCGCTGCGGTTTGGTAAGGCAAACCGTAAATCAGATCCACATTGATGCTGTCAAAGTCCGCTTCTCGCATCCAGGCCATGCCCTGAAACAGCATCTCCTCCGGTTGAATGCGGTTAATGGCCCTCTGCACTTGGGGGTCAAAGTCTTGAATGCCAAAGCTAATACGATTAAAGCCGAGCTGTTTTAGCCCCAACACATAGTCGCGATTGAGCTGGCGGGGGTTGACCTCGATGGAAATTTCGGCATCCTTGGCAAACTGGAAATGGTGAGTCAGCGCCGTCCAAAGGCGCTCTACCTGATCTAGGGTGAGATAGTTGGGCGTGCCGCCACCCCAGTGCATCTGGTTCACGACGCGCCCCTGAGTGCGGGTGGCGACCTGCTCAATATTCTGGATGAGATAGTTGAGGTAGGGCTCTGCTGCCTGCCGCTGCTGGGTAACAATCGTGCTGCAACCGCAAAAGTAGCAAGCGCTTTCACAAAAGGGAATGTGGCAATACAGGGAGAGCGGCGTTTGCTTGTAATTGCCGATCGCGATCGCCGTTTCAAAATCCGCGATCCGAAACTCGTCGATGAGTTCTGTAGCGGGGGGGTAGCTCGTGTATCGGGGTAGCGGCTGATTGTATTTGTTGAGCAAGGCCGCATCAAACGTTGGGACTGAAGTCAGGGTTGTCATACAGCAATCACTAAATGGAGATCTGAAAAAAAGGGGACGTTCGAGGGCTACCGTCCCCACCGTTCAGAGGAATCGAGACCACGAGAACGCTTGTTCAGAAACCCGGTTTCTATGGCTGAAAGGGACTCATGCCACCATGGGCTGATCCAAGAAACCGGGTTTCTTGTCATACCAGAGCACTAGAGGCTGTCATCATTTAGCGGCTGAATCCTGATGCTGAAAGCGGTTCAGCCTCTAGCTAGTTTTACGGAGCGGGCGCGGCAATGCCCATACCGTAAGGCTTTCGAGATTAATTAATGACGCGCCCTAGGTCTCCCTAGCAAAACGGCTTACTCTGCCGCCACGAGCTCTACTGAGGTCTGACCGGGCAGCCGGGCCGTACTGCCGGGTTTGTCTTGCCGGGTAATCAAGTCAAACACGTGCTCACCAATGGCCGCTCTGACATCGGGTTCCAGCTCATGAAAGACATTGCGATTGAGGGCAAAGGCTCGATTCGCCTCTGCGACGATGGCTTGAATCTGCTCGTCCCCTACCGGCAGCGAGTTGAGGGCATCCCGATACCGTTGCTTACACTGGCGGCGGTCTTCAACGGTGGGGAGTTGATCAAACTCATGGAGTCCGGTGCCTTGATCAGGCGGTAGGTTTAATGCGGATCGAGTGATGTGGCGTAAGCTCTGGCCGCCGGAGAGATCGCCCATATAGCGCACGTAGGCATGGGCAATCAGTAGCATCGGGTTGGTCTGGGATATCTCTTGGAGGCGAGCCACGTAGTTGCGTCCTTCCGGTGAGATCGCAATTTGCTGACGCCAGTTTTCGCCGTAGTAGAAGCGCAGGTCGGCTTCTATCTTGGGGGTGCGCTCCAATTCCGGGAAGAGCATGGGGCTAACCACGGGATGGTGTCGATGACGCGCCATCTCAATTTCTAACGTGCGGTAAACGTAATAGAGATCGGCAGTGAGCTTACGAAAGGGCTCTCTTTCCACAATGCCTTTGAGAAAGCATTTCATAAACGCTGTATTTTCAGCCAACGTGTGAGACTGCTGGGTGCCTTCTCGCAGACGCATCGCTAAAGCTTGAGTCATGGAACATACCTCGAATATCGATTAATAGTTGAGCAACGATGTTTTGAGGAGACACGCTTAATACCAGCTCTCAGCGATCGGACTTCCGATGCAGTCTTGGCAACGCCGGGGAGCCAAGGGGCAGGGGAGCCAGATCTGTAGCCTTGTTTTAGAGAATCGGGATAAGAGACAAGAGCCGCAAACCGATACTTAAGTCTCCTGGCGATCTACGGAGGAGCAATGCTTAAGAACAATTACCGGGTTGTTCTCGATCAAGCGCTCAATAGAAGATCTCGTTACTTCTTTTAATTACTATATAGCTATTAAGTGATTAATTGTGAGCGTTGCCAAAACTTTACGTTTGTCTGGCGATAGGGGCTGGGTGCCTTGAGCGATCGCCAGAGAGGTTTTGCCATAACGTTGCCATGGGGTAGGCGATCGCAGGATTTTGATGCATTTCACCGGAAAACGATGAACCCTCAGGACGCAAAAACTTCGATGACGCCAGAAATCATGGCCCAGGATTGAGTGCCCTGGCTAATCCAGCAGATGTTTACTCATTAGCAGACTTAGCTCAAGCATCGCCGAACCCTCAGCCCGGCTGGCTAGCAGCCTGGTGGCCGGGAATACCCTTGAGGCAGCACCGCATTTTTTAAGTTGGTTTGATCGAGCAAGGTGCCTGTCAGATCAGCTCCCTGCAAATTGGCGTCTTCCAGATTGGCCCCCGTCAGATCGGCATAACTGAGGTCAGCCCCTTGCAAATTCGCGCCGCTGAGATCCGTCGGCAAGGCCCCCGGACGATAATCGATACCGAAGTTGGCCCGACAGAGGATGGCCTGAGCTAAATTGGCCCCCCGGAGATTAGCCCCACTCAAGCGCCCATAGCTCAAATCAACCTGTTGCAAGTTGGCCTGCGTCAGATTGGTTCTTGAGTCAGCCGTTGGGCGCAAATCGGCTTCAATCAGACAAGCCCCCAACAAATCGGCCTTCTGCAAATTCGCGCCGCCTAGACTAGCTTTGAGCAGATCGGCCTCGACCAAGCGTGCCTGGCTGAGGTTCGCCCCACTCAGATCAACCTCGCGCAACCGAGCGTGGGACATCCTCGCCCCACTCAAGTCGCTGCCCCAAAGAATCGATTCGCTCAAATCGCTGTGCTCAAAATTAGCTTGGCAAAAGTGGGTGCGGCCCAAACGCGACTGTCGTAAATCCGATTGACTAAAATTTGCATTGTTTAGAGTCAGCTGGAGTAGCTCAATTTCTAGGAGCTTCAGTCCAGCAAAATCACGATTACCAGCGTCGTATCTTCTTTGAATTTCCTTCGCACCCATCTCTATCCTAGAATTTATTGAGTTGTCTTTTATGGTGTTGTATGTCATCTCAAAACAATCCCTTGTTCCATTCAGGAAACAATAACTCTGCTATACCCACTCCTGGTTTTTCTTACAAACAAGTGCTCATTTAAATCATTGCGACTATCCTTACTCATCTTGCCTCAATACATCAACTGCAACCTCTTCGACATCCTGATTTGTTAGCTTTTCTTAAAATATAAGTGCATGCTTATCTGATTGCATTGATGCTATCATTTCCTTGCTCAAATCCATTCGAGGGCTCAGCTGTGACGATAGGAAAGCCCATAGCTTGGTTCTTAAACGCTAAGCAATGGATAACGAGTAGAGATGCCAGAGTACGCCTCAATCTCAACCGAGAAGCCTTTCAATGTTTCTGTACTAACACATTTGAGTTTCTGAAATGCATTGGGTTCAAGCGCTAAAATCTGATTTCCTCTAGCCTCTAACTGTCGGGTTAGCACACGAGGTCGAGATGGGGCATTAAGTTGAACCTCATCCGGCATAAATTCTTTTAGTAGCTGAATATAGTGGGCTAGATCGCCTGAAGGCCAAGGCCTTAAAAGCATGGTTTGAATTGCCAGGTGTCCTGAATATTCTTTAGAAAAAGTGCTAATGCCTTCCAGGAGTAATGCCAAATTGATTTCGGGTTCTGGGCGATTGATACACTGGAGCTGTTGGTTGGATATAGCATCCAATTTGACGATAACTTGATCAGCCAATTGCAGTGCCGAACAGACTGCTTTATCCCTTAGCAAAGAGCCATTTGTCAGGACTACGACAGGCCGATCTAGACACTTCTTCACAGAGGCGAGTATCTCATCCAAATTCAAGGCTAAAGTCGGCTCTCCACTTCCACTGAGGGTGATCACATCAATTTTTGTCAGGGGATCTAACTCACTTAATTCCTGCCTAATTTGATTGGTGTCAACAAAGACTTGGCGGTGAGTCGTTTTCTGTTGAATATCGCCGAGTTGGCAATACGCACAATTGAAGGAACAGGTTGACCGGGGGCCAATTACATCGACGCCGAGCGATCGCCCGAAGCGCCAGGATTGTACAGGGCCATAAATTGACTTAAAAGAAGAATGAGCTTGATTCATGATTAAAACTGCTTGATTTTCTGGAATCTGCCGAGTCATCAAAAACAGCGCTCTACCCCTTAGCGGCGACTGTCTTCCACTCCTGAATGAGCGCTGGAGAGAGGGAGAGCGAAACGACTTCGTTGTTGAGCGTTGGCAGTGCTAACTGCATGGGCATAGCGATTGGCAACTGAGCCACGATGGGCTGCAAATCATACTGACCCACCTGGGGTTCTGGAGCCGATGCGTCGGTGAAAATTTGGCTGGAGGCATCGGCTGCCGTTAGGGACTGCCCTAATGAAGTGGTGAGGATCAACGGGCGATCGCGATTAATCGCAGCGGTGCCGGGAAAGCCCACCAGTCTCAGATAGAAACTGGTGGTGCGATCAGGGCGAACCCGATTAAAGGCAATGGCCTGCCAGCGATCGCCATGCTGATCAGTTAAAGTCTGCCGAGACTGATAGACCACCTGCCCCGGGGCTTCCTCCAATTGTCGAATCGCGGCTTGGGCAGGCCAGGGGTAGAACAGAACGCTTAAGAGGCAAGCGCCTAACAGCGCAGTTGCGGCTAATCGGAACACAATTTTGGGGATGAAACGGCCCATGGTTATCCTCCTAAGATCCTGAGAGGGCATCTTCTAGCGCTTGTTTGACCTCGGGAATAAACACCGCGTACATGCCCCGCAAATCGCCCACGTTAAAGTCATAGGCGCGATCTTGGGGATAGTTATCTTTCACAAATTGGGGACGATCGCCTTTGCCCCCGTGGCAGGCCAGACAGCTGGCTGCCACATTAATCCGGCGGTAATAGCGGGTGCCAGGCTCCCCGTTGAGCGTTGCTGAGGCCCAAAAACCCTGTAGATCGGCATCTTGCTCAAACTTGGCCAGGGCCATTTTGGCTTGGGGGGTATCGGGTTCGTGGGCCGGATTGCGATACTTATTAGCCATTTGTTTGACCTGCCAACCGTTGTCTTGGCTCAGCTGCATCGCTTTCATCCCGACCGGTTTGCAGACCTGTCGCATGGTTTCAGCGGTCGGCGGTTCAGTGGCCTCTTCGAGATAGGCCGCCAGACCACTGCGCATGGCGTCTAGATTTTCAATTTCCTGGACGGCTTTGGCCAGTTCGGCCGGTTCTGGTTGGGCTTGGGCGATCGCGGGCAGTCCTATGAGCACGCAGATCACCAGGGATACGCCGAGCACTAATCGAGAGAAAACTCTAATCATGAACAGGGTGTTGACTTGATCAAAAGGGGTCGTCATCAATCGGCAAAAGGGGACCAGTCGCGATCGATCGGGGCGGCGCGAAACTTAACTCACTAGGGATTCCGAGCCCGTGGCTGCCGTTTTAGAAAGTGCGGAAACATCCTTCAGCAGTTGCAACCCGAACAGAGTCCGGAGTCCCAACCGCTCGTACCAGGGCATGCCAACGCCAAAGCGAATTTTCAGCATGAAATATTCTTCAAAAGCGGCTTTCACCCACACGACCCAGGGGCCACGCACCGCGTAGGAGTGTTTCCGCTTGCCGGTTTTGGGGTCGGGGAGGACCGGAGCGGCAATGTAGGCAATGCCCGTATCACCAAATTCAGCAAAACAGAGCGCCTCTAAAGTCGGCACTTTAGGACTGGCTTTGATCGCTTTGAGGTCAACGGCGATATTGTGGGCCGCAGCAGTCGCCATCGCTTCGGCCATTTGCCCACTTTTGGGTAGTCCAATCGGTACTGGGGTGACATCGGGCTGGGCCAATTTGACGCTCACCCCAGCAGCGTAGATGTTGGCAAACTGAGGATGACGCTGGGTGGGCAAGATGGGGATAAATCCCTTTTCATCGCCGAGTCCAGGCACCGCTCGAATAAACTGCGCCCCCTGAAAGGCAGGCAAAATCATGGAGTAACGAAAGGGCAACTGACGGCCATCCGCCAGGGTTACCGCCTGGGGCTCCACTGCGGCGATGGTGGCATTGTCAATCACCTTAATCCCTCGTTCTTGCATCAGCTCTGCGGTCAGCTCTCTGGCCCGGTTCACACCAGAGACGCCTAAATGTCCGGCATAGGGTTCTGGGGTGACATAGGTGATCGGCACCTGGTCTCGCAACCCCCGGCGGCGCAGCTCTTGATCGGCAATCAGGGCAAATTCATAGGCGGGACCAAAACACCCCGCACCCGGAGCCGCACCGACAACGATCGGTCCAGGATTTTCTAGAAACTCCAGCCAAGCCTGCCGGGCTTCGAGGGCATGGTCGGGAGTGCAGACAGAGTGAGTGTAACCACCGTGGGGGCCAGCGCCGGGAACCCAGTCCCAGGCGAGGGACGCGCCGGTCGCGATGAGCAAGTAGTCATAAGCGATCGCAGCTTGCCCCTCAACCGTTAGGTGCTGACTGGTCGGGTCGAGGGCCGTCACCTTACCGGATACCCAGTTGAGGTTGTGGCGCTGAGCGAGTTGAGCCAAGCCCAGCTGCACATGCGCTAACGGCTTCAAATCAAAGGCCACCCGGATCAGCCCTGGAACAAAGGTGAATTCGGATTTCTCGGAGACTAAGGTAACCGTATGTTCTGACGGCAGCAGATGCCGCAGTTCGTAGGCGGCTGGCAAGCCCCCTATTCCGGCCCCAATTACTACAACATTGGCCATTCCGCGCTTTTATCCTCCATTTTTTATTCGGGCTTTTTATCAGGTGTTCATCCGGACCGCACACACTTTTCTCGGATGGCTTACCTTTCAGCATGAGACTAGGGTGAGTCGCAACAATCCCTGTCGTCGTAGCGGAGCCACACAACTCTCTAGACTTCTGAGCCAGCCAATAGGACAGCACCATAAGTCAACAATTTGAGGAAGTTATGAGGCACTTCAGACAAGAACTGCCAGGCAGCTCCCACTCAACCATACTACTAAATAGTTATATGACGTTATATATAGAGCAAAATCTATGCTCTTCCCTTGAGGATTGCCTTCTTGTTGGGTGGCCAGAAAAAAGAGATCGGCGAAGTACTATATTCCTATCTAGTCATAAAAGAATTATCAGTCAATAGCTTAGAAGCAGGTCTTGAGGCGGTCTTTACCGCCTTCCTGATTGGCAGATTCTCTGACTACAAAGCAATAAAGCAAACGGAGTCGTGATTGATGTATCACTTTAGTAAAGTTGTGAATGCCTCATTTGCCGAGGCCATCGAACAGGTAACGGAGTCGCTGCGAGCAGAAGGACTCGGAATCCTGACCGAAATTGATGTGCAGGCAGCATTTAAAAAGAAGCTCGGCAAAGACTTTCGGAATTACAAAATTCTCGGGGCCTGTCATCCCGGCATCGCTTACAACATGATTCAAGCGGATGATAAAGCCGGTGCACTTTACCCCTGCAATGTTGTGGTTCAAGAGCATGAGGATGGCCGCGTCGAAGTCTCGGCGGTCGATCCGCTGATGATGTTTTTGATGGTGCACACCCCCGAGGCCAAAGCGATCGCCCTAGAAGCCAGTGAAAAAATGCAGGCCGTGATCGAGCGCCTGCCCGCAGCCGCGATGCCTGAGCTGGCTGGCGTGGCCTGAGTTTTGCTTAAGTTCTTGAATGTTGAGTTCTGGAACCTTGAGTTCCTGACTGTGTAGTCGTTACTCGCCACATCCACACATTCCCCTAATGCAATTTTGACGAATGCAATTTTGATCGATTTTTTTGGAGATAAAACCCATGTTTAACAATGTTGGTACTACCGATCGCTTACTGCGATTAATTGCCGCCGCGATTCTGCTGTATTTAGGCTTGCAAACCTATGCTGGTTCAGCCTTAGGAATCGGACTCGCTGTCGCTGGAGGCGTTGCCCTACTGACTGGGCTGGTAGGTTCCTGTGCCCTGTATGGGTTGCTCGGCTTAAATACCCGCAAATCAAACCAATCCTTGTCATAAAGTCAGGCGATTTTATCCAGGGTGATTAAACGTGCAATGGAGACTTTCAGGTCGGGTGAGCGATCGCTTCTTCTGACTCACGGCCTGGGTTTCTAATTGTTTTCTTCGCAGTAGTCGCTCCCAGGATAAGAGTGACTAAACCTTGATAGCTTCCCCTGAAGAATTGATTCAGGGTCTACAGGATCAACCCAGCGCTGCGATCTGGGTGAGTCTCAAAAACTGTTTTTTAAGAGAGCTACCGAACGATTTCTTTTTGCACTGTCATTGAAATAACTGGAGTTAATTTGAATGATGGAAAATGCCATTCCTTATGAAAACCCGTCGTTGTCACGACGGCAATTGCTTAACTTTCTGACCGGGGCAACAGTGGTAGCCACTGCCGGATCAGCTTTGTATCCCCTTGCCCAATTCCTGGTTCCGCCTCGGGAGGTGACTGAGGGGGGCGGAATTCTCGCTAAAGACAAACTGGGTAATGCCATTCCGGCGAGTCAAATTTTGGCTGAACCGCCTGGCACTCGTGCCCTGATTGCGGGATTAGCGAGTGAACCGACTTATCTGACGATCCAGAGCGATGGTTCCCTAGCGCCGATGGGGATTGTCGATAACTGCACTCACCTGGGCTGCACCTTTCCCTGGAATCCGAGCGATCAGCAGTTTCAATGCCCCTGCCATGGAGCGCTCTACGACCCCGATGGCAAGGTTGTCCGGGGGCCAGCGCCCCTGCCGCTCAAGCTGGTGCATGTGGCGGTGAAAGATGACGCCATCTGGATTTATCCCTGGAATGAGACTGACCCCCGGACGGGAGAACCGCCGTGGTGGGTCTAACTGAATCCTGTTTCTAGCACTCGATCAATCTTACCGAGAGGCCAAACTCCCCATGGCATCTGTATCGTCATCCCGGTCCCATCTCGTTGACCTATCTCCAGAAGAATTTGTTCAATCGGCCCAACCATTGTGTCTAATCGATGTCCGGAGCCGTTTGGAATACAACCAGTTCCACGCCCCTGACGCCATCAACCTCAGCCTGCCGCGTATTTTGATCGGTCGCATGCCCATTCTGCACAACTCCTTACCGCAGTGGTTTCGGCAACTCCCCCAAGAGACTGCGATCGCGGTGATTTGTCTGACGGCGCATCGCAGCCCGATCGCGGCCCAAGCCCTGCTTGAAATGGGCTTTAGCCAGATTTTCAATATCTCCGGGGGCATGATGGCCTGGAAAAAAGCCGGTCTCCCGACCCAAGCGGGACTTCCCTAAAACTCTGTCCACGAGCATCACGTCGGCTAGTTCGCAATCCCTCAGAGTGACTGCAATTGGCGCTGGCAGGGCCGCGATCGCAGCGGCGGCCCATCTGTCTCGGCGACTGCGGCACGGCTCTCACTATCACACCTTCCCACATCATTCGAGGAGACTCTCACTATGTGGAAAATATTGGGTTTTCTACAAAAAAATCTGGTTTGGTCAATTCCCGCCTTTATGGTGGCAGGCATTGTGGTTGGGGCCCTGATCGACCCCTCGGCCCTGAAATCGCTGATCATTCCCCTCACCTTCCTCATGGTGTATCCCATGATGATTAACCTGCAGATTCAACAGGTGCTGTCAGGGGGAGATTTAAAGGTGCAGTTAATCACCCAACTGATCAATTTTGGCATTGTGCCGTTCTTTGCCTTTGGTATGGGACGGCTGTTTTTTACCGATCGCCCCCTAGTCGCCCTGGGGTTGCTGCTGGCCTCGCTCTTGCCCACCAGCGGCATGACCATTTCCTGGACGGGCTTTGCCAAAGGCAACCTGAGCGCTGCGGTCAAGATGACTGTGATTGGTCTGATTCTGGGGTCTGTCGCCACCCCGTTTTATGCCAAGTGGTTGATGGGCACTGTCGTCGATATTCCGTTAGCCAGCATCTTTAAGCAGATTGTAATTATCGTCTTCCTACCGATGATTCTGGGATTTGTGACCCGCATTTCTCTCATTCAAGTCGTCGGGGTAGACAAATACAACAAAAATCTCAAACAAAAGTTTCCGGCCTTTTCCACCATTGGCGTTTTAGGCATTGTCTTCGTAGCGATGGCCCTGAAAGCCAAAGATATCATCGCCCATCCCCTGGTATTGCTTTCGTTTTTAATTCCGTTATCAATCCTCTATATCGGCAATTTTCTGCTCAGTACGCTGGTGGGCAAGGTCTTATTTAATCGAGGTGATGCGATCGCCCTCGTCTATGGCACTGTCATGCGTAACCTATCCATTGCGTTAGCGATCGCCATGACCGCCTTCGGCAAAGAGCAAGGCTCCGAAATTGCCTTGATTATTGCCATGGCTTATATCATCCAGGTACAGGCAGCCGCTTGGTATGTGCGCTTCACCGATCGCATCTTTGGCCCGAGCCCCAAAATCCCACCTCGACTAAAACAGTCTGCTTAACCATCACCCACTTGTCATCACCTTAGTTTCACCCATGAAAAAAATTGCGCTGATCTTAATCACTGGTTGGCTATCCGCCTGCTTGTTTTGGGGCAGCATCCCATATTCTGCCGCCATGGCATCCCCCCCCGTGACTGGAATTGCGCGAGAAACTATCGACAATACTGCTGCATCTTTTGCAGAGGTGGATGCCTTTCTACAATCAATCCCCAGCGACTACTACGCAGTACAACAAATTGGCACGTTGAAAGGGATGCTCCAGGATAAAGAGGCTCTATTGATTGATGTCCGTGAGCCCTCGGAATTTAGGAGTGGCCATATTCCGGGTGCCATTAATATGCCGGTGCGATCGCTGACTCAAAATCTGAATAAAGTTCCCAAGGATCGTCCAGTGGTGCTTTACTGCTCATCGGGCTACCGTACAGCCATGGGCGTAATGGCTTTGCAAATGCTGGGATACAGTAACGTTCGAGGTTTTCCACCAAGCATTCAAGGTTGGCAAGCAAACGGCGAATCCATCGGCTGAGGCGAGCGTTTAACGGTCTCCTCCCAGTACCGCTCAAACCTATCTGAGTACGATTGGTTGGTCGTCGCCCGACCGGGAACTACCGCCAGTAAATCCTGAGGCTTATATAGCAGAAGTCGGAATGAAGAAGTCGGAAGTCAGAATTAAAAGGCTGATCTGATGGTGATTTCAGGTATTGGAAGTGACCTGATCAAACTACAGCTTGCTATATCGCCTAATAGAAGCGCCTCTAAATCGAGTTGAGTCCGCAGGGTCGTAATCAAGATAATTGCCCAGGGAAAAGAAGCTAGAGAAGGTGATTGCCATCGCGGTATCGACCTTGACCTTGGTTGGCGATCGCAACCACGCCGTTACGAAAGTGCTGATCATGCCAAACACAAAGACCCCGATGATGAGGGGGAACTGGAAGAGATTGGTAATCGCTAATCCCGACAAGACGGCATGGGCGACCACATCTCCCAATCGCCCCAATCGCTGCACCACCAGGTAGGTGCCAATCACTGGACAGGGCATCCCTACCAGGATGCTCGCGGTGAGCGCGTAGCGCATGAAATCGTAGGAAAACGGATCAGCGAGGAAGGGCATTTAGCCGAATCCCCTGCCCCGATGACTTTGTTTCCACACCAACCACTCTCCCTGCTGCCCACCGGCGGCGAGCCATTGTCCGTTGGGGCTCCAGGCGAGGTTAGAGAATCCCTCGGGCGCGCCTTCTAGGATCTGGGCGACTTGTTGAGCCTTTTTCCAGAGGCAGAGTTGGCCATCTTCAGCAGCGGAGGCGAGGAGAATACTGCCGGGTTGAAAGGCGATCGCGTTCACCCGGGCGTCGTGCAAATCGAGAACTTGAGCATCCCAACCATCGTTGGCGTCACTTTTTTTGCGCCAGACAATCACGTCAGCGCCGCTAGCGGTCGCCAATAAAGGCGCTTTGCCAACAGTGACGTTAGACCAGGCGAGTTGGCGCACTTTGCCGGGAAAGCCGCGCATCTGCCAAGGATCGGCGCTGTCAAACGGCCAGACCAGCAAAGTGTGATCGAGATTGCCAGAGGCCAGGTATTGACCGTCAGGGGAGGGGGCAATCGCGACACTGGCCGCCGCAATTTCGCGGACCTCTGGATCAGCATCCCAGTCATCACTGGGCCAGATTTTGACGCCCTGATGTCCGCTAACTATCAGATGACTGCCCTGGGGGTGCCAGACTAAATCGAGTACCGACGAGGTCTCAAACTGGAGGGTGGTGGCAATTTCGGCTGTTTCAGCATCCCAGACTTGGGCATAGCGACCGAGGCTAAAGGCGAGTTCGTTGCGGGTCGGATGCCAGGTGAGGTGATCGAGCCAGGTGCGGGGATGGGGAAGGACAATGGGTGGCTCGTTCAGGGATTGGATAGACCAGATCAAGAGCTCACCCGATTGCCCCCCAGCGGCAAGGTAATGACCGTCCGCAGAAAAAGCCAGACAATCGATGGATTGATCATTAGCTGACTGGAGGCAATGCGCTTCCTGGGTTTCGGGATTGATCAGGAGGATTTCGCCAGCGGCAGAGGAGATCGCGAGGGCATGATGGGGCGACCAGGCGATCGCTGTCACATAGTCATTGAGATGGCCTTGCCGACCAACACTCAGAAACGTTTTGGTCACACTAGGCACGCGCGAAAGTCCTCCCGCAGTTGAGCTTCGTTCAGGTTGCGACCGATAAAGACCAGCTCATTCTTGCGGGTTTCAGTCGGTTTCCAGGGGCGATCGGCTCGACCATCAAACAGCATGTGTACCCCCTGGAACACAAACCGCTGGTCTTCTCCGGCCATGTTGAGGATACCTTTCATCCGAAAGATATCGGGTCCCTGGGTTTGCAGCAGTTCACTGAGCCAGGCGTTGAGTTTTTCGCCATCCAGTTCCCCCGCTTCCACCAGGGCAATAGAGCCGACGGTTTCGTCATGTTCGTGGGCATCTTCGCCCAAAAAGTCGGGATCAACTTCCAGCGCCCGATTCAGATCAAAGGCATTGACGCCGAGAATGGTGTCCATCTCCACCGCAGCATCGCGGGTGCGGTACACCTTGGCCATCGCGTTCATCGTGTGAATCCGGGCTTCTAGCGCTTCCAGATCAGCTTCACTCACTAGATCGGTTTTGTTGAGCAAAATCACGTCGGCAAAGGCGATCTGCTCTTGGGCTTCATCGGCCTCCCAATGGTCGTGAATATGTTTGGCATCGACAACGGTAACGACCGCATCCAAGTTGAGCCGGCCCTGCATGTCTTCATCCACAAAAAAGGTCTGGATGACGGGGGCCGGGTCGGCCAGGCCGGTGGTTTCAATCACCAGGTGCTCAAACTTGTCGCGCCGCTTCATCAGGTTGCCAATGATGCGAATCAGGTCGCCTCGCACCGTGCAACAGATGCAGCCATTATTCATCTCAAAGATTTCTTCATCGGCATCGATCACGAGCTGATTGTCGATACCCACTTCCCCAAACTCGTTGACGATCACCGCCACCTTTTTGCCGTGCTCGTAGGTGAGGATGCGGTTCAGCAAGGTGGTTTTGCCCGCCCCTAGATAGCCCGTCAGGACGGTTACGGGCACTGTGTCGATCGCGGTGTTGACCATGGCGAATCACCAAAAAGAATGATAATCATTCCCAGTTTAATGCAAAGCCCAAGCCCCGACGAAACGACTTACTCTGGGTTTGATAAGGCTGTTATGTGATGAAGACGTCGGTTAAAAGAACTGGTAGGTCGCTGGCGATCTTTAACTATTGGGATAATATGCTAGAGCTATCTGCGATCAATGCAGATTTGAGGTGATCGGTAGAAAGTTTCTGTCGATATACCCTGGCAGGGACAATATGTAGAAACTTTCTGTCTAATAACATTGTTATGCTTCACCCTGGCAAAAGGTTCATCATGTAAGTCAATAGTCTCGTCATCTTTGTCTTGACGGGTCTTTGACGGCCATTTGTATGCCAAAGCCAGCGCAAATGGCAGGTTTTGGGATAAAGTTTCTCACATCAATCCCTCCTACGGGAGTGTGTAGAGCAATCAATTTACACTGAAAAAATGATTGGCATGAGACACCTCTTAAGAAAGACATCTTATGCCGGAACTGTGCTCTTTGCCCTGTTGTATGTTGGGTCATACACACTTGTAACCTCTGGAGACAGAATCCACGGCGCATTTGTAGATGTTGAAGGCTCCGTTTGGGCCTTTAGTAGTGTACGTATGAATGTTCACATATTCACTGAAGATCCGAAAAGCCCTCACTACTCTCCTGATCTCTTACGCTACGAAAGACGCCTCATGAAGTTCTATGCGCCGCTTGTTTATCTAGAAGCAAAGCTATTCAATAATTACCATATCCTCCATGAAGACCGCCCATTGATGGGCGGATGACTGCCTATAATTGCCTATAATGATCTGTTCTAAGATTTCTGAATCCGTTTCCCCGTAGTTTCTGCTTTTTCCTGGCGGAAGATGGTGTCATCGCAAGCATCCTAGCTCTGCTAAGTTTACGTTGGTACAGCGCATGCAAGCTTTGCCTAACACTGCGTCGGTGCAGACGGAGCTAAAGCTATTGACTAAAATTCAGAAATACCGACCGCCGCACAACTTCATTGTTGGGCACTCAACTTACGAAAAAAGCCATATGAATGATGAAAAGCCAATGCGATATCGAGTTGATCAGGATGGTTTGCCTAGTAAATTTCCTACCCATGGTCATGAGGCTGCCTTTTGGGAAAGTCTGGGTCGTGCCGTTGCTACATTCGGATTTCTAGAAGAAATATTAGGAAAGGCAATCTTTGCCCTCACAGCAACGCGAGCATACGAAGAGGATGAGATTGAGCAAGCTTATGTCGAGTGGCTACCTAAACTGGAACGTGCTCTTATTGACCCTTTGGGAAATCTGATTGATGTCTATGGAAAGGCAGTGAAAGACAATCCGGATGTCGTAATAGAAAATCTCGATGAGCTTCTAGGTGATTTACGACAAGCATCAAAAATGAGGAATATTCTTTGTCATGGATCATGGAGGCTGCCGAATGCAAGCGGCGTTTCAATGCCATTGTTTGTGAATCGCCAGAAGCATGTTGTTGATACCGCAATGGATCGACAATTCATTGACCAGGTACAGCAACATGCAGTCAATCTGATATGTGCAGTTATCAATACCGTTACTCAAATGGGTTGGCAATTTCCTGGAACGGTTGGTTCGGGTAAAAAGATTTGGGAGCCCACTGCCCAACATTCTACGGCAGCGGACGGATGAAAGTAACTGATTATGCGTTCGAGACTGTCTACCGCTGCTGAACTTTACCGTTAACGTCCCTTCCCGTTTTCCTCTAGACAACTGCGGAAATCAAAAACGATCTAATTGTCTCTACTTACAGCGTCCCCATATTCTTCCGCTTGATCCAAAGTGCCGGGTAAGCGGGTGGACTGCACCTTATGCAGCACCGCGATCGCACATTCTAGCGATTCGAATGCACGGACAAACCACAACAAATTTTGCGTCGTTTCCAGTTCTTTGCTATCGCTGAGCTTCGCCGTTAGCTAGCTCTATATTGTCTGTAAAACATTCGTAACTCTTACCAGTTACCCAGAAGATTCAGGCAGTTCGATCTCGTCGACAAGTTGTAAAACACTCTTGTACAAAGGTTCTGAGACCCAAAATCCAGCTTCGTTAATCAACACATCCAATAGCATTTTCACCTTAACGATCAAGCCTTTATTTTTCGCTTCAACTAAGATTCCAAGGATACCTGTGTAGCGAAGATTCAGCCTGCTTGCAATCAACCGACCTCGGCGTTCGTCCATCAAAACTTGATCAGCTTGCATCTCGACAGCCAGCGCGATCGCTTCTGCTTCTCCAAAATCCAGTTCGCTGGTCAGCGCTTCGACAAGGGTGCGTTGGCGTTAGCCTGTGCGGTAGCACAATCGCTAACAGTACGAATTTGAATCCAGTCAAAGGTTTGTACTTCAGTCACACCTGCAACAGGAAAATTGGGGTCGGTTAATTCTCGATAAACGGCTTCGGGGATAAAAACCGTTCCATACAGTTGGTGAAGAAGATGGAGGTGATTGATTGCAGCGAGATTATTGATGGGTGATGTGTCACTGAC
>JBHJJI010000192.1:0-3977 GCA_050042805.1 Leptolyngbyaceae cyanobacterium
GTCGAAATCGCCGATACGGGGATTGGCATTGCGTCGGAGGATCAGGCGGCGATTTTTGATCGCTTTTTCCGAGTCGAAAATCGCGTTCACACGTTGGAAGGCACTGGTCTCGGCCTGTCGATTGTTAAGAATATCGTTGAAAAGCACAGCAGCCGGGTGCATCTGGTGAGTGAGGTGAACGTGGGCACCACCTTCTGGTTTGACCTCCCCGTCTTCCAACCGGAAGAACCAAACGCCGGTAGGCTGACGCCGGATGAGCGCGAGTCAGAAACGACGGCTCAGCTGATGTCGGCTGGCAGTAACGCCGATAATTAACGGCCTTGGCACCATGTTGAAAGTGGGCTCTTCGGATCGGGCGATCGCCCAGGGACATTAATCGTCCGGCAAAATCCATTTCGGTGGTTGCGAGGCACGCTCCATCATTTTTTTGCGAACGGCTTCCTCGGCCATCGACAGCATTTGATCGAGGGAGGTTTCTTCAATAAATTTTGCGGCGTTTTCTTTGTATTCCAGGTTGGGGCATTTGTCCCCTAAGATGCAGCCGTTTTTACAGGCTTCAGCACAGTTAACTGTTTCCATTGTTCTCTTCCCAACTGCTTTGCCAACAGGGCAAAATACCGCGTTGCTTCGTTACGAAAGGTATTATTTTATCCCCCTACCGATTCTAAGGGATTGTCACAGCACTGTCTGCACCGGTTGCGTCGGGCGGAATTGGCGCTCCCCATCGGGCGGCGGCGATCGCCCCAGCCGTCATGCTGCAGCGGGAGGGGGCCAGCGTGAACGCTATATTGAACAGGATTATCGATCGCGGTTGAGAGTTTGGGTATGACAGCAAACGTAGAACTAGAGCAGTCCCCCGTAACCTATCAGGGTCAATTCGGTACTTTCACCATTGAAGAGACGGATCGCCAAGACGTGATTTGGTATCGCGCGGGCCTGGCGATCGCGGCCCTGAGCTTTGGTCTTGGGACGCTTGGTATTTTGCGGTATGGCGAGGTGGATTGGGTGGTGCAGGGCGTAAGTGTGCTCTACACCGTTTTTTGGCTGGGGCTGGGGCTCAGCCTGTTCAAAATCCACATCTACCTGAGGCCGCTGCATCGCCTGCTGCAGGCGTTTTGGCTAGTGGGTGGGGTGGCCTCTTTAGCGATCGCCCATTTTTCGCCAGAGCCGTTTGCCCTCACTGTTTACCATCAACCGACTACTCTATGGGGCGTCGGCTTCACCTTTGCGGCTCTCACCGGCGTCTTTTTCAAAGAGGGCTTCTGCTTCAACCGGATTGAGACTAAGGTGTTGACCCCGATCGTGCCCATTTTGCTGTTGGGCCATTTGTTTCAGTTTGTGCCCCCCGTTTGGGAAGCGCTTTTATTGGCTTTTTGGGCGATTAATTTTGGTATCTTTGCCCTCCGGAAAGTAGTGCAGCCGATTCCCCCTGATATTGGCGACAAGAGCGTGTTCGATTATCTTGAGCAGCAGCGTCAACCCTCTGCGTCCAGTGTTTAGAGCTTTGATCAATGAGGCATAGCTCCCTAGCGGATGGTGTTGCCACGATCGTCTCATCAACTCCCGCAACGTTGTTGGTCATGGACTCGCCAGAGCGGATGCTCATACTGGCGTCGAAGCGCTTTACTGCCTACGCCAGATTGAAGTTTGTCTCAAAGTAACACTCACTCCGCGCGGTATCGGGCCAAGAGTGGTACAACAGGGGCTATAGAGACTGCTACTGCGAGTTATGAGTTCTCCTCCCCGACGGCAATCGAAACGGTCTGTTACTCCACCTGCGGTGAACTCGACCCGAACTAAACAGTCTCCCCAGGCGCGATCGCCGCTTCAGCCAGCCCCGACCAGCCGTGCCGCCAAACGAGTGCCGACTTTAGGGCGACGGTTCTTAGCCTGGAGCTTAGAAGTCGCCCTTCTGACCGCCAGCGTAGCGCTGCCCTTTTATTTGGGCAGTCAGGCTAACCAAACCTTTGATCGCCCCAAGCGCGATCTCTCACCGACACTACAGTGGGTGCAAACCGGAGCAGCCAAGGCGTTGGGGCTGTCGCCGCGATCGCTGCCCACGCAAGTGACGCCGTTGACCAATCTGCTATGGTCGGCGGCGTTGGGGCTGCCGCTCATCTTGGCCGCTGGCCACATTTATCGGGTCGGGCGCTCGGGGCAGAGTTGGCCCAAGCAGTGGCTGGGGGTGCAAGTGCTGGCACTAAATGGTCAGATGCCGGGTTGGCCCAGAATGATCATCCGCGAAGGTGTGGGGAAATGGGGCTGTCCGCTGTTGGTGGCCTACGGCGTGTGGCAGTTTAGTGGGGCTTTTCCTGTCATTGGTATGCTGGCGGGGCTCGGCGCAATCGCCCTCATTGGCGAAAGTTTGACTGGTCTGGGCAATCGCCCCAGACGGGCCTGGCATGATTGGCTCGCAGGCACCTGTGTGGTGGATGAAGACACGGGCGCCATGATTCATCTGTCGAGTCTGTGGCACGCTGAAGCAAAGGTGCCGCCAGGGCTGGGAGGCTCCGGCCGCTGGGCTCCGGCCGTGGGGCCAACCTCAGTGGTGATCAATCCTCGCCCGCCGGGCTGGCCAGACTCAGAACTCACCCTGTCGAAGGTGGGGCTGGGCTTAGGCTTGCTGCTGACCATCGGGGGCTTGACCGGGGGCGTGAGCTACTTTTTGCTCGGGCGACCTTCGACCGCTGCGGCCACCCCCGATGAAAATTTATACGTCAACTTGATCTCCACCCTGACCAATCCCGAGTTAGACCCGGCGGCCCGCCGGGCCGCCGTGCTGGCGCTGGGGAATCTGCCCGATGATCGCGTAACGCCCCTCTTGGTTGATCTGATTGCTCAAACCGATGATTTGCTGTGGCTCGATGCGCTGCAGCAAGCGTTAGTCGCGCGGGGGGCGGCGGCGTTTCCTCATCTGCGGCGGCTTAACCAGGGGCTTGCCGCTGACTTAAGGATGCAGGGCGAACCCACGCGGCATTACACCACCCTGATACGGCTACAGACCACCAATCGCATTCTTACGAAATTGGTAATGCTAGAGGAGGGCGATCGCTCCCGTCCCCTCAACCTGACTCGCATGCATCTCGGGTTTATTCACGGGGGCGATGGCGAATTTCGGCTAGTGCTCAAAAATCAAGACCTGGCGGGCATTCAATGGCAAGGGTCGGTCTTAACCCAGGCGCAGCTCCAAGGGGCAAGATTCTACAGCCTCGGCGCTGATAATCATCCCAACACCTACGATGATCGCGTCACTAATTTCAGCGGGGCCGACCTCAGCGACGCCAATCTTGCCGGTGCCGATCTGACGTTGAGTCAACTGGTGAATGCTGGCCTGCTCCGCACCAATTTCAATCGTGCCGATCTCACCTGGGCCAATTTGAGCGGAGCCAATTTAGAACATGCCAGCCTGATTCAAACCGTGTTGGATCAGGCCACGCTGGCCAATGCTCGCCTGTCAAAGGCGGATCTGACTGCCGCTCAGCTCTCCGGTGCCAATCTGGCCGGTGCCCGCTTAGCTGCGGTCAATGCTGCCGGCAGTACCCTGATTGCCACCAATCTACAAGGTATCTCGGCTCCCGCCGCGATCCTGACCGATGCCGATCTGAGTGGTGCTAACCTCCGTAGTGCCGACTTGACCGGGGTGACGCTGCAGGGCGCTAATCTAAGCGGCGCTGATTTGGCGGGGGCAAGCCTGCGTGATGCTGACCTGCGGGATCTGCGGCTGCAAGGGGCGAATCTGAACCAGGTCGATTTTGCCGGTGCTTTGTTCACGAATCCGACTGGGGGCGCGGACGATGATTTTGTGGCAGCGATTCCTGACCTCAGCTTGGGTGACCAATATCAAGGCGTCGACTTTAGCGGCGGTCAGAACTTAGATGCCACCCAGCTCAGCTTTATCTGCACTCAAGGTGGTTTGCATTCTGCCTGTGGTGTTTCAACGCAGGAATAACCGCCATGCAGCGCACTCGTCTATCTAC
>JBHJJI010000193.1:0-6659 GCA_050042805.1 Leptolyngbyaceae cyanobacterium
GTGAGCGCGGAGCGTCGTTTGGTAGGATGCAGGCAGCATATTTTGTTTGGGGAGGCCTAGAAGCTTCCCTATTTTTTTGCCTGACTATTTTCTCAAAGCTTTGTCCACTAAGGCCTCAAGTCCCTTTGTCACCCGCTCAGGCGTAATGCTGGACGGTAGGCATGGATATTTACCTCATTGCTTGAACAGCTTTGTGAAATCTCACCCGTTCACTTTGACTTTTTAGAAACCGGCAATAATGACTAACCGATAGTCTTTTGAGCGATCGCCCCTTGCAATTTCTCAACGACCTCAGACACCGTCAGCGTCCCCAGGTCTCCACTCTGACGAGTGCGAATACTCAACGTCTGAGAATCCACTTCGCGCTGGCCGATGACCGCAACCACCGGAATTTTCTCCAACTCGGCGGTATGAATTTGCTTGCCCAGGCGATCGCCGCTGGCATCCACCTCCACGCGCAAACCCTGTTGCTGCAGCGTCTGAGAGACCTGATTGGCATAGTCTCGCTGAGCATCACTCACCGGCAACAGTCGCATCTGCACCGGAGCCAGCCACAGGGGAAAATCCCCCGCATAGTTCTCCACCAAGATGCCGAAGAATCGTTCTAAGGAGCCAAAAATGGCCCGGTGAATCATAATCGGCCGCTGCCGAGAGCCATCCGCTGCGACGTAGTTCAGATCGAACCGCTCCGGCAGGTTAAAGTCCACCTGGATTGTGGAGCACTGCCATAGCCGACCGATAGCATCCTTGATCTTGATATCGATTTTGGGACCGTAGAAGGCACCGCCCCTCTCATCAATTTCGTAGGTCCACTCTTTGATATCCAGCGCTTTTTGCAACGCCGAAGTCGCCAGTTCCCAAATGTCGTCGCTGCCCACAGACTTGGCGGGACGGGTGGAAAGATTCACTTCATAGTCGGTAAAGCCAAAGTCCGACAGAATTTGTTCGGTCAGATTCAGCACTCCCAGAATCTCCTCGGTTACCTGCTCTGGCAGACAGAAAATGTGAGCGTCATCCTGGGTAAAGCCGCGCACCCGCATCAGTCCGTGGAGCACCCCAGAGCGCTCATAGCGATACACCGTGCCCAGTTCGGCCCAGCGAATTGGCAACTCCCGGTAAGAATGGAGCTGATGCTGATAGGTCAGCACGTGGAAGGGACAGTTCATGGGTTTGAGCTGATATTGCTGTGCTTCCACAGCTATTTGCTCAAACATGTTCTCCTGATAAAAGTCGAGGTGCCCAGAAGTTTTCCAGAGGTTGCGATTGGCAATGTGGGGGGTGTAGAGCAGCTCATATCCCCCCTGCAGGTGGGCCTGACGCCAGTAGTCTTCGATCAGCAGGCGCATGCGCGCTCCCTTGGGATGCCAAAATACCAGCCCGCCCCCAGCCGCTTCTTGAATGCTAAACAGATTCAATGTCTGTCCCAGTTTGCGATGGTCGCGGCGCTTGGCTTCCTCTTTTTGCCTCAGGTAAGCCTTGAGTTGTTCTGGCGTTTCCCATGCAGTGCCGTAAATGCGCTGGAGCTGTGGCTGGCTTTCGTCGCCTCGCCAGTAGGCTCCAGCCACACTTTCTAGCGCAAAGGCTTTGGGGTGCAGTTCGCCGGTGCGATTTAGGTGAGGACCGGCGCACAAATCCCACCAGCAGGGAGTCGCAACAGCGGCTTTAGGAGCGGTGGCGGGTGGTTGATTCAATAGAGAAGGCTCTGCGGTGGCAGGCAGCGGGTCGGGACAGCCAATGTAGTAGCGGGTAATGGGCTCATCGGCGGGAATGCTGTCGAGAATTTCTAGCTTATAAGGTTCATTCAGCTGCTCAATCTCAGCTCGCATGTCATCCCGCTCCACCGTTTCGCGAATGATCGGCAGATTCGCCCGAATGATCCGTCGCATTTCGGCTGAGATCTGCTTGAGATCCTCAGGCGTAAACGGTTCAGCCCGGTCAAAGTCGTAGTAAAAACCCGTATCGGTGTAGGGGCCAATGGTGACTTTCGTCTCTGGGAAGAGGGTTTGTACCGCCATAGCCAACACGTGGGCACAGGTATGGCGAAGCCGTGCTAGCTGCTCTACATCACCTGCTAGTTGGCTGGCTACAGACTGCGGACGAGAGACCTGACTGACCATGAAAAATCAAAAGTAGAATGATTATCATTCTCAATTTATCATGAAGCTAGAGAATTGAGCGCTTTCGCAACGGGTACGCTTTCTCGACTTTCACCTACAGCCAGAGCCGTTTCCCAGCAGGGGATTCTCTGGTTCCAGGAAAGCTCCGCCCGACACTTTTTCCAACTCACAGGCAAGTGACTTCAGCTCCAAGACTTGTAGTGGCTGCGGCCTCCAGAACACCCAACTGGTCTGCATCGGCCGCAAATTGAATATCAAGGCGATGGCAGAGAAGTTGATGAACTGTGTTGCCGAAGGATGCTAAACAAACCCTAAGCAATTTCACGCGTGCAACGGAGAGGTGATTATACTGAATTCGTCTACCTAATCCCCCAGCAGAGGAGTTATGTGGAATGCGTCAGTCCAATAAATAGTTATCCAGCAATACCACTCCGATGTCTGATGTTGCCGAACAACTTGAATCACTCCAGCAACGAATCTCCGCTTGCAACGGAGCAGATACCCCCACGGACTATCTGCAGCGTGTCACACTCACGGAGACCGGAGACGCTTTCAACGTTGACTTCTACGGCGACTGCTTCGATGAGAGCTATGACGATCTACTAAACACCCTTACGATACCGGGTGTTGCTCCATACATTCGCTCGCTCATCCTGCGCGGCCCGGACGAAGGCGCAAACGGGACCCACAACTGGGATATTGAACCACTGCTCGCAACAGATGCGATGTTTCCACAACTGGAGACGTTTTCAGTTCAACTGACTCAACCGGCTGATCACAATCGTTCGATTATTGGCTCGATCTATGAAGAAAATGGAATCCTGGCGCGGTTACTCGCCAAATCACCGCGAATACAAGAACTGACCGTGCCATCAGCCCCCAATGCTGCGTTCTTCGATGTCGGCCAACGTCCAATTCGATTCCTCAGTGTTGATGCTGGATACGACACTCAAGACTTTATATCCAATCTCGCCAAGTCTTCGTGCTTCCCCACTCTTCAATGTCTCGAATGGGGCGAATACCACGAGACTTACATTGACGATTACTTGGCCAATTGCACGCTCAAAGAAGATTATCAAGGATTGTTCCGATCAAATGCGTTCGGCCCAGTCACCCGGTTCGTTTGGCGCAATCCAGTACTCACTGATGAAGACATCAAGGAACTCAAAGCAATAAAACCGGGCTTGCAGCTTCTCGTTGTTCGTTATTCGAACGATTATGCATGACCCAAAATACTGGATAACAAGGCGTTGCACCGGGGCGGCGGGCAACGTCGGTTTTTGATTCGGAAGTCGTTCACCGCTGCCAGTGAACCTGGTCGTTAGTTCCCCAAAAACTTTGCATATAAAGCTTTGGAGGATCTAGTGGCAATCATCTCAACTTTGCGAGAAGTCGCAGTCTTAAAGCAAGGGAAGTGAGAACCGTCTCAGTTCTGACCTCCCCTGCGGTGGTTTAACAGTCTCTCATTTCAGGCGTTTGATTGAGAATCTGGCTTTTGATGGAAACAAACTCACCATAAACACTGGAATCGAGGCGATCGCGTCGAAAAGCTGCCAGATTGTGACAATTTTGAAACGCTAGCTTCACATCAAAGTAACTCTCGACGGCCCCTCGAATCGCATCTCCACCGACCATTCGCAACAGCTGCCCCCGCGCCTGTTCACTGGGCGGAGCAACCGCATCGTTGGCCCACTCCATCCCCTCATGATGAATACTGTGCGCCAGCTTTTCAGCAATATTCCAGGCATAGGGCAGCGATTCTCGAATACTTTCAACAAAAGCATTGGGGTCAACTTGATCCGTTTCGGCCTGTTGGATTAACGATGCACTCACGTTCAAAGACATACGGTTGCCTCCAGTAATTATGGGCTAAAAATCATTCAGTTTTGATAATACAGGCGAGAATGATTATCATTCCCGGAACTTAGAATCTATTTACTTTCGCTATAGCTGTTTGAGGTGCGGTAAACCGCCGGTGCTATCGACCAGGCTGATGGATCAAACTGATCCAGCATCCAGAGTTTCTCCGCAGGGTTCACAGAGACCAAAGAACTCTAGGGTGTGATAGAAGACCGTAAAATGCTGCTTCTCTTCCAACTTGCTTTGCAGCCCGTGGGCCGGACACTCCTCTACTGGCACTGTTCGCCCTCAGTTCTAACTGGTCAGATTGTGGCAATCCTCCGACGCTAACCAATAGACCCATTCGCCATTCGTCAGCGATCGCGCCTGCACTAACCCCTGCAACTGCAGCGCCTTAAGCGCCCGATACACCGTCGCCAAGCCCAGCGATCGCCCTTGCCCTTGCAACTGGGCAAAGATCTCCTGCGCCGTAATTTCCGTTGACGTGCTGTTCAGCAGTTCATAGACCCACTGCTGACCTCGGGTAAGTTTGGTCTTCATTGCAGTAAATTAGAGAATGATTATCATTCTTATTGTATCGCCTCCCTTGCCATGACTTCTACCGAAATTGCGCCCCCACCTCCAGCCACTGCTGAAGCCGTTACCTCTAGCCTGCCGGCCATGGCTCACCGACCCCGTCGCCTGCGACGCACGGCAGGATTGCGGCGGTTGGTGCGCAAGCATCACCTCACCGCCGCCGACCTGATCTATCCGGTATTTGTCATGGCAGGGGTGGGGCAGAAAGAGGCGATTCCCTCCATGCCGGGGTGCTACCGCTACACGCTGGATTTACTCCTGGACGAAGTCGCCGCCGTCCATGACCTGGGCATTCCTGGTATCGCTTTGTTTCCGCTGATTTCCCCGGCTCTTAAAGACAATGCCGGGACCGAAAGCTACAACCCTGAGGGGCTTGTGCCCCAAGCGGTACGGGCGATTAAGCAGGCCCTTCCCAACCTGCTGGTGTTCACCGATGTGGCCCTCGATCCCTATAGCAGTGCCGGTCATGACGGCATTGTGGAGAACGGCGAAATCCTCAATGACGAAACCGTGGCGGTGCTGGTGAAACAGGCCCTCTGTCAGGCCGAAGCGGGGGCAGATTTTGTGTCTCCTTCAGACATGATGGATGGTCGTATCGGGGCCATCCGTCAGGCACTAGATGCGGCAGGCTGGATTAACGTCGGCATTCTGGCCTACTCCGCCAAGTACGCTTCCGCTTACTACGGTCCTTTCCGCGATGCCCTAGACTCTGCCCCCCAGTTCGGCGACAAAAAGACCTACCAGATGGATCCTGCCAATGCCCAGGAAGCCCTGAAGGAGGTGGCCCTCGATATCGCCGAAGGGGCCGACATCGTCATGGTGAAACCGGCCCTGGCCTACATGGACATCATTCACCGCCTTAAGCAGCACACAACTCTGCCGGTGGCGGCCTACAACGTCAGCGGCGAATATGCCATGGTCAAAGCGGCGGCTCAGCAGGGCTGGATTGATGAGCAAGCCATCGTGATGGAAACCCTCACCAGTCTCAAGCGGGCTGGGGCAGATGTGATTTTGACCTACTTTGCCAAGGATGTCGCTACCTGGCTGCGGAGGTAATACCAATTCTCTAAAACTGGACTACAGATGCCCGTTCTGGAACGATCCCCCCAACCCCCCTTGAAATAAGGGGGGCAGCGATATTCAGGTGGTGAATAGCCCCTTTCTCAAGGGGGCGGCGACAGCGGGGGATCCTCGATCTGTAGCGCTATCATGCAGAATCGGTATAAGTCGATGAACAACGCTATGAACTTCCTGGAATGTTGCATTCTACCCATGCCGGACGGCACGTATCAGCTCCGGCACTTGAGTGGGGCCAGATGGCAAACCCGTGATTTACAGTCCTGCCTGAAGGCCGCCACCAAAGCCTGGGCCATGAGCCGCCCCCATCCAGCGATCGCCAACACAATCTGCCCCACCGAGCCTGTTTGAGTCTCAGACTCAGCGGGTTCTGATACATCCGCCGACTCTGTGGGGCCAGCACCGCACCCGACTAAAACAATGCCGTACAGAGCAGCGCCTAAACTCCCCAGAAAGTACTATTTTTTATGATTCATAGCAACCTCACACAATCTTGATGGCAGGGGTTTTCATGCGAGCATCCACATATCGCTTGGCTTGCTTAATCGCCGCTGCTTGGGTGAAAGCACAGGGCACCGCGATCGCGCAGCCCGCCTTGTAATTCGCCCAAACGGCATACAGGACTTGACCATCCTCTTCGCTCTGGTCAACCTCTAGTCGCCAGCCTCGGTAGGTGAACGACCAGACGATGTGAGGGTAATCAGGGTTCAGAATCATGATTGAACCGGATAAAAATGAAGAAAGAAGCCCTGCCTCGGCGAGACAGAGCCGTGCAGCCAGACTTTAAACTCAGCTACAGAGTGGAATTGGCTAAGTCGGTTGAAGCCATGAACAGGTTCAGGCTCACTCAAGTGGCTGCCAGATATTGAGCGGCAAAATCCCAATTGCCCAGGCTCCCTAAGAAGGCTCCGATATAGTCGGGGCGCTTGTTTTGGTAATCCAAGTAGTAAGCGTGCTCCCAAACATCCATCGTCAGCAGCGGTACCTGCCCACTGGTCAGGGGATTATCGGCGTTCAATGTTTTGGTGA
>JBHJJI010000194.1:0-3929 GCA_050042805.1 Leptolyngbyaceae cyanobacterium
ACTTTATCAGTGGCGATCGCGCATGAAGTCTTACCTGGCCGCAGCTTTACAAATGACCAGCGTGCCAGATTTGGAGAAAAATCTGGCCCAAGCTGAAGACTTAATTGACCTGGCAGTGCGACGCGGGGCAGAACTCGTGACCCTCCCGGAGAATTTTTCGTTCTTAGGCGAAGAGGGCACCAAGCAGGCGCGGGCTCAAGAAATTTGCGACGCCAGCGAACAGTTTCTTAAAAAAATGGCCCAACGCCACCAGATTACGCTGCTGGGCGGCGGTTATCCGGTGCCCGGTACCGACGGCAAATTTTTTAACACGGCACTGCTGGTGGGCTCCGATGGCAGTGAACTCGCCCGTTACGAAAAAGTTCATCTGTTTGACGTCAATGTCCCCGATGGCAATACCTACCGTGAATCCAATACGGTGATTTCGGGGCAAGATTTACCGGCGGTGCATCCCTCTAAACAGCTAGGCAACTTAGCCCTCTCGGTTTGTTATGACGTGCGCTTTCCCGAGCTTTATCGCCATCTTTCGCAGATGGGGGCCGAGGTGCTGATGATTCCGGCGGCTTTCACCGCGTTTACGGGTAAAGATCACTGGCAGGTGCTGCTGCAGGCGCGCGCGATCGAAAACACCTGTTACGTTATTGCCCCCGCTCAGACCGGGTTTCACAACAGTCGTCGCCAGTCTCACGGGCACGCCATGATCATTGATCCCTGGGGCATGGTGTTAGACGATGTGGGCACCGATGTGGGGGTGGCGATCGCCGAAATCAACCCCGCTCGCCTATCGCAGGTTCGGCAACAGCTGCCCGCCCTGCAGCATCGTGTCTTTATCTAAACCTCACCCGCTCCCACTGAAGACTGAGTCCCAGCGGGGTGACCTCAGCGGGGGCATCTGGAGTATCGAAACCGCCCGGCGGTCTCAAGATTTATCTAGCGATCGCCAAATAAACCGATAAGTTGATCGGTTTGAACATTGGCGAAAACCTGAACTCATGTAAGGTAGACAAGATGCGTTTTTTCAGCCTGAATGGTGAATGCACTTTTCTGCCTTAGTTCCATCGGTAGCTTGACGTCAATGCCCCTCTATAAAGATGTCAGTTGGCTGACCATCTTGGCCGAAGCTTCAGAGGCCGAGATCGAACCGCTGGTCTTAGCTGGCGTTTTGTTAAGTCTGATCACGGTTTACTTAGCAGCCAAAATTGGCGGCGAACTCTGTGCGCGGGTCAACTTACCCCCGGTTTTGGGTGAACTGCTCGGCGGCGTTGTCGTCGGGGTTTCCGCCCTGCATCTGATCGTCTTTCCCGAAGGGGCGGGCGAAACGGGCTCAGTCCTCATGCAGTTAGTCTCCACCACGACCGACATGGATGGGGCCGGGCTGCTGTCCGTTTTTCGCGGTGAAAGTGAAGTCGTCTCAATTCTGGCTGAGCTGGGCGTCATCATTCTGCTCTTTGAAATCGGCCTGGAGTCTGATCTCAAGGAGTTGATTCGGGTCGGCCCTCAGGCCGCCGTCGTTGCCATCATCGGGGTAGTGGTGCCCTTTGCCTTGGGCACTACCGGCCTGATCGTGCTGTTCAACATTGCGACGCTCCCTGCCGTCTTTGCCGGAGCTGCTCTGACCGCCACCAGTATTGGGATTACCGCCAAAGTGTTGGCCGAGCTGCAGAGGCTCAGCTCGCGCGAAGGGCAAATCATCATCGGGGCGGCAGTATTAGACGACGTCCTCGGCATCATCGTCTTAGCCGTGGTGGCCAGCCTCGCTAAAACGGGGGAAATCGAGATTCAAAACGTCGTCATTCTCATCGTCAGCGCCGCCGCGTTTTTGATTGGCGCGATCTTTATTGGGCGATTGCTCAGCCCGGTCTTTGTGGGCTTAGTCAATCAAATGAAGACGCGGGGCGAACTGATCATCAGCTCGCTGGTTTTTGCCTTTGTGCTGTCTTACATCGCCGCCACTATTCAGCTAGAGGCGATTTTGGGTGCTTTTGCTGCTGGGCTGATTTTGGCCGAAACGCCCAAGCACAAAGAATTGGAAGAGCAGATCATTCCGATTTCTGACATGCTGGTGCCGATTTTCTTTGTGACGGTGGGCGCGCGCACCGATGTTAGCGTTCTCAATCCGCTTGATCCGGCTAATCGCGAGGGCTTAATCATTGCCTCATTCCTCGTCGTTGTGGCAATTCTGGGTAAAGTCGTCACCGGGTTTGCCGTATTTGGTCAAGAGGGCATCAATAAACTCGCCATTGGGGTGGGCATGATTCCTCGGGGTGAGGTTGGTCTGGTTTTTGCTGGTGTGGGCTCCGCCAGCGGGGCGCTCTCAGAATCGCTGGAGGCAGCAATTATCGTCATGGTGATTTTGACCACGTTCGTCGCGCCACCGCTGTTGCGCATTGTGTTCAAAGATTCTGACGCTGCCCCACCGACCGAAGCAGTCGAACTTGCCTCAGCTCAATCGTCAGAAGAGCAACCCTCGGTTTCATAAGTGTTGAGGATGCGAAACAAGTGGAGATACATGTTGGGGTGAAGGCCGTTTGCGATCGCCCCGCTTCGGTTAGCTAACGCCAGTTCGGGTTAAACCAACCTCCGTTTCTTTCCCCTCTCGGGAGGGGATCATGGGGTGGGTTGAACTCTCAGCATGAGGATCGACACCCACCCCGCCTTTGACACTCTTCCCCAGAGAGGAGTATCGCCTCAACAGGCTGGCATAGCACGTCGCAGTTTGATTCGGTCACTCCAGATGCCTGAAACCGTTATCTGACAGGCTTTTCAACTCCGACTTCCGACTTCTGCATTCCGACTTCTGCTATAGAGGAGTCCTATCCACTAGATAAATTAATCTATGCTAAAAAGCACTCCTACGGTTAAAGTAGGAGCGCTTTTAGAATGAGACTGATGAACTTGTGGGTTCTGGCCTACAGCTCTTCGCCATCGACCGAGATCGTATCCCCAGGCTCATCAACAGTTAAACCCGGTTGCTGGCGGAGGGCTTCTTGCTGACGCTGTCTGAAGTCTTGCGCTTCAGTGGTAATAGCTCGATTTTGCTGTTCTTGAAAATCTTCAGAGCTCATCGTCGGGGCCAAAATGGCCCGGTGAATCAGCTCATAGGGACTCGACGAATCGCCGAACTGATCAGCACCATCATCATCTGTTCCAAAGAGATCAGCGTCAGCCGACTGGGCGATCGCAGCGGGAGTCATAACCACCACACCGATGCTGGCAAATGCCCCAACCAATAGCCAAGAGAGAGATTTTTTCATCATGTGCATGACGGGTTAACTCCTGATTACACCACTACGATAACTGGCGCAATATACGCCCTACTTTAACAGAGAATTCTGAATGCGGCTCGTGCTCTCTATGCAATACGACGACGCAGCAGCGGTTGAATAAGTGCCAGAGAAATCATACAAAATCCTAGCAGTATCGCTAGCGCATCCCCCATTTTGACGTCGCCCCAAGGCGCTGCCATCACCACACTGGTTAACCCCCAACTGCCGGGGTGCAAATAGATGTACCGAATCGGCTCGATCGCATAGGTGAGTGGATTTAAGCTTGCCACGATGCGCAGCCACTGCGGCATGAAGGACAGGGGCACCAGCGCAGTGCTCGAAAACAGCAGCGGCAGATTGGTGACAAAAATGACGGCAATTAGCTCAATATGCCCGGGCAGCGCGAAGGAAAGCCCCAAGCTTAAAGCCGTTACCCCTAACACCAACGTCAGCACAATCAACACGACTAGACCCAGACCCGCTAGATCGGGCAACCCCGCCCCTAAGACTGCACTGAGAGCAATAATGGCAGCAGTTTGCACCATGCTCATCGCGGCAATAAACACGGCTGACGCGGCCACGATGGAATAGCGCGAGGCTAACGGCGCAACGAGAAAGCGATTGAGAAAGCCAAACTCGCGATCGAACATCACCGGCAATCCG
>JBHJJI010000195.1:0-2766 GCA_050042805.1 Leptolyngbyaceae cyanobacterium
CAGCGACTAACACGGTGGCCAGGGGTTGGCCCACCAGTAAGGTCTCTGACAGGCCAAACATTCGACGCACGGCTGGATTGGCGGTGCGAATCACCAAATCGTGAGCTGATACCGTCACAATGGCTTCGCTCGCGCTCGCCACAATGGCGTCCGTTCGCGCCAAGGCCTGTTCCAGACTAGCGATGACGCGGGTATAGCGGGCCGCAATTTGCCCCACCGGGGTAAAGAGTTCAACCGGTGCCCGCAGTTGCAAGTCGCCGGTTCGCTGTTGGCGACGCATCACCGTAAACAAGTCGACCAGGTCACTGACGGCACCGTGTTCAGACACGTTCAGACCAATGTGCTCATCCCGACGCCGTACCCGCAGCGGCCACCTGCGGTTCGTCAGCCACAGCAAAAAGAAGGTGATCCCAAAGGCCCACAGCCCCGCCGCGACAATCCCCGTCAGCTGCACCCCCACCTGCTGCACCCGGCTGAGCCCCGTGCCCAGCAGCTCTAAATCAGCGAACAATGCGACGGCCAGCGTGCCCCAAATGCCCGCCGCCAGATGTACTGGAATTGCCCCCACCACGTCGTCAATTTGCCAGCGCTGCAACTGCGCCTCAGCGGCCATCATACAAAGCCTGCCGATCGCCCCGATGGCGATCGCGGCGGCGGTGGTGACGACGTGGCAGTTAGCTGTGATGGCGACCAGCCCGGCCAGTGAGCCGTTCATCACCGCATTAACGCGAAGCTGCTGTTGCTGCATCAAACTGAGGGCGATCGGGGTGACTAATCCCGCTGCTCCTGCCAACACGGTATTAGAGATGATGCCAGGGACTTGGGCGTTTAACGCCAACACACTGCCGCCGTTAAACCCAAACCAGCCTAGCCACAGTAGCAAGGTGCCCAGCAGGGCGAGGGGCAAGTCATAGCCCACCAGCAGGGGGCGTCGCCGCTTGTGAGAAAAGCGACCGATGCGGGGGCCGACTACAATCGCGGCGGCTAACGCCACCCAGCCGCCAATGCTATGCACGACCGTCGAACCCGCAAAGTCCACGAATCCGAGTTGGCCTAGCCAGCCATTGCTGGCACCAACATCGAGCCCATTCCAAGCCCAGTGACCAAAGATGGGGTAAATAATGCCAGACACCAACAGGGAAACCGCCAGGTAAATGCCAAATCGCATGCGCTCAGCCACCGCTCCCGAGACGATGGTGACTGCCGTGCTGCAAAACATGGCTTGAAACAAGAAAAACACCACCAGCCAGGTCTCACCCTGCCCCACCTCAGGGGCGAGCCCCGTGATCCCCAGCCAACCCTTGTGGGTATCGCCAAACATCAACGCATAGCCGAATAGCCAAAAGCACAGCACCGAGATGCCAAAGTCTGAAATGTTTTTGATGACGACATTGATCGTATTTTTGCTGCGGGTTGACCCCGCTTCGAGACACAAAAAGCCTGCCTGCATCAAAAAGACCAGACTGGCACTGATCAGCACCCACAGCACGTCAATTAGCGATCGATCCATATCCTTTTAGTGAACTGCGAATGGAGAAATTGTCAGGACTGGCCAAATCTCTAGCCAAATTAGTGAGGTCAGAGACTGAGGGCTCATGATTGAGTGCTCTATCCACCGATTGCCCAAGGTCATCGCGTTGGGCGATGAGGCCCAGTATCGCAGCGGGTTTCGACGATTACTCTGGGGAAAATTCACGCTAGCGACTCATCGGTGGGGGACAAAAATTCGGGCTTGGGGGGCGATTTCCCACACCCGCCGGAGCCAGCTTGAGCAATGGCCCGTCGTCAGCCGCGATCGCCCTATGGCTAAAGGCGATGGACGCGCATCACCGGCCATGCCCTCCCGGCTGTTTGTACATCCCTGCCCTCAATGATTTAGTAATGAGTGCTCCTCTCAATAGTTGACGAAATCCCCTATCTTGACTGCTACACAGCCCACCGTTGTGGCTCAAGTTCAGGTATGCCTAACCGCCTCAAGCGTTTGGCCGGTTGAGAATACCTGCTTACCCGGACGCGGATGGACCTTGGGAACCTTTGTCGCGGGCTCTAGAACTGAATAAGCTCTGGGGAAAGCAATGTCTTCATTTACAGCACTCTATCGTCGAGATCCGTATGGTTTTGGTTGCCAAGCCCTGACGTTTACCTTTGGTTGATAAATTTTGGCGTGATCGTAACTATAGAAAGACGTGTCAGTGATCACCTCAATATTTAGCTTGCGCCTAAGTTGCCCTGATGCGAGCGTTTTATCTCGCGGCCAGATAAAGATACGGTGCTGATTGAGCAGGATTTTTAGAATGTTAGAAACTTATGGCACGGAAAGTTCGCCAAGAGCAGTTTTGCCTGTGAAAACCCGTGTTTTTGGCTGACAAGCCTGCTTGTAAACAGGTCTCTGATGGATCGTTTCTGGCCGTCTGGTACCAATGTTCTGAGCTAAGACTGTAAATCTCACCTGAGCTCGGGATAAGAAGTAAGTCACGCTTTTACCTGCCTATTGAGCCTCAAATCTCCTCCCAGGAGCTATCCATTACGCACAAGTCGCTGTAAGGCCTATGGTGACTAAGCTTTATGGGCAAGTTGAGCACCTTCGAGTAGATGACTCAGCTTACTGAAGCCTCGCCAAAGCGTCTTCAGGCCTGGATGGCCATCGCGCTTACGGTCTAAAAAGCCGCCTAACTGAGCAATCCAAAGGATGGCTTGACGCAAAGTTGGTGGCTTTTTAGACCGGCTTTTGGGCACAAACCGACGGCGCAACAATCGCCATTCTTC
>JBHJJI010000196.1:0-23728 GCA_050042805.1 Leptolyngbyaceae cyanobacterium
GCAGCAAGGCGGTAGACCTTGCCAGAAATTGATCTGTTCTCACCGGGCCAAACGTTCAGGAAGATGCGCCTAAAAATCGGCGCACGAACGCAGCCCTGTTATCGGTACAGCGGTTAAGCGCGATCGGTTTTAAATCAGGGAAAATTTTGTTGATAAACCCCGTTCAGAGTCAGACCTGGAGTTTTAAGCCCAGAGAACCTCACCGTCTGCGGCACCTCTCCTACGCCCTTTGGGCAGGCTTCGCCAACACAAGGAGAGGTTTAGGAAAATCCTGATTTTGCCTCTAGAGAAAGGAATCAGGGACTCCGGTTCCTCTCCTTGAGTAAGGAGAGGTTAGGTGAGGTCGGTACGAGCGCTCGAAACTAAAGTTTTCAACTGGGACAGGGTTTAGTTGTCCTGTCGCGATGTGTCGTGATTGAGCTTGAGGAGGCGAGGACAACCAGGAGATCATGCTGTCGCTAAACCGATCGCAGAATGCGAGTCCCAGACTTCACAGGAGCATTTTTATCTCGGGCTTGAAAGTTCGGGGGCATTGAAGGCACAGTGATGTCACGCCCTAATAACCGTAAGGAAAGCGGCGCTAAACGCTGGTATTGTCGAAAGTGGCTGACGGTTAAACCGTAGTTGTGCAAATCGACAAACTGTTGAGTCACTCGGTCAAATATGTGCTCACGGCAGCACCCCTCTAGCTGAAACCCACCGCTCTCCAACACCTTTTGGGCCGGTCGGTTGTAGGCATAGGTCGAAGCGTAAAGCTTGTTCAGGTTGTAACCATTAAAAGCCAAGTCACCTAACATCAGTCCAGCTTCAACGCCATAGCTCAGTTGTCGTCGCGAAGTTTCAAATAAGCCCACGAGGTATTCCGCCCGACGATGCAAAGATGAGTGGTCGGCCAAGGCACAGAGGCCGATGGGGCCGTGGCGACGATGCACGATCATCAGCTCAAGATAGGTTTCTTGCCGGGGTGGAATTTGCTGTCGCTGTACTAACTGTTTGTGTACCGCAGCGGCACTCGTCGGCATATCATTCAGCCGAAACAGGCGCATAAATTCCCGCTGACTAAAGCCCCGTTCGTACAAGATTTCGGCATCGTTGGGTACCGTGCGGCGCAATTGCAGGTGACGACTCTCATGGAAGATGGGGACAGACTGCATCATGGTGCCGAATCCTCTTTGGGTTGCGGCAATAGACCCGGATAAAAGGTCTGGTAAAACCAGGCATATTTCTGCTGCAACTGCTGCTGAATGCGCGACGGCACGGCATGGGGCTGCGGGGCCGCAATAGCGGTGCGCGTCACATGGGGATATTTAAATCGGTAGTAGCTGTCGCTCTCGTGGGGTTTGACCGTCAGATTTTGCGGATCAAACTCGGCTTTGGGGAGTTGTAGCCAGTCGTAGATGCCTTGCATGACGGATACCGGTTCTTGCATCAGGTGCTCAAACACCACGTAGTAAAGTCGTTCTTGCAGTTCGGTACTGAGATCTTGCAGCGCTTCCAGGGAGCCCAGTGGCCCGCCCACGACTCCGGTGTCGGCAAACAGCATATCGGCCCGCCCATAGCGTGACAGGTTCGCTAAATGATCGGGAAAGTCGAGCAAAATCGTCTTCTGATGTTGTGCCTCGATTGAGCCCACAATTTGTCCCAGTTCGCGGACACACACCACCATACGAAAATTGGGGTCAAGCTGCGCCACGGTTTCAATATGGTTGAGCCAGCCACGATTTTTATCCACCACCCACTCTTTGTCAGTTTCAGCAAACCAGCCATTCATAAAGCCTTGAAAGGCATTCATCAACCGCTGATAAACGAGATCAAATTCCACATCGAGCTGGGCGCGGAGAAAGTCGTTATCACTGAGGTGCTGCCGCAACCCGACGAGGGTTTGACACAGCGGCGAACTGTGCCTGGGGCAATAAATCTCGGGATGGTGGTCCAACAGTTGGCATAGCAGTGTTGATCCAGCGCGGGGCAATCCCGTGACGTAGATGAGATGCTTCTCTAGCATGATTGGTCGACTCGCCTAGCGATTAGGAACTAACTCTGGTGACGATTGTGAACCGTCGCCACTGGAGAGACACGATCAGTCGCTGTCCTAAATGCTGGGCCGGTAAATTAATAACCTGACAAGCGCGTTCATGACTGGGGTGTGGACTCATTATTGGCAAGAGCAGAGTATTAGAGAAACTATAAGTTGGCAGGCACTCAGGTCATCCATCGAACATCCGTTTTCTCGCTCATCCGCTGACGAGCCGTCACTTTTGCCAGGACACATCGTGCCTTTCCACCCAAGGGGAGAATGTGCTGATGCTTGTGTCAGCAGGGTTTGGGTCAAACTTTGAAGCTTTCTAGGCACAGAATAGCAAAGTGTGATGAGGCCGCTTTCCAGATTTTGATGGGCCGTACAACTCTGTGAGTTGGAGTGAGAAATCAATGTTCAAAAACGCAGCGATTGTGATGACGTCATCACAATCGCTGCGTTTTTGAAATGCATGTCTATGGTGTGGGACTGCTTCAATAGCGCGCAGCGATCGCTGAGGCTCTCAATAACGATGACCGCGCAGCAACTGAATTGTCTATCAATCAATCAAATTGACTTTGCCAACTCGCACGTAGTCTAAAAGACGGTTGATATGGAAGCGATCAGTCGATGCCATGTCGGGATCTGACAGCATTGCCGAAGTTAGTTTGAGATGTGCTTGACGACTGAGTTGACGTGATTTGACAGCCCGTTGAACCAAAGACTGAATACCAGACTGATCAGGAACTGCAGAGACCATGATGCGCTCACTTCTTACTCAAAACTATTTCCACTCAGGGGAGAGGGCAAAACCATTGCTGGCTGAAGGCTGGAATACATCTGCCCTGCTCTCTAGCACAAGACTATCGCCTGACCTGACCACTTGAGATCAGAAGAGTCACCGATCACACAAACCCTTTACAGAGGCTTGTCAGAGCTTTCACAGACGCTTGCAATGAGAACACTATTCCGACTTACGGTATTCACGGTGAGAAGTCTATTCACACCCCTTAAGCTAGAGAATGAGCCATCGTCAACCAACAAGTTTATGGAAATTTATCGGCTGCCCGCCCTTTCAGACAACTACATTTTTCTGCTATTTGATTCCGCCAATCAGACGGCAGCAGTCGTCGATCCGGCAGAGCCGGAGCCAGTGCTACAGCAGCTGAAGCAATTGGGCGCGACCCTAACGACGATTTTTAACACCCACCATCATGCTGATCACGTGGGGGCTAACCGCTCCCTACTGAAGCATTTTCCTGAGGTGGTGGTGTATGGGGGAGCCGTTGACCGAGGGCGCATTCCTGGGCAGCAGGTGTTTTTGACCGAGAACGATCGCGTGACGTTTGGTGGCCGCGAGGCGATCGTCTACTTTCTGCCGGGGCATACGCGAGCCCATATCGCCTACTACTTTCCGCCCGTCACGGAGGATGACTGGGGCGAACTGTTTTGCGGCGATACGTTATTCGCTGGGGGCTGTGGACGCCTGTTTGAGGGGACACCGCAGCAAATGCTGACGTCGTTAGGCAAGTTGCGATTGCTGCCTGACACCACCCGCATTTGGTGTGCCCACGAATATACGCTCAAAAATCTGGAATTTGCCATCACGGTAGAGGGCAACAATATCGCGCTGCAAGAGCGTCTGAGGGCAGTACAGACGGCGCGTCAGCGTCATGAGGCCACAGTGCCTTCGCCATTGGGACTCGAAAAGCAAACGAATCCTTTTTTGCGCTGGGATGTGGCAGCACTGCAGGCCACGGCTCATACCACTGATCCGGCACAAACCTTTGCGCGTATCCGAGGCTTGAAAGATCGGTTTTAGCCTGCCGGATTTTGAGTCCACTGGCCAGACGGCACCGGGGGAGGTAGCCAGTCGCAGTTTTGTCGATCGCTCCCAATCAGAAGATTTCTAGCAAAGACGATACCCGTAGAGGCGGATTTGGTTGATGCCTGGGAGCGATGATCATGAAGGTTCCTCGCTAAACCCGCCTTGACAATGCCGGTATATGCTTTCTCGGCAATGTTCTAAGGCCATGCGGTGAGTGGCCTAGACGATTAACTCGGCTCCATTAAATAGCACAATGGGCAGCCAACTGAGGCCCAAACCAATCAGGGAAAGCAGCAGCAGCGTCGTAAAAGCGAGGCGATCGCCCATGCCATCAATCAGGCAATCAACCTTGACCAACAGAGCCGCGGCAATCAGCACCACGATGTAGGCAAACGCGCGGATCTGCACGACGGCGAGAACCGTGAGGGAGGCCAGCAGCAACACCATGACGGAATAGCCCACGTCAGTTTTGAACCCCTTGAGCACAAAGTCTCTGGTCGGCTGCCAGAGCAGCGTCAGCACACCCGCTTTGACGACAGCCAACACGAGGGTCACGAGCCAAATATATTGGCTAGATTCGTCTGCATGTAGCAGCTGCCCGTAGGTGGCATAGGCCAAAACGAGCAGCCCCCAAGACAACCAATGGCTTTTAAGTAACGAGGGTCTTGCCTGTTTCATTCCATTGACCGGGGGCGATAAAGTGAACGTCTCGATACTTACAAATTGGTGGAGATGGCCTGCACTGGGCAGGAGGGAATGCACTGCTCGCAGACAATGCAGCGCGATCGCGCAAAGGTCAGTTTAAAGGAGTCTGGAGGCAAACTGAGTGCCCCAGTGGGACAAACCCCGGTGCAAAGCCCACAATGCACACAGCTGGTCTCATCAATCATGATTTCGCGGCTGGCCTGGGAAACGCCGATGTCATGCTCTTGAAGCCACAAAATAGCGTCTTCTAGCTGATCGATGTCGCCCGATAGCTCCACCACCAGCTTACCAATCTGATTGGGGGCGACCTGAGCGCGAATGATGTTGGCCGCAACGTTGAAATCTTTGGCCAATCGATAGGTAATGGGCTGATGTACCGAGCGTTTGGGAAACGTCAGCGTCACTCGTTTTTTCATGGCCAACACGAGGGGGGTGTCCGCTATCTTAAGAGATAGAGATTTTACAATGGGATAACTGCAAAGGTTTTCAATATGGATCAGTATTCAAATGGGGCCTCGACGCTCGCTGCACCACCAATCGCCACCACCATGGCGACTAAAATGCGTAACTTGATTGTCGTCAGCGTGGCAGTCGTGCTGGCAGTGTTACTCGTGTTGGGCATTCGCACCCAAACCCCGGCAGCCTCATTAGAAACCTTAGCGGCAGACGCGACGCCGTTAGAAACGGCACTCGTCAACGGTAAGCCTTCGTTTGTGGAGTTTTACGCCAACTGGTGCACGTCTTGTCAGGCGATGGCGGGTGACATGGCTGAGCTGCGCACCGCCTATGGTGACCAAGTGAACTTTGTCATGCTGAATGTTGACAATACCAAATGGCTGCCTGAAATGCTGCACTATCGGGTGGATGGGATTCCTCACTTTGTCTACTTAGATCCCGCTGGCGAGGCCATCTCGACGGCGATTGGGGAACAGCCTCAGGCCATTATTGCCAGTAATTTAGACGCGCTGGTTTTGGGCACAGACTTGCCCTATCAAACCGCTCTGGGGCAAACATCGACGCTAGAATCGCCCGGTGCTGTCATCACGCCCCGTAACGATGATCCCCGCAGCCACGGTGCACAAGTGGTCGTGGATTAGAGCATTGGTTCAGTATTGCGAGCAACCGATTTCTGGCATCGCAGAAGTCGGTATGAAGAAGTCGAAAGTCAGAATCAAACAGCTGATCGGATGGTGGTTTCAGGCATTGAGGGTGGTCTGATCAAATTGCGGCTTCCGATAGATCTAGATCGACGATCGCGGCCGTAACCTCTAGCCCTACAGGATTAATTGAGCAGGGCGGCTTCGAGGGCAGCGATCGCCACTTCCAGGTCATCATTGATGATTTGCATATCAAACTCATCCGCCGCTGCCAGCTCGGCTCGCGCCCGCTCTAAACGACGAGCAATCGCCGCTGCATCATCTTGACCGCGATCTCGAATGCGGCGCTCGAGTTCAGCGGCAGAGGGAGGCGCAATAAAAATCTTCAACGCTTCGGGAAAGGAGGCCGCGACCTGACGAGCACCTTCTAGCTCAATTTCTAGAATCACCTGATTACCGCGCTCAATCTGCACGGCGACAGGGTGTTTGGGCGTGCCGTAATAGTTCCCAGCAAACTCTGCCCACTCCAGCAGTTCACCAGTTTGAATCATCGCTTCAAACTCATCCCGCGTGACGAAATAGTAATGCTGGCCATGCACCTCACCAGCTCGGGGTTGGCGAGTCGTCGCTGAGGTTGAGAGATACAACTCTGGATGACGCGCCCGCAAACGTCCCAACAGCGTGCCCTTGCCAACGCCGCTCGGCCCGGTCAACACGACTAATCGACCCGGAGCCGTCACCGTGGGGTCGGCGCTGTCAGCGATGCCCCCTTGGGCAGACGTAGACGGCAACGCGGAAGAGTCAGAAACAAGAGTATGAGTCATGGGAGTTTGAGGATGACACCAAGGAACAAAATTGCGACCCTAGATATGAAAAAAGAAGGCTCAGCTCAAATCAATGAGAGCCAACGAGAGGGTGATAGGAAAAACAGGTTTAAGAAAGCCGACCGAATGTCTGTCTCCGATCAAACATTAAGAGATGAATTTGCTACAGGATAGCAGGATCTCTCAACTTTAGCCCTGCGATGGCATCGTCAAGTCAAGCAAACCGGTGGCCAGATAGCGCTCAGTGCAAGGCGTTACACCCATTCTCGTAACAAGCGCTACAGAGGTTTGATACCGATATCTCTGAAATAAGGTTACAGATCTGGCTCCCCTGCCCCTCGGCTCCTCTGCGTTGTCAAGATTGCATCGGGAGTCCGATCACGGAGAACTGGTATGAGGGGGCGAGTGAGGGAGTAGAGCATCGCCACTGTAGTTGTGATGGGCAAAATCGGTATTCCTCAAGGTTTTTATGGACAGGCAGTGAGTTTTGTCGTTCTGGATGGTTGAGTGCAGTCACGCTGTTGAGGCCTGGTGCGCAGTTCACCGACCTCGGCACCGCAAGAGAACAGTCATTACGGAGAGAGGCTAACCGCTGTCGAGTTGGCCGGTCTGAAGGTAGATTGCCCGAGTTTCTTCCTGAAATCATGGGGGTATCAAGAGAATTAAGATAGAGTCCTATCCCTGTCACTGCTCGTGGTTACTGTTGCCCCTGTGCTGCCCATCAACTCCCAAGTTTTACCTGGTCACAATCAAGAGGTGTATCAGCAGCTACAGGCCGCTGTACAAGCGACGCCACCCCATCAGGTGTGGATAGCAACCTGTGATGATCTGCCGTTGCAGCGTCAGTTAGCCGCCACCCTTGAGGAAAGTCTGCAGGACGACTCGGCGATCGCCACGACGCAGCTCGTCCTGAATGCTGAGTGGCCTGATGTGGTGCAACAGGTGCAGCAGTGGGGGCACGAGACGATCGCGACCCGCCCATCCCTGCTGCAACTTTTAGGCATTGAGCAACTCACCTATCGCGGCTCTGATGCCCAGTATCAATTTCTGCGATCGCTGCATCAGTTACTACCGCTCTGGCAACAGTTGGGCTGTAGTTTACTCATTTGGGTGCCGCGACCCTGGTTGAAACAAATTCGGCGAGAGGTGCCTCAGCTCTGTACAACGGTGTTTGAGTTTATGGGCGAGCCCACGCCCATTTCTGCCATCGCCGGACAGCCCGCCTATCAGGCCGCATTTTCGCCCGTGAGGCGCTGGCAATTTTTAGGCAAGCCAGCCCCTGAGGTGCCCTCCCCGCCACCCGCTGATAGTCGCAGCGAGGCATTTTCAGTACAGCCAGGGTCGACTGCCGTGCCCGCCGTGCCGAGTGAAGATGAGTCAGGCACCTCGGATACTCCGGCCGAGACAGCCGAGCTATCCCCCTTCTCAGATGATTTGTGGCAACAGTTGCAGGCCGATCTGTCAGAGTTTGAACAGTCTCAGTCGTGGCCGCCGACGGAGCTCGAGCAGCCGCTCTCGCCCACCGCAGAGGCCGCTAAGCGAGCGGCACCGGTTGACGAACCCATGCTGAGCGAACCGCCTGCAGCCCAATCCCCTCCAGTTATCGACCCGGTCGAGACGAGTGAGCCCACGACCGGGGCCCCGCCACTGACTGGAGTGTTAGCGCCCGATGATTGGGCGATCGCCTATGAGCTGCGCGATCGCGTCCAGGCAGGTGATCACAGTCCGGCGACCTTGGCCGCAGCGGTGCAAGCCTATGAACAACAAGTTCCCCAACTCACTACGGCTGATCGCACAGAAGTGCTCAATGACCTGGGAAGTCTTTACTGGCTCTGGGCGCAGCAGGCCAGCACGGTGGAAAATTACTGGCAGCGACTGCTGCGCAGCAGCGAACTCTATGAAACAGCCTTATCACCGGTGAGCCCCAACACTGAGATTGAAATTCTCAACCGCATTCACAGCAACTTGGGCAGTGTTTACAGTCTGTTGGCGGCCCATCAAGACCCACTGCAATATTTGGCTAAAGCAGTGCGGGCCTTTCACCGGGCGTTGCAGTATGCCCCCGTTGAGGTGATGCCCGAAGAATACGCCACCTTGCAAACTCACTTGGGTACCGCCTACTGGAGCCTCTCGCAACATACTCAAGAGGCAAATCATTTACATCGGGCGATCGCGGCCTATCAAGAGGCTTTGCGCCAGTCTCACCCCCAGCAGCAGCCCCAAGCCTACGCTCAATTGCAAAATAACCTGGGTATTGCCCTGTGGAGTCTCTCCCGCCATGAGCGGCCCATTTTCCTCCTAGAACAGTCCATTCAGGCCTATCAAACGGCGCTGGCCTACCGCACCTTAGAGCACGACCCGGCTGGGTGTGCGGCGACCCACAACAATCTCGGCACCGCCTATTGGGATCTCGGCGGCCACTACGAAGAACGATCGCCGGCACAACAGCAAACCTGGCAACAGGCGATCGCCGCCTATGAAGCCGCCCTCTTGGCGGGAGAACAGTCTCCCGCCGCCCATCTCAGCTTTGACCAGTGGGCCACTCACCATAGCGTCGGCGTAGTGTACGACCAGTTGGCGATCGCCTTAGCCCCCGATGCGACGGCTCAGCAACCGCTGCTGACCAAAGCCACGACCCATTACATCAAGGCACTCACAGGCTGGCAGGCGATTGAGGCTGCCACCACGGATACAGCCTTTCAAGCCTTGGTGAGAAACTTGCATCTGCAGTCACGATATCTGGGCATGGAATCGCAGCAGCTGTCGCTTAGCCAAGTGCCGGTGGACTGGCTGCCGGAAATCTGGCGTCAATTGTAATGGCCGGACACAATGCCTAATTGTTGCAGCGCGGCCAGCGCCGCAGCCTTTTCGGCATCTTGTTTGCGGCGGCCGCACCCAGTGCCCCACACCTGAGGCCCAATACGGACGGTGGCGGTAAACTCTTTGGCGTGATCGGGGCCAGATTCCGCCACGATGTCATAGGTCGGTATCGTACCCGCTTGAGCCAATGCCCATTCTTGTAGAGCACTTTTTTCGTTGATATTGCGGGTGGGATCGGCCAGCGAATCCACCACTGACTCAAACAAGGGAAACACAAAGTCGCGTACCGGTTCAATACGCGATCGCTGATCTAAAAAGTAGGCCCCGATCCAGGCTTCAAAGGCGCTGCTGAGCAAGCGGGTATTGGTTCTGCCGCCACTGCCCTCGACGCCTTTACCTAACCGCAGATGCTGCGACAGCACCAACTGCTGGGCAAAGCGGCCCAGTTGAGTGGCATCCACTAAGGAGGCCCGCAGCGGCGTCAGCGTACCTTCAGCACTGTGGGGATATCGCGCAAATAAAAACTCGCCACACAAAAAGGTCAGAATGGCATCGCCTAAAAATTCCAGCCGCTCATTGTCACCAGGCACCTCGGCATGCTCACGGGCATAGGATTTGTGGGTCATCGCCTGACGAAACAAGTCAGGATTATGAAAGGGTGGCAAACTCGCCATGCCAAAAGATTGCTTCAACGCTTCGATGATTGATGGTAGCCGTTTTGGCCGCCAAGAACAGGAAATGCAGACGACATTTTCTGGCTCGTGCCGCTATTCGTTGCCTGCCTCTGATGAGAATGACTCAACTACTGCAGGGGCGCTTCAGCATGAGATCGACCATGGTAGCGATATAGCGCTCTTTGCTCAGCGGCATGATGTCGCGACCATGCAAAATGTATTGGGTCAAACACATGTAAACTGCGGAACCGAGAATGATTTGGGCCGTCGCCAGCGAGTCGGCAGCGTCAAACTCAGGATGCTCATTGAGATAAGCCTGCATTAGCTCTAGTCCGGGCTTTGACAGGTAGGTAATAAATGTTCTAGCCAGCTCAGGAAACCGCCCCGATTCACCAATTACCAACCGAACAAAATCCTGATAATCTTCATCATCCGCGATCGCATCCACCATTTTGCCCAGTAACCGCGGCAGCGACTGAGCAGGCGGCTCTTGCAAGGTTTCACGAGTGAACTTCATCTGAAATCGCTCACAGGCGATCTTTTGCACCAGGGCTCGAAACAGCCCCTCCTTATCTTGAAAATGGTTGTAAACCGTCGGCTTTGAAACCCCTGCGGTGGCCGCAACGCGATCCATACTCGTGCCCGCATAACCATGGGCCAAAAATTCTTGGAGCGCACCATTCAAAATTTGCGAGGCTTTATCGGACTTATTCAAAGCAACGGTCATAGATAAACAAAATTCTATAATTCGCCTTGATTTTAATCGATGGTTGATCAGGACAAGACAGTTTTCCCCGATCTACCATAGCGAATTAAAACCAAGGACTGAGCTGCCATTGATGATACTGAGGTATCGGGATAAATCGACATCCCCAAAAGGATTCAGTGTTATCAGCCATCAGACATAAGTCCTAGCGATTTCTCCAGCAAATGGAGACTCATTGTGATAAATTTCGCAACCTTGCCTGACCGAAACCTCCCAGCAATTAGCTGCCTTTGCTGATTTGCCACATTAAAAATTGTTGGGTAGGTTGAATGGCCACACCTTCAATTCCCGCTTGGGAGAAGACATAGTCTTTGTTTTGCCAAAGGGGAATATAAGGCACATCGTCTTTGACTAAGGTTTGCAAGTCTTTGATGATTTGATCGCGCACTGCTGGATCTTGCTCGGCTTGCTGCGCCGTAACGAGCTCATTGGCGCGATCGCTGTAGTAAAAAGAGCCGTTGCCCTGGCTCGCACCGACCTCACACAGCGTCTCTTCAGAGCCAGTTTCGCAGCTCAGAAAAGGCTGTACAAAGGTATCGACATCGTAATAGTCGGGATACCAATTTGCCAGCACTGAGGGATAGACTCCTTTGTCAACATTGCCCCAAAGAGTAGCGCTTTCCGCCGTTTGTACAGTGACGGTGATCAGTCCCGGCAGGCCGGTTTCAAAGGATTCTTTAAGCGTATTGGCAACCACGCTGCGGGTGGTCGACGCCGAGGGATACCAAATCTCGAAGTTGAGCGGATTCTCTTCAGAAATGCCCGCTTCCCGCAGCAGCGTCTCCGCTAGCTCAAAGTCACCGTCGCCGTAAGCCTGCTGCAGCACTGGCTCATACACCTCAAAACTGGTGGGAATCAAGCTGTAGAGCGGCTCTGCCTGGCCTTGAAACACACGCTCGTTGACCAGATTGCGGTCAATCATCGCCGCGATCGCCTGACGCACCCGCACATCGTTGAGCGGCTCAATTTTCTGATTGAGACTCATGTAGTTGACCACGGTGGTGCCCGCTTCGACCACCTGCCAGTTGCCGGTGTCGGCATCGCGCTCTAGGGCCGAAATTTGCTCCGGGTCAAGCGTCTGATAGGCCACATCAACGCCGCCAGTCGTAAAGGTGTTGTAGAGGTTAGCAGCGCTGCTAAAGATCTGAATGTCGATGCCGCCGTTGGCGGGCTTTTCACCCCAATAGTCTTCGTTAACATCAAGCTTGACCGAGTCGCTGCTAAAGGCGGCCAGTTTGTAAGGGCCAGTACCGATGAAACTGTCAGGAATAAAGCTGCCCTCGGCAATTTCATAGGCGTCGGGGGGCACAGAGGTGATGCCCCAAAAGGTCATCAGGGCCGTAAACGCCGCAAAGGGCGAATTGAGTGTGACAGTCATCTCGTAGTCGCCGGTAGCTTCGACCGAGGCGATGCGGTCAGCCAACAAGAACGCCGGTCGACCGCCATTTTGCATAAATCGTTCTAACGAGAACACCATCGCGGCGGAGTCAAAGGGCGTACCGTCATGAAACACGACGTCTTCCCGCAGGGGAATGGTGTAGGTCAAGCCATCATCGCTGACGGTAGGCAGTTCGGTCGCCAACTGCGGAATCAGATCAGTGGTGCCCGGTTCGTAGGCATAGAGCTGATCGCCCAGGTTATGCAGCAAAATGCCCGGAAAGATCTCGTAGGCGTCGGCGGGATCCAGAGTGCGAGCAGTGAGGGTGGTGCCAATCGAGATGCGATCGCTGGCCGTCTCACCGGTGGCATCCGCTGGCGCATCGGCCTCCGGTGTGGGGTTGCTCGTGCAGGCCACAATGAAAGCAAAACTCAGACTTAAGAGCGCACTAAACCGCCAGAGCGATCGCCAGCGCCGCAGCGACAATGCCTGACGTACCTGCAACAAACGAGACAACGCAGATGAAACCATCGGTTAAACCCAGCTTTAGACGATCTAAATGAGGTCTATTAACCCCTGTCTCGGGGCCACTGTCAATCAGACTTTATACAGCAGACGGTTCTGACGATGTGCTGTTATCCCCCGGTTGAAAGAAGCGTTGAACAATCGCGGCGGTAAAAAAGTGGGTGAGCAGGCCTAAAGGCCCCGCAAACAGGCACAACGCTAAAGAATGGCGGGTAAAGATGCCATTGTCTTGACCTTGCCAATAAACCCACCGCCCGACAAACAGATCCATGACTAAAAAATGCGTCCACCCCGTTGCCATCACATGAGGATTGGCAAACATTCCCGCCAAGGTATCGAGCTTGAGCTGCGGATCAGAAAACGCTTCCACAATACTGCTATCGACCGAGACGAAGAGGTACAGATACAAGCAAGCGAGCGCCGCAAAGGGAATGTAAGAGCGCATTAACTGCCGCGTGCCTGACCAGTTGGGTAGCAGCACCATCAGCGCCCAAAACGGCAACACAACGAGATTAGAGACTTGAAAAATATTTTGAAGATCGGTCGCAGTGGGGACAAAAGACATGGGCGATCGCGCTGGAGTACGCCTTCACTATAGATAATGACGACAGACAGTGTGGCGATTTAAGGAAAAGCCGATTAGCGCGATCGCAGCGTTAACCAACCACCCCCGAGCGAAACCGCCTCAACGGCAAACTGCAGCTCCGCCGGAGAGTGAAAAAAGCCAAACAACAGGGCAATCGTGCCAGTGGAAACCAGCGCAATCTGAACAACTTCTTCCGCAATGCGAAAAGCGAGCCAAAGGGTCAAAAGACCTACGCCAAATAGAGCTAAATATGCCAGCATCATCGCTCAACTCCTTCTCGCAACAGCAAGAATCAGAATTCTGCATTCATCGGAATGAGTCTATCATGGGTTTTACTTGAATAGGTCAAAGTCTATGGACCGTCGCAGATGAAATCCACGCCCCATACATCCCTGGGGTTCTGGGTTCAAATAATCTCCTCAGGATAAAACCGGTACCGGTCAAAATGCGGCAGTGACCAATCCCAGCGATCGGGCCGCTCAGCCAGTAGACATCCATAAACAATGCGGTAGCGTGTTGTAAAAACTCCGGCAGACGCTACGCGTAAAGGCTTAGCCGTAAGGGATTTGCGCTTAAATCACAGCCCATTTGTGGAGACGTTTTCTGTCAGGACTTGGCAGTGCCAAACCCCGGCGAGCGGGACGTTATTTTCAAGCAACTCCCTAATATCAGTTCTGCAAAGTAGCGCTACAGACCGGGGACCCCCCACTGTCGCTGCCCCCTTGTCGAAGGGGGCTACAGACTTTTTTGATGTGTAGTCTAAATTCAGCGAGCTGGAATTAGCTATCGCGAACAGATCCGACAAACTAATGACGCATCTCTTACTTGATTTTTGAGGGGTCGCTTACTCTTCGCGCTGATATCCTAGCTCAGCTAGCCGCGTGCGCGATTGCCGCCATTTAGGCTGCACTTTGACAAACATCTCTAAATAGACCTTGCCGGTGATCAGCTTTTGCATTTGCTCGCGAGCACCGGTGCCGATCGTTTTCATCATGCTGCCTTTTTTGCCGATGAGAATGCCCTTTTGCGAATCACGCTCTACATGCACTGTGGCCAGAATGCGGGTAATATTTTCGTCTTCTTCAACCGCTTCGATCGCGATCGCCACCGAATGCGGCACCTCTTCGCGGGTGTGATACAGCACCTGCTCGCGAATCAGTTCGCCCATGATGAATCGCTCGGGCTGATCAGTGATCAGATCGGGAGGATAGTAATAAGGCCCCGGCTCCAGTCCTTGAATGAGGCGGGTTTGCAGTGCGGGCAGGTGATCGCCCGTGACAGCAGAAAATTCCACCAGCGGCCACTGGTGGGCGTCGGCGATCGCCTGGTAGCTGGCCGTGATCGCCTCGGCCTCATCGGGCGATTGCACGTCAATTTTGTTTATCCCCAAATAGACCGGGGTGGACTGCTGCGCCAGCAAAGTCGCGACAAACTGATCGCCGCGTCCGGCGGGCACAGAGCCATCCACCACAAAGAGCACCAGATCAACCGAGGCGATCGCCACGCGGGCATTGTGCACCAGCACTTTGCCCAGTTCATGGTGAGGTTTATGGATGCCCGGCGTATCCACGAAAATGATTTGCGCTGCCTCCGTGGTGAGGATGCCGCGCAGGCGGTTGCGCGTGGTTTGGGCCACCGGCGAGGTGATCGCCACCTTTTGCCCGATCAGATAGTTCATCAGGGTCGATTTGCCCACGTTGGGGCGACCGACAATGCCCACAAATCCTGAGCGGAAATCGGGGGGCGAGGCGGGAATTGTCGACAGACTGAGGGAATCAACCATGGTGTTAACTGCCGACCACATGAACAACGACTTCGCGGGTATGGTTGCGGGTGCGATGCTCCCACAAATAAATCCCCTGCCAGGTGCCCAAGGCCAGACGCCCCTTGACGATGGGAATCGTCTCTGACGTGCTAGTCAAGACTGAGCGAATGTGGGCGGGCATATCATCGGGGCCTTCGGCATTGTGGATGTAGTGGTGCCCCTCGGGTACGAGCTTCGCTAAAAACGCTTCCAAGTCGATTAATACATCAGGGTCGGCGTTTTCCTGAATGGTCAGACTAGCCGATGTATGGCGAATAAATACGGTACAGAGCCCCGTGGTCAGGCCCGACTCGCGGACGGCCTGCTGCACCGGCTCAGTCAATCGCCGCAGTGATTTGCCCTGAGTCGAGACATTGATCAGTTTTTGATAGTGATGGGTGATGGCCGTAGCAGTCATAGGGGAGCAAGAATGGGAATTAAGAAGACGTTTATCGTAACGGACGGTGAGGGGCGATCGCTGACTTCAGCCGAGGTCTCTTTAGGTTTGGCATCGCTCTTCATCCGGCATGATGGTTGAAAATACGGACACCGCTCCCTCACGTCAGTGAGAATTTCTCGGGCCAGTGAGGAATACTGGATCTTAACCATCAACCAATTGCTATGACTCGTCTGAACTCAGGGAAATTTTCATGAAAACCGCCCAGCCCATGGGCTTATTGGCCCAGGGCGTCACCGCTTGGAATGATTGGCGATCGCACGCTGAAACGGGTGTCAACGCCCCCCCCAGCCGCCGCATCAACCTGCGGGAAGCTTCCCTCAAGCGAGCCCAGCTCCGAGCGGTCAACCTTTCGCTCGTTGATTGCTGCATGGCTGATTTGCGCTACGCCGATCTGGATCATGCTGACCTGCGAGAGGCGCTTTTTTATACTGCTAACCTAAGCTACGCCCATCTCGACTATGCCAACCTCACCGGGGCAGACTTGCGTGAGGCCTCTTTGCATGACACCCACCTGCGGGGGGCACTCCTCAATGCCGCAGTGCTCACGACAGCTGACCTCACCCGCAGCGTGTTGCGCGAGGCGCAGCTTAAACAGGCAGACTTGAGGCAAGCCAGCCTCAGCCAAGCCGATGCCTGTATGGTGCAGCTCACGGAGGCGAATTTGGCCGGGGCTGACCTCAGCGGGGCCATTCTCTACACGGCTGACTTAGGGCGCTGCAACTTGTCCAGCGCCACACTCAACCAGGCCGATTTGCGAGAAGCTAATTTTGCCATGACCACCTTGCAAGATGCCGTGATGCATGGTGTTGACCTCACAGCGGCAGTTTGTAGCGCGGCCAATATGATCGGGGCGGCACTCCACGGAGCTAATCTCTCGATCGCCAACCTGAGCTTGACCAATCTCTGCATGGCGAACCTCAGTCAAGCTTGCCTAGAGGGCACGACGCTGATCGGCGCTAATTTGATTGGTGCAAACCTGCACCAAGCCCGGTTGGGGAACGCCAATTTTGAAAACGCGGATTTAAGAGAAGCGATTTTGCGGGGCGCTGACCTGCGAAATGCCAACCTACGATTTGCCGACCTGAAGATGGCAAACCTGTCAGAAACCAACTTAAAGGGTGCCAACTTGACGGGGGCCGATTTGTCTCAGGCCAGCGTCTGGAACGCCAATATTAAAGAGGCCTGTTTGATCGATGCGGTCATGCCCGACGGGACGCTATTTTCTCCATAGGCCTTGGCAGGTTATCAAGTGGCAGTCGGGCCGTGGCAGTGCCATGTCTCGACTAACGCACTGCTAGTTCAGGAATGTAATTGCCGGGGTCACGGGCCACCCAACCGAGAGACGTATTCGTTCGAACTTCAAAATAGAGGCGGCTAGTGTCTGCAGTGTGGGGCGCAGCGGTGGCGATCGCCTGGCCCGCTGACACGAGATCGCCCACCTCAATCACCGGCGCGGTAATGCTCATATAGCGAGTTTGCAAACCTTGATTGTGGTTGATCACGATAAGAATGCCGGGTGATCCGGCATCGCCCACATAGGCCACAGTGCCACTGCCGGCCGATTGCACCGCAATGTCTCGACTGGCTGCCAAACTAATGCCGCTGCTAAAGCCCAACTCATTACCATAGGCATCAGTATGCCAACCATAGTTCCCCACGATGGTCCCCATCTCCGCTAAGGGATAGGCCGATAGCGGATCAGTATCCGCCGCTGCTGGGTCGCTGGCGGCGGGGGTGGCATTGTCGAGCAGCCAACTGACACCCGGCACAAAGATGCGCCCCGGGATGGTCTCTGGACAGCCGTTTACCTCAAACAGCACATCGGCTCTGGACTGATAGGCCGCGGCTAAATCTTGCCAGGTTTGACCAGCGGTCACTGTGATTTCGGCCCCATTAAAAGGCGGCACCCGTAATGAGCTGCCCGGCGTCAGGGCGTTTACGGCCGCCGGATTCATCGCCAACAGGGTGATGGGCAACAGGTCGTAGGCCGCAGCGATGCTATCGATAGTTTCCCCCGGCTGCACCGCGTGGGTGGTCAGACGTGACAGCACCGGCGCGGGGCAGAGGTCAGAGGCCTGAGAGATCGCACGGGGCATCGTCACGCTGAGGGCGATCAGCGTCGTACTCAACAATCCTGAGAGAACCGGGGCGATCACGCGGTGGGTTAACCACTCCCCAGGGAACCACTGCTGCCAATTTTTTGTCAGTTTAACCACCATTGCTGCTCACTATCCCTGTACTGGCTCAGCCCTGATTGAGAGATTCGTCCAAATCCGATGAACTGAGTCGCTAGAGCCCTCGCCCCCGTTCGTAAACAAGATTACTCATATGCCTCATTTTCGCTAAAGTAGAGGCATTCTAAACGCACCCGATGTCTAGGAGACTTACGATGGCCATTGCTTTTAAGCAAATTGGGCTGACTGTAGCTACGCTCATTGTAGGCTGTGGCACTGGCTGGGCTGGCCATCAGGTGTGGACGGCACAGAAATCCCAACCTGAAGACACCGCTGCGACAGCGCCTTTGGTGCAACCCGCGCTCAACCGCATTGAAGCTAATGAGTCTCCGGCGATCGCTTTAGTTCCCCCGACGCAACCAAACCCTAATTTCATTGCCGATGCCGTCAATCGAGTCGGCGCTTCGGTCGTGCGCATTGACGCTGAGAACAGTAATGTCGAGATGCCCGAAGCCTTTGAGAATCCTTTCTTCCGCCGCTTTTTTGGTGACGAAGTGCCGATTCCTCCCGAACCCTTTCAGCAGGGTACCGGCTCTGGCTTCATTATCTCGACGGATGGCCGCATTATTACCAATGCCCACGTGGTCGAAGGGGCCACAAAAGTCACGGTAACGCTGACCGATGGTCGCTCGTTTGAAGGCACCGTGGTCGGCACCGATCAGGTCACTGACGTGGCAGCGGTCAAGATTGAAGCGGAGTCGATACCAGCAGTGTCGTTTGGCCGCACCGAAGATTTATCACCGGGGCAGTGGGCGATAGCGATCGGCAATCCCCTTGGGCTCGACAATACGGTGACCGCCGGGATTATTAGCGCGCTGGGCCGCAGTAGCTCAGAGGTGGGCATTCCCGACAAGCGGGTGCAGTTCATTCAAACCGATGCGGCGATCAATCCGGGTAATTCTGGTGGGCCGCTGCTCAACGATCGCGGCGAAGTCATTGGCATGAACACCGCCATTCGCAAAGACGCCCAAGGCTTAGGCTTTGCGATTCCTGTCGAAACCTTTACCCGCATTGCTAACCAACTCTTTGAAACCGGCGAAGTGGAGCATCCCTATCTCGGCGTTCAAATGGTGCTGTTGACCCCCGAAATGCGCGATCGCATTAACGAGGACGAGGAACTCGGCGTACAAGTCAGCGCTGATGTTGGCGTCCTCATTGTGCGAGTGATGGAAGACACACCGGCGCAAAAGGGCGGACTCAAAGCCGGTGACATTATCACGCAGGTTAACAACACCCTGGTCGAAACCCCAGCAGACGTCCAAGCCCAAGTGGATGCCAGTGCCATTGGGGAACCCCTAGATGTGGAAGTCACCCGCGGCGAAGCCACCCAAACGATCACGCTGCGGCCGACCGCCCTACCCGCGCAGCTGCAATAGATGGCGGGTGTTTATGACTGACGTGATCATTCGCCCGGCCTTGGCCGCTGACCTGCCAGATATTCTCAGCATCTACAACGATGCCATTTTGCACACCACTGCCGTCTACGACTACGAGCCCCATAGTTTAGCGATGCGTCAGGCCTGGTTTGCCGCTAAGCAAGCCGCAGGGTTTCCGGTTTTGGTGGCTGATTGCGCAGGGCATGTGACAGGATTTGCCGCCTTGGGAGCTTTTCGAGCCTGGGAAGCCTATCGCTACACCGCAGAGACTTCAATTTATGTGGCTCCTCAAAGTCGTCGCCAAGGGTTAGGCAAGCGGCTGTTAGCTCACTTGATCGAAGCCGCTGAAGCGATGGAGTTTCATGCACTCGTAGCAGGCATTGATGCGGATAACACCGTCAGCTTGGATTTGCATGCGCAATTTGGCTTTCAAGAAGTCGCCCACTTCCATCAGGTCGGCTACAAATTCGATCGCTGGCTTGATCTCAAGTTTATGGAGCGCCTCCTGCCCCTTTGACCAACTTAGCCGGTGCAAAGCCGGATAGCAGCCTCAAGCGAGGCCTGACTTTGAGGTGGTTTCAAGCCCGTCATCGCCTGAGATAGAGATCGCAGGGGAGACCGTCACCTGACGGCTAAAGAGCATTGTCGCTAAATCCTTCGTCAGACGACGAGGGAGACTCGCGGGGACGCCAACTGACCCGGCTACCATAGGTTCCCGGTCGCCAAGCCGTGTGGTGGTGGGCATCGTCCCTGACGGATTTGGGCTGCGGAGCGGCTGGCCGCGAAGCTGCCGACCGCGAGCTAACCGTTTCTGATTGCCGTCGGTCTTGAATTCGTTTAATTTCACGCAGGGCTGACTTCCAATCCAAGTTAGGTTCTTTGAGCAGCTCGCGCAGGGCTTGCAAAACCGCTTCTTCTTCTTGGTTGAGCTGCAGCGGCTGCGATAGCCGAATCGGATCGACCTGCACAGCGGCAAAAGCTTGGCGCACCGCGCTGAGAATCTCGGCTCTCAAGTCATGCTGAGCGCGCTCGTATTGGTGTTGGAGCCCTTTTTCACTGGAAGCATAAAGCGCAGGTAGACGATTGAGTGCAAAGGTTTCAACCTCTGTCCGCTTCACATATTTAGACACACGCTCTGGCAGGCCCGCCAACTGTCGCCCCACTTCTTCGGCAACTAGCAGTTCCATGACGTTGATATAGAGCTTAGGATGAGCAGTCTTGGATACGCTACCCATAATTCAACCCTGTAACGATATATTTAAGCCCTGGCGATCGTCGGTTTACCGATAGCTGACTCGCCGATAAATGACTTGTTCAAACATGAACACTCGAATGCACCTCTGTTGCTGGCTAAAAACTGATACAGCCTCACCCCAGATTGGCAAACCATAACTCTGGGATCACGAACATTCATCAAATCTTTAGATAACCCAGTATAACAACAGTCTCTAGAATGCTTCTCTCCGCTAGTCCAAGATTTCGGAAAGCCAGCTTGAATTCTGTTCTAGGTCATTATGCTTGTCTATTGTCTCAACGACGATACTGCGGTTATTTCAGGTGCTGCATTGCGATCGCAGTCCAGGCAGCTTTCCCATTTTGCCGTCTTGGCTTAAAGACACCAATTTGTATTGAAACTTGCCCTGAATGGCAGCATACGCTGGTTTAGGCCAATTCTTTTGCGAGAGATATGTAGAACGCCACAAACTAGCGAATCATGCCCAGTTTTGCCTTCTCATGGGGATTCAAGGAATTCCTAGGCCACACATTTTTAAATAATTAAGATGAGCGGAACAGTCATAAACAGTGCCGTGGCAGGTGATCAAATCACCACCAGTGCTTAACATCACGACATCACCCTTACTTTCGGGCGAGGAGTGCATCACTGCAGGCTGGGCGAGTCGAGAGATGAGTAGACTGCGGCGCTAGTTCACAGAGCCTTGCCGACAGCGGCGGAACAGGGGGCTAGGAAGCGAGGTTTGATCGTGTGACTTCTGTCTTGAGAGCCCGATTGGTTTGTCAGTTTTCATTTTTGGGGTAAAGCCACTTGAGCCGAATCCACTAGATTGAGGCCCTGAGTGCCGAACCCATTGTTAATCCAGAGCGTCGGCCACCACAATCACTCAAGGACACCTCGAAAAATCCAAATTCATTGAGAATGGCAGCCCAGCTTCGGTGGTTTCACACCCCTGAAATTCTCAACCAGGCAATCAATCGAGGGGCCCTAAACTCAGGAACTTTTAAGGTGTCGTTCATGTGAGTCTAGATTCGTGTTAACTATGGTACTCAAAGTATTTACTGCGTTTTGCCCAGTCTATTGTCTGCTTCAACCTTGCTTAATTTAGGTCAGCTGTGCGAAGCGTTGCGATCGCACCTGCAGGCCCGTCATTTGCTGGATGACCGTGACGCGCTAGAGCTCATGGCCCACGGTGAGGCCAATGTGATTTTTCGGTTGGGGGGCGATCGGCTGGTACGGGTGGCGGTCAACACCCCCAATCAGCGCTTTCAGGGTAACTTTAGCCAACTGACCCAGTTTGAAGGCAGCATTCTGCGCTATCTCACCGGGTCAGGGTTGGGACATAAACTTCTGGGTGAGCAATTGGCTCCGACGCCAGACTTTCCCTACACCTATCTCATCACCGACTATATTCCCGGTGTCCCGATGGACTATAGCCGTCGGCATCTGCAGCAGTGCGCGACAACGCTGGCCCGCCTGCATCGGCTACCCCGGCAATCTGGATATAAGTCAGTCCATCAGCTGTCGCCCTTGGTGCCACAGGTAAGTCACCCCCTGACAGTGTTTTGGCAAGAAGCGCGAGACTATACTCAGCCCTATTTAGACTCGCCAGCGGCCGATGCTGAGATCAGCGACCTGCTCAAGACGTTGCTGGCCCAGGCGGAGACTCGGCTCGCCAGCGAATCGCTGCTGACCGAATATCCTCATGCATGCCTGGTGCACAGCGATCACACCTATGACAACTGGGTGGTGAATGATCAGCAGGCTTACTTAATTGACTGGGAATGGGCTGAAATTGGCTCTCCCGCAGGCGATTTGGGCCATTTTCTCTCGCCGATCACGATTCGGCGGCGGCAAGGCTACCAAATGCCCTATAAAGATCAGCAATTTTTCCTCAATACTTACTACGCCGCGCTAGAAGATGCGGCGCTGGCGCAAACCATTCAGGTACATTTCGCCGTTTTTGGCGCGTTCCCAGCCTTGAGATCGCTCTGTTGGCTGGCGAACTATGGCCTCACCACCAAGCGCTGGTATGCCGATACCGAAACGGACAATGTCCATAACCGCGCCCCAGTTAACAGCAGTACGGCGGCTCGCTTGGAGCGTTTGCAGGCTGGTCAGCGGCAATTAACTCAGATGGGGGCCGAAGTCATGGCGCTGCTGGAGGCTCCCCTGCCATGACAACAGTCCCTGCCTCACAGCATGCTGGGCCGCCGGGGTGGACTCGTGTCCGGCGGGAGATCGCGGAGACACCCTGGCAGGCCTATCTGATGGTGCTCCCAGCGGTGAGCCTGATTGCAGGGCTGTTTGGGGGTGGGCTCATCCTGGCATTTTTGCAGAGCGTCGGGCTGTTGGGGCTGACGACTGACGGCACCTTCTCGCTCGACGCGTATCGACTGGCCTTCAGCCACCGCGCCTTCTGGCACTCTTTGGGGTTGAGTCTCTATATTGCCTTCACGGCGACGGCGCTCTCGACCCTGCTCAGTTTGGGATTGGCGCTGCTGTTGCAGGGCGCTGGGCGCTGGGCCAGCTTTGCCTGTCAGCTAACCCTGCCGATTCCTCACCTAGTCGGCATTGCGGGAATTTTGCTGTTGCTTTCCCCTAGCGGTTTGCTCTCGCGGCTGTTGTTCAGCCTAGGCTGGCTCAGCTCTGACCAAGACTTTCCCCTCCTAGTCAATGACGCGGCCAACATTGGTGTGATGCTCCACTTTTTGTGGAAAGAAATTCCGTTTATGACGTTAATTTTGCTGGCGGTGCTGCGGGGCATTCGCCCCGAGTATGGCATGCAGGCCCGGGCCCTGGGGGCCAGTCCCTGGCAGTGCTTTTGGCATGTCACGCTACCGTTGCTGCGATCGGGCATTATTTCCGCCAGTCTGATTGTCTTTGGCTTTATCTTTGGGGCCTTTGAAGTGCCGTTTCTGCTGGGGTCTACCTTCCCCAAAACGTTGCCTATTCTGGTTTATCAGGCTTTTACCGATAGCGATTTAACCCAGCGCCCGATCGCCGTTGCCCTGGGGCTGATCCTCTCCTTGATTTCCCTGGGCGTGATTGCGCTCTACCTCTGGCTCGGCTCTGGTAGCCCCTTCCGGCAGACCACATTTAGGAGACAGCCATGACGCGTAAAGTCTTGTTATTGCTGATTATTGGCGTGCTGTTTCTGCCGTTTTTGCCGCTGCTGATTTGGTCATTTGCCCAGGGCTGGTACTTTCCCCAGCTGCTGCCTGAACAGTGGACAGTGGCTCACTGGCAAGCCATTTTCACCGCCAGCACCAAAGTGGGTGAGGGGTTTGTTCAGAGATTAGTGATCGCCAGTATGCACTCCACGCTAGATTTGGGCGAGGGGCTACCGGCGGGACTCACCTTAGAGCACATGAATTTTCACGTCAAAGTTGCTAACACC
>JBHJJI010000197.1:0-11764 GCA_050042805.1 Leptolyngbyaceae cyanobacterium
GAGCACATTTCCCTAACGTTCCAAGGCTCACGGGTGTAGATTCGGCCGACTGCACTCGTGAGCCTAAGGGGCGTCTGCATCTTGCCCAATTGCCACAGTCTCAAGCCCGCAAGGACTCGATGGCGATATCAGCCCATATTAATCGCCATGAGTTTTAGCCAGCAGGCGATCGCGCAGGCCATCGGGAACTGGATCTAGATGATCGTATTGCCAACGGAAGGTACCAACGCCCATAGACAGCGATCGCAGTTCTAAAATCAGCGTCTGCATTTCTGACTCCGGCAGGTAGGCCGTCACCACATCCCAGCCGCGCCAATCAGTTTTGGCCTCATAGCCCAAAACCTGCCCGCGATGGGTACCGATCAGCCGCAATACATTGGCCGTAAAGCTATTGGGCACCAAGATTTCCACCGAGTCTACGGGTTCGAGCAAAACGGGGTCACACTGCGGTAGCCCCTCCTGCATCGCGATACGTGCCGCTTGCTTAAAGGCTTGGTCAGAGCTATCGACCGCGTGGTAAGAGCCATGGGTCAGCGTCACCGCCACATCCACGACTGGAAAACCCAACGGCCCTTGGGTCAGAGATTCGCGCACGCCGGTTTCGACGCTGGGAATATATTGACGTGGCACCACACCGCCCACGACTTTTTGGTCAAAGCTAAAGCCTTCACCCCGAGCCAAGGGGTGCACCTCTAAAAACACATCCCCAAATTGACCGTGCCCGCCCGTTTGGTGCTTATAGCGCCCCCGCAGTTCCCGAGCGGATTTGCGAATGGTTTCTTTATAGGGCACCTGAGGCAAATGAGTCGTCATCGGCAGGCCATACTTGCGGCGCAGTCGGTCTAACGCCAGCTTGAGATGCACCTCCCCTTGGCCCCACAGAATCACTTCATGGGTATCACCATGCTGCTCCCACCGCAGTGAGGGATCTTCATCCTTCAATTTGTTTAAAGCCTCGGTCAGCTTTACCTCGTCGCTGCGGTGCTCTGGCACGATCGCCAACGCATACACCGGCTCCAAGCGCTCAGCCGTCGGCAACGTCACACTCGGGGTCGCCTGCGGTGTGAGGGTGTCACCGGTTTGCGCCTGGGTCAACCGGGCCACCGCCACGATGTCCCCCGCCTCAGCCCGCGAGACGCTGTGGGTCTGCTGGCCCATGAGACGATAAAGCCCGCCCATGCGATCGCCATTCAAACTGTCACCATCGATCAGGCCGCCTTGCCAAACTCGCACCAGCGATAACTTACCCCCCTGTGGGGTATAAAACGTTTTGAGCACCTGGGCCAGGGGCTCGTCAGCAGCCTCCTCAAGGCCACGTTTTTCCGCAGTGACGGCGGCGGCGGGGGCTTCTTTAACCAACGCCTGCCAGAGCGGCCGCGTCCCAAAGTCGGCGGTGGCGATGCCAAACAAGACCGGGACGATCAGATCGGCGCTGAGATCTTGCTTCAGGTCGCCGACGATTTCTGCTTGGGGTGGGTCGATGTCCTCTAACAACTCCTCCAACAAGTGATCGTCAAAATCCGCCAGAGCCTCCAGCATTTCTTCGCGGGCCGCCTGCTCTTGTGCTTTGAGCTCAGCGGGAATCGGCACCGCATCCGCCGGTGCACCCGGATGATAGTGATAGGCCTGTTCAGTAATCAGATCGATAAAGCCCACCAAATTCTGATCTTCTCGAATGGGATATTGCTGTGGCAAAACCGGGCGACCAGAAACTGTTTTTAACGCTTCTAATACTTCTTGAAATGAAGCTGCCGCCCGATCCATCTTATTAATCCAGATCAGATGCGGAATTTCCCAACTGTCTAAAAATTGCAGCAGGGGCGCTAGCGTTAGCACCCGATGGGGATCTGCCTCACACACCACGATCGCGGCATCTACGCCCATCAGGGCATTATCCGTTTCGAGCTGCAGCTCCACCGATCCCGGACAATCGAGAAAGTTAAAACAAATGCCGCCATACTCAGCAGTGGCGGCATTTAACTCAACGGTCATGGTGCGATCGCGGGCCTCTGGCGTGGCATCCCCCAGCGTCGAACCCTCATCCACACTCCCTTTACGCGTAATGGTTTGCCTGACGTAGAGTAAGCTTTCCAGCAACGTGGTCTTACCACTAGAGTAGGGACCCACAATGGCAACATTGCGCGGTCCCGGGCCTTCTTTCTGAGTCATAATTTTCCCCTTTCCATGCGGGTGAAACGGCTTTACCCAAAAGCCCTGTAGCGACGGGTGCTGTTTGGGTATCTTAAGCCAGTTGTGGCGCTGGCCTTAGCCCTACAATAACCCTTCCATAAACTGTGAGATTTCTTTGTTGAAGAAAATTCATTAAGTCTAAATCCTCCAAAAACATAGAGAATTATCAATTATATTTCGCCCATTACTTGATGTATTCATCCAGCACATTAATGCCCTATTAGCCCTCAGAAAAAAAGAGATCTTTAATGAACAAAATCACCTTGAGTTCCCGTCGCCTCATCAGCTGTGCCGCATTGATGATGGGCACCGGGCTTTTACTGTGGGGTCAACCCCTGCTAAGCAGCCAGACCGCCGTCATCGCTCAGCCCCCCACCGCGATCGCGCCCCTGGAAACAGCGACTCAAGTCCTCGCTGACGAACCCAGCATTGACTATGCCGCCGCCCTAGCTGAACTGCAAACCACCCTGAGATTTCAGGACGAACCGCTCAACCCGCGAGCCGTCGCGGCTTTGATTCCCTGGCTATCTGACACGCTGCCAGGGGCGATCGCGGTGGATATCGAGGGCACCACATCGGATACCAATCAGTTTTATGGTGAACTGTCGGAATTTAGCGACGGGCGCGTGTTAGCCGAGTGGACCACCGGCGACGAACGCCGGTTTGTTGGCTATCAGTCTGTCGGCGTGTTGGACAACGGCACCCATGCCCTGCGCACTTGGGTCAATACCGGCGGTTCAGGAGTCTTTCCGTTTTTGATGCTGGTCAGCTTCGACGTCGATACCGAAATTCACGACGGCGAATCCCGGCAGCGCTTGATCATGACCCGGCGCGGGGAGTTTGTGCTCGGGGGTGGCTACGACGGTGAGATTACGATCTCGGGCAATACCCTCACCTTTACGCCAGCCCCCAACGGCGACACCAGCGTCACCGTTCTAGTCGAATAGCCTCGCCAGGATATTCAGCAGTCAGAATTTTAGACAGTCGGACGCTCAAACAACGGGCCTTGCGACAGGCGATCGCTGGCCCGCTGCCCACCAAAGCGCTGGGCAATAATATCGTCATAGGTATCCGCCATTGTCACCACCGAGAGAATGCACGTTTGCAACTCCATCAGCGACATCTCTTCACCGCCCAGCACACTTTCTGAAAACACCACCTGCCCGGCCTCATCCAAGTGGAAGGAGCCAAATCGCATCCGGCGATTTTCCGTCAGCAAAAACTGCATCAATTCACAGTCCAAGGTGCTGCCAACCGTCACGCAACTGGTGGCTCGCACCGTCGCCAGCTCATCGTCTTGCCAGGGGTGCACCTCCCACGGCAACACCTCAACCTCCACCAAAGCAGACCCATAGAGGATGTCAAACTTGGGGCGATCGCCAGCGGCCCGCAGCGAGTTTTGAAACAGCGCCGCCCCCTTAAGGTAGTCAGCCACCTTGTCATAGGTCAGCGATTGCACAGAATTCACAAATTGCATAGCCAGAAAGGAAAGCCAGGGGCAGGGAAGCACAGAGCGGGGGAGCCAGAGTTGGTTGCCCTGTTTCAGAGCATCGTTACCCATCCCACCGCCAGCCGTCACCAGCATAACCAACATCAGCGAGACCAAACATGACCGCAACCAAGTCAACCCAGCCCCCCGGCAGAACTAAACCCCATCAAGCTGGCTGCCCCCTTGGCCCCTCGGCTCCCTGGCTCCCCTGCCACACCCGTTCCTCAACTTTTTTACAGCCTGCTTAAGGAACACCGACGCTCTGGGCAAAGGTGACTATATTGAATGGTGGAACGCCGAGCGATCGCCCATGCCCTCACCGACCCCTGCCGCCCCGCTCAAAATCTTTGTCTCCTATTCTCATCGCGATGAATCCCACAAAGATGATCTCGTGGTGTTTTTGAAAGCCCTACAAAACCTGGGCAAAATCAGCATTTGGCAAGATCGGGCGATCGACGCTGGGTCAGAATGGAACGCCGAAATCTTGCAGGCTCTGGACAGTGCCGACATCATTCTCTTGTTAATTACCGCTCGGTTTATCGGCTCTGACTTTTGCTTTAGCAAGGAAATGAACCGGGCGCTTATACACCACGAACAGCAGACAGCCCGCGTGATGCCAATCATCATGACGCCCTGCGCCTGGCAACAAATGCCGTTTGCCAAACTGCAGGTCTTGCCCACCGATGGCAAACCCGTCACCGAATGGAGCAGCCTCGATGCAGGCTTAGACAACGTTATCCAAGGTATTACCCGCGTCGTTAACAAACTGCACAGCTCGCCCCCACCCCCAGACGATGGTTGGGGCACCTCACCCACAGCAGTCACAAATACAGACATCCATGACAACGGATCAGTTGCGTCACTCACTTCAGCGGCGGCTCCCTCGATGGATTCCGCCCCTCAGAGATCGCCCAAAGGCACCATACAAAAGCGGCTGGCCTTGTTTCGGCTGTTGTCGAACCTCCCCGGCCCCACCTTTGACGCCATCGTGTATGCCCTCAACGTGCCACCTTCATTGCTACCGCCTTCGGCCGCCGCTCAAGGGCAGCGAGTACCCGCTCTGCTCAACTGGGCAGAGAGTCCCGTCGGGTGTGGCCTCGGCGAGCTAGAAGCCGTCGTTGACGCCGTCATCAATCCTTAAAAGTCCTCTCTACGCTGACATCCATTGAACGAGATCGAGCCCGCCAACATTGCTCATCGCGTGGCCATAGACATCAAATCAATTGTGGCGACTCATCCTTTCACATCAGCCACCCAAAAAAGCATCAAGCAGAATTATTTTCAAGTCACAGCGAAATAAGCGCGATCGCCCTCACCCCATTCATCAAGATCAACCAATGTAAGGCACGAATGAGGCCGTTGGCTAGCAATCGCCTTACGGAACAGAAGTTGTGATCTACAGCACTACTCAAATTCAGCCTGGTCACACTTCAGTATGATCTCGGTTTCCAGCCAATGCTTACTCCGGAAAGGTTTTAAGCTTCGGTGTATTCTCTCAATAGAGAAGATAGAGACGATATACTAGTAACAGGAATCACCCAGATCAATGTATTTTGCACCCAAGCAGACCTGGGAAAGTACGCACTATCCTCACCAAATATTGACCCGCGAGCATCAGGTAGATTGAGCTATGAACGATCACAAGCAGGTATGTTGTCCCAACACTCATATCAACGTAATGGAATTATTGGTCGCTGAAGAAGTCGACCGACAGATGTCAGGGCTACCTGAAAGACTCCTCAAATATCTCAAGCGCTCGGAAGTTGAAACCTTTGCCCTCAATCGTTTACCGTCGCTCTACGCCTCTAGCGAACAAGGCCTGCATCATCAACGGAAAAAGGGCCAGCAAGCCCTCAAACAAGAAATTGCTGCAGCGGTGCGCCAAGCCTTTGCCGCAGTGCAACGCGATCCCATTCGGATGTCTCAGCCGCTCGACATCAGTTCCTCTGATCAAAATGCTGGCGCTGTCCTCGGTGTTTTGAAACAGTGGATGCAAGACCCTGACCTCACCTGGGATAGCGCTTTACACAACCTACAAGTGCTACAGCAACGCCGCCAAGGTAAACCGCTAACGGCTCGCCCAGCCGTTAAGTCTTCCGCCACCACAGCGTCTGCCCGCCAAGAGGTCTATGCGACGGATAGCAGCGAGCTGCAGAGTACGGCACTGCGACCGGGCGTGTATGGCTGTCGCGAAGCCTGGATTCCGCCCCATCGGCGATCGCAGTCTTGGAACGGCAGCCGAACCACCAAACACACTCCGAGATCGTAGGCTTAAGGCCATCCTCATTCCGGCTCATTACCCCCCAACCGCATCCACAGGCAGCCGCCCATAAAAAAAGGCACGCCATGAGTGGCTGTGTATCAGTGGTATGCCGATTCTCTGCAAGCAGACAACAACGCTCGCGCCTCTGCCCCTCGACTCCCCGGCCCTGGCGCTCTTACCCCCGCACTGACCCAAGGAATGGCGTCGTCTTCCGTTGCTAGTCAATTCAGAGAAGGAGGCACATCTGCCCCGCAAATGTAGCCGCGATCGCTAGGATAGGATCGCAATTCGGAGTAATGAATACGCAAATGGTCGGTCGGTGTCAATATCTACCGGGGTTCGTAGGCGCAGCGTTGCTGGTCGGAGCCACCGTCATTGTGGCTGTAGCCAAACGCCCCCTAACGCCACGGTTGCTGCCGAGGCAGAAGCCGCAGCAGTCACCAACGCCCCCCGTGACCGCACGACTCTGAGGCTGCTCTACAGCCAGATGCCGCTCACATTGAACCCGCATCTGGCAACGGGCGTTCAAGATTTTGAAGCGGGCCGCATTGTCTATGAGCCCTTAGCCACCACCAACGAGCGGGGTGAACTCGTGCCGATCTTAGCGGCGGCGATTCCCACCGTTGAAGACGGCAGCGTCGCCGCAGATGGCAAGTCTGTCACCTGGCAGCTGCAGCCAGAGGTGCAATGGGCCGATGGGGAACCTTTAACGGCTGAAGATGTGGTGTTTACCTTCGACTTTGTGAGCAACCCTCAAGTGGGGGCCGCCACCGCGCAATATTACGAAGCCGTCGAGTCGGTCGAAGCCGTGGATGAGCTGACTGTCAAAATCACCTTTAAAGACGTGACAGCAGCCTGGCAGATTCCCTTTACGGGGCAAACGGGTGTCATTCTGCCGCAGCATATCTTGGCAGACACCGACGAGGCCGCGACGCGATCGGCCGAGGTCAATCAGCAACCCATCGGCACCGGCCCTTATCAGGTCGCGGGCAGCCAGCCGGGGGTAATCTTGTTTGAGCCGAATCCCACCTATCACCAGCGTGCGCCGTTCATTCAAACCGACGAACTGGTGGGCGGTCTAGCCCCCTATGCGGCGGCTCGCGAAGTGTTAAGTACCGGGGAGGCCGAGTTTGCCCACAATCTGCAAGTGGAAGTGGCCTTGCTCTAAGACCTACAACAAGATGGCCAAGGGGTGGTCGATACGGTCTTTGGGGGACTGGTCGAACGACTCATGCTCAATCCCACCAATCCGCTCGCTGAAACGCCTTCTGGAGAGCGATCAAGCCTCGCCGCTGAGCATCCTTTTTTAAGCGATCAGCGGGTGCGGCAGGCGATCGCCTATGCCATCGATCGCGACTCTATTACCGAAGAACTGTACGGCTTTACCGGACGCCCGACCGCTCAGTTGCTAGTCGCGCCTCGGCCTTATGCCAACCCCGGTACAGTGCCCTACGAATACAACCTGGAAAAGGCCAAGGCCCTGCTCGACGAAGCGGGGTGGCAGGATACCGATGGGGATGGTATTCGCGCTCGCGACGGCGTCGATATGGCTATGGTGTTTCAAACATCGGTCAACCCCGTCCGCCAAAAAACCCAAACCCAAATCGAAGCAAATCTACAGTCCCTCGGCATCGACGTGGATATTAAGCGGGTGCGCGTAGACGATTTTTTCTCGGGTGACCCCGAACAGACCAACAGCATCAATCACTTTTATGCCGATCTGCAGGCCTATACCACCGGCAACGATCATCCTGACCCGACAATCTATCTCAGCTGGTGGACCTGCGGCCAAATCGCCACCCAAGCGAACCAGTGGCAAAAGCCGAACAATGCCCGCTACTGCAACACGGACTATGACGCGCTCTGGGACGCCGCCCAGCAGGAGCTCAATCTCGAAAAACGGGCCGCTCTGTTCCAAGAAATGGATGCCCTGCTGGCGGCAGATGTGGCGGTGATTCCCATCGTGCATCGAGCCACCACCAACGGCGTCAGCAAAGATCTGGTGGGGTTAGCACCGACGCCGTGGGATGCCAGTACCTGGGATATTGCCCAGTGGCAACGAGCGGCGGCTGAATAAGATCCGCCAACCCCTACTCTGATTTGAAAAACCGGGTTGGATCAGCGTGAGTCACCCCCGCATCGACAGCGTTAAGAGTCAACGTGATGGCCTACAGACTTCAGGTGAACGAAAAAAAGCGCGGCATCCCAAAAACCAGGGCTTTTCAAGGCTAAGTCGCAGTCTGGAAATCCCAGTTTAGCGATGACTTTTGTGCTGTAGTACAAACATCCCACACAAAATTTCGTTCACCCTACAGACTTCTTCACAAACCGCAATCGTCGCCACAACCGTAGCGATCGCGACATCTCACATTCACATAAACGGGACTTTTTCATAAATTTTGGCGGAAGTCGGGCATCTGTTCTGAAGTCATGACTGATTTGGGAAAGATGAACAAGGAACAGTGAGGGGTATTCCCCCCTAGCCAGCGATCTTCCCCGAACTGTTCAGCCACATTGCTGGCATCTTCCACCCTTCGATTAGAGCGCTCATGTTTTCGATTTACATTCTCACCTACAACGAAGAACTCGACATCTCGGCCTGCATTGAGTCCGCGATGCTATCCGATGACGTGATTGTGGTCGATTCTTGCAGCCGCGATCGCACCGCCGAAATCGCCTCACAATATCCAGTGCGCGTCGTTGAGCATTCCTTCGAGAGCCACGGCAAACAGCGCACCTGGATGTTGGAAAACATTCCCGCCAAGTATGACTGGGCTTACATCTTGGAAGCCGATGAACGCATGACACCAGAGCTTTTTCAGGAATGTTGCGACGCGATTCAACGGGGCGAGCACATCGGTTACTACGCTGCCGAGCGCGTCATGTTTATGGATCGGTGGATCAAGCACAGCACCCAATTTCCGCGCTATCAGCTGCGGCTGTTGCAGCTCGGCAAAGTTTGGTTTACTGACTACGGCCACACCGAACGCGAAGTGTGTGACGGCTCCACGGGCCTATTGCAGGCGACTTATCCCCACTACACCTGCGGCAAAGGCATGAGCCGGTGGATTGAGAAACACAATCGCTACTCGACCGACGAAGCAAAAGAGACGCTCCGGCAGCTGCAGACAGGGAGCGTTAACTGGCAGCAGCTCTTTTTTGGCAAAACGGAAATTGAGCGGCGACATGCGCTGAAGGATTTGTCGCTGCGACTGCCGTTGCGGCCCCTCGTCCGGTGGTTTTACATGTATTTCATGCTAGGTGGCTGGCGCGACGGGGAAGCTGGTTTTGCCTGGTGCGCCCTGCAAGGCTTTTATGAATATCTGATCGTGCTGAAAGTCAAAGAACTCACGCGACAAGCGGCAGCGCCATCGGCCTCGCCCTTGCCCACGATGACTCATCCCCCGCAGCCAAAATCCACGCCCGTTAATAGCACCCTAGCCGAGCATCGCTAACCCTTCCTCGCTGACGACCATAAGCGTTACACTCAAGGGCGGCCTGCATTGAGAATATAAAGCGCCCATGGCGGTTGACTATGATTTGGTCATTTTGGGAGGCACTCCAGAAGGTCTGGACGCCGCCGCTGAGGCGACTCGCTTAGGGGCTAGAGTCGCTCTGATAGGCCAAGGACTTGAAGGTCGGCGATCGCCCCTACAGCTCCAAGGTCTGCTGCAAACAAACCATCAGGATCATTTCCCCCCGCCTGCTGATAGTCCGCTCTCGCCCTGGCAATGGGCGATGCAGCGAGCCACCTTGATTGCGAATACGCTCACCCAAGATGACTGGCAGCGGCTGATGGTGCAAGGCGTTGACGTCATTGCTGAAAGCGGGCAAATCGTCAGCGATCGCCCCCTCAAACTGGCGACCCCTTCGCGCCAATTCACCACTCGCGCCCTGTTGCTAGCCACCGGCAATACACCGCAGCCCCCCGACCTGCCAGGCTTATCAGCCGTGGCCTACGACACGCCACAGACCTTTTGTCAGCGCGATACCCTGCCGGCATCGGTGATCATTTGGGGCAGCACGCCTTTGGGGTTGGCACTGGCTCAGGCGCTCCGACAGTGGAGCGTGGCAGTCACCCTGATCACACCAAAACCGCTCCTGCTGCCATCTGCCGACCCCGAGATATCGCAGTGGCTAGCAGCACAACTGCGGGCCGAGGGCGTTGACTTGAGGTTGAGCACAGACATTCTAGAAATCGCCGCACAACCGGAGGGCGTCACTGTCAAACTCGCTGATGCCCCCGTCACTGGCGCGTCTCTGGTCGTTGCGACTCAGCCTGTCGCCAATCTGATGAACCTGGGCTTAAAGACGTGTTTTGCGGACGATCGCCCCCTCACCGTCAATGCCTTTTTGCAAACTGAGCATCCTCGCATCTATGCCTGCGGTGCCGTGCTCGGCGGCGATGACTTGCCCGCGATCGCCCGCCACGAAGCCCACTGCGCCGTTCACAATGCGCTCTTCTGGAACCGTCAACGCATTGACTACAGCACGATTCCCTACGCGTTATCCACCCAACCCGCCGTGGCTCAGGTCGGCCTCACCGAACCGCAGGCGCGTCAGCGCTACAGCAACAGTCAACTGCTCATCGCCCGGCAGCCTCTCTACGAAAATCCCAAAGCGCAATGGCGAGCCGCCACCAGGGGATTTTGCAAACTGCTGGCCCATCGCAACGGTCAATTAATTGGCGCTCATGGCGTCGGCCCCGAAGCCACCGAATGGATTCAAACCGTGGCGGTGCTCATGGCGCAAAAAACACCCTGGTGGCAGTTGGCCAATTTCCCCGCTCTGCCCGATAGCTGCACCGAGATCCTGCGGCAAACGACTCAGCAGTGGGAGCGCGATCGCTGGCAGCCTGGCGGCTGGCGATACGACTGGGCGGAAAATTGGTGCAACTGGCGTCGCAGTCGCTAACCATCCCCCGTGAAACAGACTGCCAGCAGCAACTCATTCTCTGGATTCGGCATCGGTCACCGGCTGATCGACCGACAATTGCGAGATCACCTCAGCCAGCTGAAAGTCTAGTTCGGTTAGGCCACCGGCATCATGGGTGGTCAGGGTCAGTGCCACTCGGTTGTAAGTAATCACAATGTCAGGGTGATGGCCTAAAGCTTCTGCCGGGTCAACCAACGCATTGACAAAGGCGATCGCCGCCTCAAAATCGGCAAACGTCTGTTCATAGAAGAGAGACTCCCCATCCGTTGTCCACAGGGGCAAAGCCGTCATGCGCTGTTGAATTTCGACATCACCAAGAACAACAGGCACCGTTGATGCCATCTCACTCGCCTCGGTGCGGCTTCCCGGCATGACGGATAGCAAACCAATCGGGATAGGCAGCACCAACAAGATCAAGCTAATCAGAAGATTCATACAAATCACAATTGGGGCAGTGATCACCTCCTGCAGTTTCCGGCATTATCAGTGAGAAGTCCAACTTGTAAGAGACTTCCGCTTGAATGAAATCCCCAGGACAGACAGTTTTCGGTCGGGGTTTGGCAGTGCCAAACCCCGATGATCGGGGACGCTATTGGTGAGCCCCCCAAGTTCCCATGCGGCGATGCTAGTTACCCTCAAACAACAAAGGGAAGGCAGTAGTACTGCCTTCCCTGGATCAGCGACCAGTGAGCGATCGCGGTTAGCCAAATCGGCCCGTGACGTAATCGCGAGTGGCCGTTTCCTTGGGATTCCCGAAAATCTCTTGAGTATCGTTGAACTCGGCGAGATAGCCCACCTTGCCGCCCGACTCAGTTGGCACCGCGTTAAAGAAGGCCGTCTTGTCTGCCACGCGGGTCGCCTGCTGCATATTGTGCGTCACGATAACG
>JBHJJI010000198.1:0-2622 GCA_050042805.1 Leptolyngbyaceae cyanobacterium
AATGCGGGGGGGCAACCGTTACCAGGTTTGGTGCGGCGGCGCGATGCCGAACAGGCGCTTTTCCTCAGCCAAGATTACACCCGATTTTTGTGAGGTTGAGGGAGGGGTGCGCCTCACCGCGATGGCGCGATCGCTCCCCGGCTCGACTGACGACTTAAGCTCACTATTGACCGCAGGCATATCGACATGGGCACCTGGATTAAAGAAACCAGCAAAGCTATCTACCTCATGCAAGGGGGGTACTGGATTTCACGACTGACGAAGTATCCCTCATCAACTAACCCAGCAGAGCAAGTCCTCAATGTGACCGCGATTCGCTCGTGGTTTACCCGTGAAGACTATCCTCGCGCCATGACCGTGTCTCCTGAAGGGGCCGAACCGAGCATGATTCCCGCGCCCCCGCAGCCGCAGCCGCCCACCACACCAACGCCCAGCGCTGGTACTGATCACATCAACAGCGATGGGTTAACCATTGTGAAACGCTGTGAAGGACGAGAGCTGCAGGCCTATCAAGATTCCGTCGGGGTTTGGACGATTGGCTATGGCCATACTTCCGCCGCAGGGCCACCCACGGTGTACGCCGGTCAAACGATTAGCGAAGCTGAAGCAGAGAGCATTCTCCAAAAAGATCTAGAGCTGTTTGAAAACGGCGTGCGCGACTTAGTCAAAGTGCCGGTTAATAGCGACCAGTTTTCGGCCCTCGTCTCGTTCAGCTTTAACCTGGGATTAGGAGCCTTAGGTGACTCAACCCTGCTGCGAAAACTCAATGCGGGTGATTATCAAGGGGCGGCTGATGAGTTTCCTCGCTGGGTGAAAGCGGGGGGACAAACCTTGCTCGGCTTAGTCAAACGCCGGGATGCGGAGCGGGCCCTATTTTTGAGTCAGCCCTATGCGCACTTCTTGCCGTAATCTGAGACCACTGGGTCAGTTGCCCGCTGGCTGCGGGACGGGGTATCGCTGCAACGATTGTTCTAATTTTTTTCGACCCTCAGGTTTTTCGATCGAGGTTGCCCGTCATGTCTGATGTTCAAGATGTCTCTCTCCTCAAAACCACGGAAGCGCTCTGCCAAGCCTATGGGGCGGGTCAGCGAGCGTTTTCGGGGTTGAGCCTAAATCAAGCGGATTTGCGCGAGTGTGATCTTAAGGGGGCCGACCTGAGCTACGCCGAACTCAGCGAAGCTGACCTCACCCGCGCCAACCTGCGGGGGACTGATCTCAGCTATGCTTCTTTGCGATCGGCCAATCTCACGGAGACTGACTTAAGAGGCGCGATGCTGATCGGCACCGATCTACGGCAGGCGCTGCTGACTGGCACCCAACTGCATGATGCCGACTACGATCCGGCAGAAACGCTTTTTCCTAAAGGCTTTGACCCGGCCCAAGCGGGCATGAAGCAAGATCGCTAGCCGTCCTAACTCTGGAGCTGATGCCCGCAGTTGGCGCAAAAGCGATCGCTCGGCTGTACTGCCGCGCCGCACTGACTACAAAAGTTGGCCACCTTAGGGGCAGCATTTGCGGCTGGCAAAGGGCTCGACGGAGCCGGCGGCGGCGGGGTCTCAGCGGCGGCATTACCCATCTGCATTGCCATATTGCCCATGCGCATTTGCATCGGATTGGCATTCATTTCCATATTGCCCATGGTCATCGGCGCTAGCGGCGGTATCGGGTCGATCGGCTGCATGGGGGGCATCGGTGGCATGGGATCCATCGACGGCATGGGGGGCATCGGCGGCATCGGTGGGGGACTATTGGGCATGGAGGTAGCGATGCCCATCTGCATTTGCTGAGCGTTTCCTAAATTGGGAGTTTGGACCATGAGGCCCAGTTGGTTGCCCTGCAGTTGAATGTGATGGTTGCCCTGGGCGGTCGTCAGCCGAATCACCAGGCCTTGCACTGTGCGAAACAGCTCTGGCGGTGCCGTCCAGACGCCGGTGGTGAACTGACTGCCTGACTGCTGCTGTTGTCCAGCGCTACTCGTCGCCAGCGTGATGGTGGTTTGTTCGCCGACGTTGTTTAAAAAGACTCTTTGGCCAGAGCCCAAATCACAGGTATATGCCATGGTAATAAGCTGTCACTATCCTTCCTTTGAAACATCGAGGCGGCTAAGCGCAGGATGACGCTGCGTTCATCCGTTGCTTACTCAGTGCTGTGGTATTGGTAAACTCCGTTGCCCAAAAATCTATCCTAAAGACATCTGATCAAAACTGAAAAATTTGTGACTTTATCAGCTCAGTAATTTAGAAATCGCCGTGATTCGCGATCGCGCTGGGCAGCCGTGCCATCACTTCATCGACGGGAATGGCCCCCAGCTCACCGGCAGCGCGGGGGCGAATGCTGAGGGCGTTGGCTTCTTGCTCTTTAGCCCCGACAACTGCCATGACGGGAATTTTGCCCTTTTCGCCATTGCGGATGAGCTTGCCGAGGCGATCGCCGCTGGTATCGACTTCGGCGCGAACGCCTTGGCCGACTAGGCGATCGCACACCTGCTGAGCATAGCCCATGAGTTCGGTGGTGACGGGCAATAGGCGAATTTGCACCGGAGCCAACCAAACGGGAAAATCGCCCGCATATTCTTCAATCAGAATGCCGATCAGGCGCTCTAGAGAACCAAAGGGCGCCCGG
>JBHJJI010000199.1:0-11969 GCA_050042805.1 Leptolyngbyaceae cyanobacterium
CAAACTCTAGAGTCTTCAAACTAGTCAAACTTTGTAGAATTCGGGGCTGATCCTGTAAGTCTGCATAGCTCAGTCTCATCAGGCTATTGGAAGTGACACAAACACCTGTACTCTATCATCCTTAATTCCCGATAAAGTTTACTGCAAACGGCATATCGGCAGAAGATAGACAATATAGTTTTGATGGAATCAAAAGTTCTACCAGCACTTTATTGGCTTCTTTCAAAAAGGGATTCTCTCTCTCTTCAAATCAGGTATTGAATATATTCCCTGCGATTGACAAGTTGTATAGGTCTACTGAAGGTAAAGTTGGAGAAGTTTCTTTCAAGACAGATGGCGGCTCAACAAAAAATGAAAAGATGAGAAGAACTCACGAAGATTTAAGGCAAGAGATTTATCACCACGCTGGAAGGAAGGCACTAGAAGATGCCGAATCTGACATACGATTGTATAAAATAGCAATCTTGCTAGAGTATCAGCTTGCAGAAAATATTCAGAGCAAACCCGAACTATTCTTGCCTGGGAGAAAAGTTCAGTTAAGTAAAATCACTCCAGAGCTTGAGGAATTCTTAATTTCGAAGTGTTGTGGCTTGGAAGATTACGAGTTTGTATTTAAAAAGATAGTTTCATATTCAACTAATCGTGGTGAGTAAGGAATCAGTCATTACAAAGATCAAAAGCGATTGGGGTGAACAACCTCAGTCAGATATTTGTATTGCTGTATTAAATTATTTAGTGCAATCAACCATGGAACTTTCTCACATAACATATGGAAGTATTGGAAAAATAGTTGGCCAAGATTTTTCTGATCGGGAAGTTATCTCTTCTATTGAATACTTATGTGGTGATTCAGTTCGTTTGCTTGAGATAGGATTTGAATTGATCGAAAACGACGATTATATTCCCATATCTAAAAGTGAAATGAGAATAGCTAGAGAGACAGGAAAACTTCTTCATCCAGAGCAAGGAGTGCTTTTGGAGAATTACGAAGAGAACGTATTTTTATACTTTTATCCTAGTGAGTTGATCAAGGAAATACGGTCTTAGGAATGGATATTGAAAATTTATCCATAGCGGAAGCAAAAAAAATGGGCTTGGGAAGTTTTGGCCATTTGGGCAAAACATTCGCCAGCTTTATGGATAAGATTTTAATTGAAAATTATGAGGATTTTATTCGCCAATTATATAAGGATTTAGATGAAGTAATTCAAACTCTACAGCTCAATAGAGAACTCCGACAGAAGGATTCGGAAGATAGGATTACTATAGATATTGTAAACATTCTCTCAGCAAAAGGGTATACCTCTTCACATGACAAGAAATCTGGAGGACATGTTGACATTACCGTAGAGCTGCGTGACTTTATTTGGTTTGGAGAAGCTAAGAAACACGAAGCTTATGGTAATTTACTAGAAGGATTTAAGCAACTTTGCACAAGATACACTACCGGAGAGGTAAACCAAAATAACGGCGGACTATTGATATATGTATTCAATAAAGATACAGCATCAGTTATGGAGGAGTGGAAACGTCGGCTTGCGGAGCAAGATCTACGGAATTACACTGCATCAGATTGCCCCAATCGACCTTTGTCTTTCTTCTCAACTCACATTCACGATGTGTCGGGCAAGAACTTTGCAGTAAGACACATGCCAGTAATGCTCCATTTTGCTCCTCAAGATAAAAGTGGGCTAAACAGAAAATCATAGGGGCCAGAGCAGAAGTATTTTGCATTTTTGATCTCAAGTTTTGGTATAGCTGCTGTGTGCCATCTAGCTTCCTCATACTGGGATTACGCGAAACTTTGTTGCCCTCAGTAAATACTATTTGTGACGGCGAGGCGTCAATTTGCATGGCAATTTCGCGCTTTTGAGAACTGCTAGAGTAGCGCAACTAGCAATAATGCAGCTCGTCAGTTTTTTGCCTTTGCTTACCAGACGCTTGAATGGTGCGATCTCGTGCTTTATTTGAATATATATCACTAACAATTTCTGGATAGTATCTCAGCTCTTAGTGGTGGCTAGCGATGCTTGATAGGCTCGCCAACCGCCAAACTCCGTAATCTCCCGTTTGCCGACCACCGTCAGCGGTTCACCGATGACGCCTAACACAATTTCCCCCGCGGCCAGCTTCACCTTGCCGATCGCCAGCCCCGGCGGTTCCTGCATCAAAATCACCCCTAGACCGGCTAGCGGCACATCCCAAACTTCCACCGAGATCGCTACGCCCCCCTCTGCCACTCGCACCATCGCGGGATACTGGTCATCAATTGTCCACAACCGATAGGCGGGCTCAGTAGTCGTTTCACAGTTAAAGGTAGCCCCAACATTCAGTAAGTTGGGATTCAGCGCTAGCCCGCGCATGAGAGTACCATTTACTGCCAATTTCAAGGTTGTCGTCATGGATCAGAGAATGCTCAGGTAGGTCTCAGTAGAGGAAATGGGGAGTACCCGCAGCCGCTGATTTTACAGATCCGGCTCTAGGCCCAAAGCCTCCATCGGAATCACGCCCAGCAATGGATTTTGGCCCCCTGGTAGTTCGAGACATTCAAAAGTGCCTTCCCGACCACAGAGTGAAACTTTAGCGTCCTGAAAGATGCGCGCTGTACCGATACCGTTGGCGGTTGAAATTTGCACTTCTCGAAGCAGCTCAAGGCCCAATTGGGAAATGGTTTCAGCCGGTAGACAAAGCGTCGTGGCCCCCGTATCAACCAGAACATCTTCTAATTCAACAGAGCGGATCTGATCGTGGGGCACTAAGCCATTCTGTGCATTGGCCTGATCAATGCGATTAGTAATCGTTAACTTAGCGAGAACTTTGCCCATCGTGTCTAAAGAAATTTGACTGGTTGTGCTGAGCGTCATAGTAATCTCTCTCCCGCTAATCAGGCATAATTCACTATCGATCCTAACGACTCAGCGATACCATCAACAAATATTGACGAGACCGTTTAATCCTCTTTGCCCAACGCACCCGGTGCCCCGACCAGCGTTCGCTTCGGCGAACAGGTAATGATCATAATCAGCAGCGTCAGAATGTAGGGTGCCGCGTTGAACAGATAGTAATAGGCATTGATGCCGACCGATTGAAAGGCTGGGCCGAGTGCCTGCGCGCCGCCAAACAAGAGCGACGCCCACAGGCATTGAATCGGGTTCCAGCGGGCAAAAATCACCAGCGCCACCGCCATCAGACCTTGACCACTTGAGATGCGCTCAGTCCACACGCCGGGAAAATACAGCGACAGGCAAGCGCCGCCAATGCCCGCCAGAAAGCTGCCCGCCATAATGCTCAAAAACCGCACCTTAAAAATTGAGATGCCCATGGCCCGCGCCGCTTCCGGACTGTCGCCCACTGCGCGAATGTACAGGCCCCAGCGCGTTGAGCGAAAGAACCACTGCATCACGGGGGCGATCGCCACCCCGATCAAAAACAGCGGACTCACCTTTAATGCCGACTGCACGGCGGGGTTGCTGCTCCAAGCGCCCCACTGAAAGGTGAATAGCTGCGGCGCTTGGGGCTGAATGAACGGCTTGCCCAGAAAGAAGGCTAAACCGCTGCCAAAAATGATCATGGCGATGCCGACGGCCACATCATTCACACGGGGCTGTTGGGCGAGCCAACCGTGAATCGCGCCTAACGACATCCCTGCCAAGCCCGCCGCCAGCACGCCAAGCCACGGTGCCCAAAAATCGCCCAACGCGCCCTGACTCAGGTAAGACACGCCGTAGGCGCTCATCGCTCCCATCAGCAAGGTGCCTTCCAGGCCCAGGTTGATTTTGCCGCTTTTTTCCGTCAGGCATTCGCCCAAACTCACGAAGAGAAACGGCGCGCTGCCCCGCAGGGTACCGGCCAAAATGCCGAGGGGTACGCCCCACCAGCCCAATGCTTCAGTTGCCATGTCGTAACCTCATCGGATGCCTGTGGAATGGATGAACAGAAAGGCTAAACCACCGGCTTTTCTTGAAACCAGGGCAAACGACCGTAGAGCGAATCGCTGAACAGCACGCAGAGAAACACGATGCCTTGAAACACCAGCACGGTAGCATCGGGCAAATCGTGCGATCGCTGCAAAATGCCGCCACTGGCCAAAATGCCCCCCAGCAGCACCGCCACCAAAATCGTCGCCAGCGGATTGTGGCGGGAGACGAAGGCCACCAAAATGCCTGCGTAGCCATAGTTCGACACCAGCGATTCGTTAATCCGCTTTTGCACCGCAGCGACCTCCACCATGCCCGCCAGTCCTGCACAGGAGCCGCCCAAAAAGCATATGGCCAGGGTCAGTTTACCGACGGGCAACCCCGCCACCCGCGCCGCGCGAATGTTGCCGCCCGCCGTGCGCGCCGCAAAGCCAAAGGTCGTCCGCTGAATCAACACATAGGCAATGACGCAGGCGATCAGGCCATAGAGCAGTCCGTAGTGAATGCGGCTACCCGGCAGCGTGCCCATCCACAGGGCTTCGCTGAGTTCCGCCGATGAGGGCTTCGTGACAAATTCCGAATCGCGCAGTGGCCCTTCTACCAAATGGTTCAGCAGGGCGATCGCGATGTAGTTCAATAGCAGGCTGCTGATGGTTTCGTTCACCCCGCGATAGTGGCGCAGGGCACCGGCCAGCATAATCCACAGGCCCCCAGCGATGATGGCCGCGATCGCCATGGTGAATTGACCTAGCACCGGCGGCAAACTGGCCCCCACCGTCAGCCCGGCGAGCGTCGCTGCCAAGCCCCCGATGACCAATGCCCCTTCATTGCCGATGATCACGAGCCCCAAGCGGGCAGGCAGGGCCGTACAGAGTGCCGTCAGCATCAGCGGCGATGCGCGAATCAACGTATTTTGCCAAGCGCTCCAGCTACCAAAGGCGGCCTTGTAGATCGAGGCATATACGCCCAGGGGATTGGCGCCGGCGAGGGTGCAAAAAACGCCAAAAATCACCAAGGCGGCCAACAGCGCCGCCACGGGCAAAAAAACGGCCTCCAAGGGGCGTCGCCATCGATAAAACCAGCCTGCTGTGGGTGCCGGGGCGATCGTCATACCGTAATACTCACTGTGCCAACAAACATTTGAACTTCAGCGCTGAAAGTCCTTAAAAACGGGGTTTCACCCCCTTCAATCCAGAGAATCCCTAGGATACTCCCCCTATCCAGTCATCAGAGAGGTAGCACTGGCTACCAGAGATCCCCCTGACCTCTACCGAAGGAATTCAGTTTTTGGCGTTCAGAATGAACCTGAACCGGCTGCCGCGGTCTCATCTCTGGAATTGCCGCCGCCTCGCATCCGCCCCTTCGGGCGCCCGACTCGCCTGCTGAAAGCCTTGAAAACGCTCAGTAGCATTGCGTAAGGATACAGCGCCGCAGTGAATGTCAAAGGAGATGATAGGGTTTAATAAATTCTTGTGTTGATTCTTCCTAACGAGGGGATTGAGTAGATGAAACGTTTGTTGTTAGGCCTAGTGCTGACACTCGGGGTCCTGAGCACTTGCTTGGGTTGGCAGGTTCGCCCTGCCGCTGCCGCTACCGGGGTCAATCTTGAGTACACACCAGTCTTAGCCGAAGAGTTACGCAACGCCGTTGACGACAAGCTGAGCACTGAGTACTGCTCTAAACTTGATTTAAACAACGCTAACGTTCAAGCCTTTGTGAAATACAAGGGCATGTATCCGACCATCGCGGGCAAAATTTTGAAGAATGCGCCCTTTGAAAGTGTTGAAGACGTGCTAGGGATTTCTGGGCTGAGCGATCGCGAGCGCGACATCATCAAAGCAAATCTGGACAGCTTTACCGTCACTCGGCCCGACCCGGCGCTAGTTGAAGGGGCTGACCGCTATAACAACGGCGTTTACCGCTAAACGCTATCAGTGCTGCGGCCCGCCACCGCGTTGGCCCAGCACCCAATCGAGGGTTCACCAGCAATTAAGTCGGCAGAGGTATTTTGATCTCTGCCGACTTTTGCCTATTCAAGGCATCCTCAGTCCGGATTCCCCTACAGATATCCTGACTGTCGGTGGTGATTGAGCCCCCTACAGATGACTGCCACGATAGTTTTGGGCGTTTGAGGAAAAGGTGTTGCCTACAGATCCGTTTGATGTTTTGGTGATCGGCAGCGGGGCGGCGGGCCTCTATGCGGCGCTCTGCCTGCCCGCTACCTATCGCGTGGGCCTTGTGACGAAAGACGTGCTCAGTCAGTCGGCGAGCGACTGGGCTCAGGGCGGTATTGCCGCGGCGATCGCCCCCGAAGACTCTCCGCTGTTGCATAAGGAAGATACCCTGCAGGCCGGGGCCGGACTGTGCGAGGCCGAGGCGGTTGAGCAGCTAGTCGAGCAGGGCGCTGACTGCATCAAATCGCTGGTTAACTTCGGCGTGCCCTTTGATCAAGATCAGGGAAAACTCGCCCTCACCTTAGAAGCCGCTCACTCCCGTAAACGGGTATTGCACGCTGCTGCTGCAACGGGGCGAGCCGTCGTGAGCACCCTGGCCACTGCTGTGCGCCAGCGATCGAACATTACGGTCTTTGAGCAAACCCTCGTGCTCGACCTTGGGCCAGGGAGCGATCGCGGTCAGGGCGTCGCCGTTGTGCATCAGGGCACGCTAGCGTGGTGGACAGCGGGGGCAGTCGTGCTGGCGACCGGGGGGGGCGGCCAAGTCTTTTCGCAAACCACCAATCCCACGGCCAGCACCGGTGATGGCGTGGCGATGGCCTGGCGGGCGGGGGCCCAGCTGCGCGATTTAGAGTTTTTTCAGTTTCATCCGCCGGCGCTGAAAACCCCTGGCGCGCCTCGGTTCCTCATTAGTGAAGCCGTACGGGGTGAAGGGGCGCATTTAATTGATGCCAAGGGCCACCGATTTGCCTTTGACTATCATCCTCAGGGCGAACTCGCCCCGCGCGATGTTGTCAGTCGCGCTATCTACCGTCACTTGTTAGCACGCGAGGCCGATGCCCCCGACTGCGTTTGGCTAGATCTCCGGCCTATTCCACCCGAGCGAATTCAGTATCGCTTTCCCAACATCATCGCCGTTTGCCAACGCTGGGGCATCGATCCGCTCCAGCAGCCCATCCCCGTTTCACCCGCTGCCCACTACTGGATGGGCGGCGTCGTCACCGATCGCGACAGCCAAACCTCGTTGCCTCACCTCTACGCCGTCGGCGAAACTGCTAGCACCGGTGTCCATGGTGCCAATCGACTGGCCAGCAACTCGCTGCTCGAATGCCTGGTCTATGGTCGTCAACTGCAGCATTTAAAGCTCACCGCGCCGCCCCCCACGACACCAACGCAGGTCGCCGCCGCCCCCTTGCCGTCTGTATCCACCGCCGAAACCGCTACCCTACAGCAGATTCGCGCCGAACTGCCCGATGTCGTGTGGCAGGGGGCAGGCATTAGCCGTGAAAGTGAAACTTTGGCTGCTGCCGCTGCCACGGTCACGCAGCTGCGATCGCGCTTCGCTGAGCTGCCCATTACCCTGGCCATCATCGACAGTCTGCAACACCCGACTCAGCCGACGCCCGCAGGCGATACCGACACGCTACGCCTCTGGTCAGAGACTCGCAACCTGTTGGACTTGGCCCACCTGATTCTCAAAAGTGCTGATTTTCGTCCCGAAAGCCGTGGTGGCCACTATCGCCATGACTTTCCTGAGACGGATCCCGCTTGGCAGGTGCATACCCTGGTACAGGGCGATCGCTGGTGGAAATCGCTGTAATACCAGTTCTCCCAGAAGACGCACAGATGTTTGAGGTAGAGGGTGAAGGAGTGGAGGAGAGGGTCGCACGTGTAGTCCTGACGAGCAGAATCGGTATCATGCCGATGCTCTGAAACAGAACGACCCATCGGCTTCCCCGACCCCTAGCGCCCCGGCATGTTCAGAGCATTCAACCACCCCTGAGGGAAGCGTGGCGGCTACTCCTCTGCGGTGTCACTGACAAACTGATCATCACTGAGGGCCTGATCAAGCACTTCTGGCGGCAGATCGCGAATCAGACTCAGGGGCATCAGCGGCGATCGGGCCACGGTGTCTTGAGCAAACTGAGAGGTCAGCGCCGCATCATACCGGAGGTCTTGTTTCAAATGCCGCTGAAAGAACGCCAGACTCAGCGTTTCTAAGTAGTCTTGGGCCAGGTCTGGACGGTCACCCAGGAGGGCCAGCGGCACCGGAATCGAGGATTCGGCATCAGAATTCCAATCAATCACCGAAAAGTGGGTTGTCCCACTGACTAAGGCTAGATAGCGATACTCGTTTTGCAGCCACGTAAACGGTTCGATCTGCTCGGGTAGAGCGGGGGCTATCGTGTCGCCAGTGGCGGCCATAATCATCACCGGCACCTGCAATTGTCCAAAGCCGGAGGAGCCAAAAATGCCGCTACCGACTGGATTGACGACAAAAATGGCTTTGACCCGATCATCTTGCAGGGGCGGTGGGGCAATCGCGACGTCCTCGGCCTCGCACTGCAGCAGCAGAGAAGGATTGAGATAAATCGGCTGCGGAGCACAGGCCGCATCCAGCGCCTCAGGATCATAGGGTGCCCCGGCGAGGGCAAGGGCCGTATAACCGCCAAAGGACTGACCAATGAGCCCCACATTTTGAGTATCTAATCGAAATCGGAATCGCAGATCGCGGTTAGCGAACCGCTGAATCTCATCCAACAGGGCCGAGACGTCCGTCGGTCGGGCGATAAATTCTTGATTGTCGATGACATTGGGGGAAAGCCCCGCTAATATCTGAGCAATTTTGGCGCTGTTGCTGCCGGGATGATCAAGCGTGGCGACGGCAAAGCCGCGGCTGGCCAAAAAGGTGGCGACATACTCATAGCTCTCTCGTTCATCTCCCAAGCCGTGAGAGATCACAACAACGGGAATCTCAGCGGGTAAAGGCTGAGTTGGAAATCGCGGTTGCGGCAAAAATAGGGTCGCCTGCACGGCACGAAAAGGAGATAGTTCTAAGGGCTCCCTGACCACAGCAAATTCAGGCAAATCGTAGACTAGTTGCTGGGTTGAGGAAAGAGCGCTAATCGGGCTAACCAGAGCGGCTTGTTGGGCAAGCGCTTGCACCAGGGCGATCGCCCGTTCGGAGTCCCCCAGCTTATCAGTAACGGTCGTAGCAATTTCAAGTCCTTTGCCTAGATCGATACGAATGGCCGGAGTGGGATACTTCTTCAGGAAATTGAGGATGGTCAGGCCGTTCTCATCATCGGCGGCAGCCAAGATCAGCCCGCCGCGAATGGCCTTAAATCCCGATTGCCGAGTGGGGGTTTGAATCACCTCACCGATGAACTCCAGCAGCGTTTCGCCCTGGGTGCCGTATAAAAATCGAGAGACATCGACTTCGCTGATGTCAGCTCTTTGACTGAGCAACGTTTCGATGGTCATCAGCTCGGACTCGGTGAGCTCTAAGGTCTTGGCATATTCTGAGAGCTGACGACTCAAGCCTTCCCCATTAGCAAAGGCTTCGAGATCGGCGATCGCCACCGTACGCTCAAAAAAACCGTAGGTAAAGATGATCTCTTCGGCGCTACGGGCTGGTAACACCGTCGCCATGAGCCCCAAACTGGTCAACGCGATCGCCCGTGCTAATCGACGACTGAGCCTGCGCATCGACAGTGGCCTCAAAAATCCCAACTCACTCATAACTGTAGAAGAGAGACTAATCCAGAGTGCCCATTTGGTGGGAGTTTTCCCCTCAGCGGAGAGCAGATCGCACCGATACAGAAACGGCTACAGGCCACGCGGGGCTGACTCCTGAAGCAAAAACTCTAAAAATCCCTCACAGGCATCCATCAGCAGATCAATCACATAGCGAAAGCCCGCCTCCCCGCCGTAGTAAGGATCTGGCACCTCAGTATCCGGGTGTTGGCGGCAAAAATCGCAAATCTTGCGGACCTTGTGCTGATAGTGCCCTTGCGGATCTAACCGCAGAATATCGCGGTAGTTGGCATCATCCATGGCCAAAATCCAATCGAAGCTGGCTAGATCAACGGCCTCAAGTTGACGCGCCTGCCCCTTTAAGGTGCTGCCCTGGAGCTGGGCCGCTTGCGCCATGCGTCGATCAGGCGGACTGCCAATGTGATAGCTCGACGTACCCGCTGAGTCACAGCTGATAGAAGACGTGAGCTCACGGGCTTGCAGCAGGTGTTGCATGATGTTTTCTGCCGAGGGCGATCGACAAATATTGCCGAGGCAGACAAACAACAATCGGGTTGTCATAGTGCGTGACTCACAATTAAACCAAATCAGGAGATGACAGGGAGGTCTCTCATCATCTTTAGCAGCCCTGCAGCTGCCGAGCCGGAATCTTCGAGCGAGCCGCAGGCAAACTAAGCCGATCTATGTTGAACAAATCGAGTCGCCTAGCCTAGGTTGGGCAAGTTAAGACCGCCCGTGAGGCCTTCCATCCGCTCTCGCATGGTTTCGGTTGATTTCTGATAGGCATCTTGCATCGCCGCCCCAACGAGATCAGCGAGCACCTCTGCGCCTTCATTCATGGCGTCTGGTGAGATCTCGACCCGTCGCGGTTCTTGGTTGCCACTGACGAAAACTTTGACCAAGCCTCCCCCCGACTGACCTTCGATTTCCATCGCTTCGAGGTCTTCTTGCAGCTGCTTTGCACCCTCCTGAATCTGTTGGGCTTTTTTCACAGCATCGGCAAGCTCTTTCATTTTGCCGAGACCAAATCCAAATCCTTGCCCTTGAGACATTGCGGTTCTCTCTCTTACGACTGAGTGCATTGAAAAGCAATTTGATTCTACAGTGCTTTGCTGAGTTTCACGGCGGGGGGAAAACCGACTCAGCGATCGCCAAGTCGGTTCATAACCAACTCAAACTCATCTCTAGCGTCCCTTTAGGCGAGGAATGGTGTCTCTGATCAGGGCGGTGGGATATCCGCTCGTTAGCGTTTAGGGGATGATCTCAGAAGCCGGTGTCATGGCCGCTCCAGTTGCCGTTGCCGGATCAGCATCAGCAAACAGAAACGATAGGGGGTAGCTCATATTTGCGGCAAAGCCCAAAATGCCGCGATCGCGATGCTCATAGAGCAGTTGCCCCTCGGCGTCAAACCAAAAGGTGCCGCCGCGCTGGGTCATGTAGCGCGCATCGGGGACATAGGTGCCCCACTTGCCCAGCACCTCGGTCATGTTGCGCAGGCGCAGGGTGGCTAGTTCAAAAGGTCGCTGAACCCCCCGCCCCCCCGCCCGTTGAAAAAACGAACCCTGGAGTGGGGGTAAGGGCGTGTCGTCAATCACGGTGTCATCGTCGATTAGCTGGGGTGCTGTGCGATCGCCGGTGTAGCCGCGCAGCACTTCTCGCAGAGTGCCAGGGCTGGCAATACCGGCACACATCAGCATCAGGTTCACCCAGGCGGTTTGACTGGGCTTTAGGCCGGGCCAATTGACCGACAACCCTTTGTACAAGTCCAGTTCACGGTGCAGCGTCGCCGTCGGATCCACAAACAGCGAGTCGGCCGGAAAGCCGGTGAACTGAGCAAACTGTTGACCCGCCGCGCGATCGCCAATGCCGATCGCCCGCACGTCGATGCCCTCAGCCTGCAGTCTGGCCCAATCGCGTCGTAGCCACCAGGCATATTCCAAACTGTCAAAGTCTCCCAGTTGCGACCAGACTAAGACCAGCACTCGGGCGGTGGACTCAACCGTTGGCCATATCGGGGCGATCGCTCCATCGCCATTCGTGAAAGGTTAAGAATAAGCAGCCATCGTCAATGAGTAAAAGTGCTCATTTTATGAGCGGCGTGAGTCGGGGAAATTAATGGAGTCCTTGTTTTCTTGGTGGTCTGATGGCTACTCGTAAACGCCGCTCCAATCGCGACCATGCCCGCAAGCTGCAGCGTCCTAGCGTCAGTGATGAAGTGATTGAAGCCGACTTGATGGCGTTACTGACGCCCGCGCTCGATGCTCAGCAAAGCTACTATCGTCAATTGGGATTGCGGAATCGCCTCCTGACCTTGCCCTTAATGATGGCTGCCGTCTTGACT
>JBHJJI010000200.1:0-18093 GCA_050042805.1 Leptolyngbyaceae cyanobacterium
GGTGCTGATGATCAATGATCTGGATGCGGGGGCGGGGCGCTTCGATGCCCTCACCCAATACACCGTCAACACCCAGTTGGTGAACAATACGTTGATGAACATTGCGGATCATCCGACCAATGTGCAACTTCCCGGCAGCTATGATGAACAGCCCATCCAGCGAGTGCCGATTGTGGTGACAGGCAATGACTTTGCTACCCTCTATGAGCCCCTTGTGCGCGATGGGCGGATGGAAAAGTTTTATTGGCAGCCGGATCGCGACGATCGCCTTGGCATCGTCAGCGGTATTTTTGAACCCGACAATCTCAGTCCAGCGGCGATCGCTCAACTGGTGGATACCTTTCCCCAGCAGGCGATCGATTTTTATGGCGCGCTGCGCGCTCGCGTCTACGATGAGCAGGTTCGTGATTTCATCCAATCTGTGGGTATTCGCGCCGTTTCAAGTCGCGTGGTGAACTCTGACCAGCCACTCCACTTTGCCAAACCCACCTTTGTGCTCGACCATCTACTGGCCGTCGGCCAGTAGATGGTAGATGAGCAGCAGCACCTGCAAGATATGCGCTTGGGCGATCAATACAACCGTGCCCTGCGGGAGCGATCGCCCCAGAGACAGCCTGCTACAGAATCCTCTGCGGCTCCGTTCTACCGTACTTACACACCCGCTACGGACGATAACGGTGGCGGGAGTTCAGGTGCAAACAAGCCCAACGCAGGCAATCCCAGTGGCCCTCAATCCTCACCTTCTCAAACGACAGCGTCCACGCCTCCCACCGCCTCAGCATCGCGGCTATCGGCAGAGACGGTCGGCCAGGTAAAGTCACTGCTTCAACAGGGCTATCGTGTGGGCATAGAACATGCTGATCAGCGTCGGTTTCGGACGAATGCTTGGCAAAGCGGCGCGGCGATTCAGACGCACGATCCGCAGGCAGCGATCGCCCTAATCGAGGAATATTTAGGCAAATTGGCCAACGAGTATGTCCGCCTGATCGGCATTGACCCGGACAAAAGACAACGGGTGTTAGAGCAGGTCATTCAGCGCCCCTCGCCGCCAAGTTATTGAAAAAGGGCGTGTTTTCAAGATGCACACCCGAGATTGCTGGCCTGAAAGTCAGCAGCGCCCGGTGGACGGTCAATGCACAAGATCGGTATTGGATTACGCTCAGTCAATTTCTATGGGAAATTTTGAGACATTTCCGCAAGCAAACAAAAAAGGCGGTAGCCTATTGAAATAGACAACTTAAAATTTCACGTGTGTAAACGCGAGGCTGACACCACTCTTCTAGTAGTTTGGCGGGCAAGTTTGTCTTTTAAAAGCTTTGTTTAGACCCTCTGGACGTGACGCGTGCCCAAGGTTGGGATTATCTTCAACGACATGAAACCAGCAGCTTGTGAAGCTGCTGACATTTGGCAGGAAAAGCTGACTGATCGAGGCTGTGAGGTCCATGTTGCCAATGGTTTAGGAGGCCTGCTGGGTTATTCCAGTCCGGGTCGTCCCGTTTGTCGAACACCGATCGATAGTCTAGTACCGCCCCATTTTGACGAAGATATGGCGTTTGCGGTGGTTTTAGGGGGCGATGGTACCGTGTTGTCGGCTTTTCGCCAGGTGGCACCGGCAGGCATTCCGCTCCTGACGGTGAATACGGGGCATATGGGGTTCTTGACTGAGACTTACCTCAATCAGCTGCCCAACGTGATGGAGCAGTTGCTGGAGGGTAACTACCGGGTCGAAGATCGATCCATGATCGTGATTCAGGCCTACCATGCTGACCAGTTGATTTGGGAAGCGCTGTGTCTGAATGAAATGGTGCTCAATCGCGAGCCGCTGACCAGTATGTGTCACTTCGAAGTTGCTGTAGGCAACCATGCCCCGGTCGATATTGCCGCTGACGGCATCATCATCTCAACTCCCACCGGATCAACGGCCTATTCTCTGTCGGCGGGGGGGCCAGTGATTACGCCGGGGGTTTCGGTCACACAGCTCATTCCGATTTGTCCCCATTCCCTGGCGTCCCGAGGGATTGTATTTCCTGATTCTGAACCGGTGAAAATCACGGCGGCCAATACCGATCCGCTGGTGCTGGTGGTGGATGGGAATGCAGGCTGTTATGTCATGCCAGAGGATTGGGTCGTGATCGAGCCCTCGCCGTATCCTGCGAAATTTATTCGGTTGGGGTCGCCAGAATTTTTTCGGGTATTGCGAGAGAAGTTGGGTTGGGGATTACCGCACATTGCGAAACCCACCTCTGTGGAATTGCCTTAGCCGCTATAATCGCTGCAGTCTGAGTAAGTGCTGCGATCGCGCAAGTCAAACCCCGCATACCAACGGGTGGGCCGACTTTGTGGTTTGGGCGGTTGCGTTTGGACTGCTTAACGTTTCTTGACCGCTGGCGAGTCGGCCGCGATTGTTGGTTGGTGCTTGTTCGTTACCCACCCTGACTTGGTTTATTTAAGTATGGAAAGTAACGCCGCCCCCGCGACCCCACAGATATTATTGATTTGTACGAACGCTGACTTAGTGAGTCGGATGAGCCACGACCTCGAGGAAGCTGGCTATGGTGTGGAGACCGCCGCAACTGGAGCCCTGGGCATAGACCTGGCTCAGCGATCGCTTCCGGCCCTCATCATTATTGATCGACTGCTGGGCAATGAGTCGGGGTTGGCCGTTTGCCAAAAACTTCGCAGTGCTCAGCTGTGTATGCCAATTTTGCTCTTGATGGCCCGCGACACTCTCGAAGACCGCATCGCCTGTTTAGAAGCGGGTGCCGATGATTACAGCCTCAAGCCGTATCACGCTGACGCCTTTCTCAAAATTGTGCAGATCTATTTGCAACCCGGTGAGACTTCGACCGAGCAGTTACGGTTTGGTGACTTAGCGCTTAATTTAGGCACGCGCACTGCCGCCCGCAACGGCCGGACAATCGACCTGACGATGAAAGAGTTTGAACTCTTACGCTATTTGATGGAACATCCGCGAGAGGTGCTAGCCCGCGAACAGATTCTCGAAAATGTCTGGGGTTATGACTTTGTCGGAGAATCCAACGTGATTGAGGTTTACGTGCGGTATCTGCGGCTTAAAATTGATAGCGATCAAGAAAAACGACTTATCCAAACGGTGCGTGGGGTGGGCTACGTGCTCAGAGAAAGTTAAGTGCACCATCCTGACTATCGGCAACCAATCGGCAATTTTCTGAGTCTATTGCCTTGGCAGTTCCCAAAATAGCTAGTGTATTCGTCACCATGGTTCCCCCGTTAAACCTAGATGCGATTGAGGAGTTGAGGTCGTGAAGTTCTTTACCCAATGGCGGCTCGGTGCCGTCAGTTGCGCGCTACTGTCCTTGTTGGGCTTGGCGAGTTGTGTGCCTGCTGCATCAGAAGTTGACCCCATCGTCGAACCCTCGCCCCCGGTCGAGCCCCCGCCAACAGCCCTGCCCAATGCTGACAGCCCGTCTGATGCTACGGATCTCCCCATCGACGCACTGCCGCCAGCCGTGGAGCAACTGCTGGCTCAGGGACAGATTTTGCCCGTGACGGCCACCGTGGAACTAGGCGAGCAAACCATTGGCTTAGAAGTCGCCCACACCCCGCAACAGCAGGCGATCGGGTTGATGGCACGCGAAGCTTTGGCGGACGATCGCGGCATGCTGTTTCCGTTTGAGCCCGCCCGCCCCGTCAGCTTTTGGATGAAGAATGTCCTCATTCCGCTAGATATGGTGTTTATTTACGATGACGAAATCGTCGCGATATCCAGCGATGTTCCCCCTTGCGAAGCGACTCCTTGCCCTACCTACGGGCCAGATGGACAAGCGATCGACTATGTCTTAGAACTGCGTGGCGGGCTGGCTGCAGAGTTAGGTCTGCAAGTTGAGCAACCGATTGCGATTGACTGGCTAGACGCTGAGGATTAAGGGAGTTGCTCGAAAATAGCGTCCCCGATCGTAGGGGTTTGGCATTGCCAAACCCCTACCGAGAATGGTCTCTGCTGGGGACATTATTTAAGCGCAGATCCCTAACCCGATACCAATAAATTCACGCGGACGACTGGTAGCTAGAGGTCAGCTGTAACCGCTGACTCGGAACGGTTCACTGCCATCATGTTGTCTGGGTAGACCGCCGTGCCAGTTTCACCATCGTTAGAGCGATGCTCTGAAACCAGTCGACAAATCTGCCCTCCCGCCTCTGGAATTCCCGGCGCTTACAGACTGCCTCGGGAATCCGATCGTTGAGGATGGGAATGACATCAATTCTCTGAAACAAGACTACAGCTCTGGTTCCCCTGCCCTTCGGCTCCCCTGCGTTTCCAAGACTGCCTCGGGAATCCGATCGCTGAGGATGGGCATTACAGGTCACGGCGATCGCTTGCTGAAACGATCACTGACTGGCGGCTCAATGAGCTTGGGTGGAATTCTTCACGAATTATGCCAATTAGATTAAATTTAGTTGGGGAAAATTGGTTAGAGACTGTTCAAAACTGAAGAATATTTGATACTCTGATGCAGCCTTGATGGAATATGCCGAGTTTACAGATTTTCAAAAAGGTGCTTGAACCTCATATTTTGAGGGAATGTGCCTAACTCCTGGATACCGACCGCTGAAAACCTGATCCGTAACTTCCGTAGTGATAACGGTATTATCTTCATCGGTTATCCGATCCGTGCATCCCAAAAAGGTTTGGATAGAATCTTGCCAAGTTTACGGACGGTAGGTCTGGCCTAAGGGAGCAATCGATGATACAAAACACGACAGCACGGCGAAATGCCAACCTCATCAGGTTCTTGCAAACTGAACTCGCAGTTTCGCAAGATTCGATCAATATGGCGTTACGCCATTATGAGCAAGACCCTGGGCCTCTGCCGATCGTCCTCTGGCAGTATGGTTTGATTTCTTTAGAACAGCTCGATCAGATCTACGACTGGATGGAAGCGGCCTAGTGGACTGCGGCGTTAGTTTGCCAACCATTGCTGGTGGCTAGGGAGCCTTGGGGGCAAGGGGGCAGAGAAACTGGCAGGGTCGTGTTACTGCTGTTGTAGAGTACTCGCCACTAATTGTTCTCGACTCCATCAGGGTTGTTTTGGGGATGCGGGTGCGTTGATCATCCACGTCGGGTTAAACGGTCTCCACTGCCCCGATCGCGATCGCGTCTCTTTAGGAGATTTTCGAGAAAGCATATACTGGCACTGTCAGGGCGGGTTTAGCGAGTCACCTGCCTGATCATCGCTACCAGGCATCCACAAAACCCGCCCCTACGGGTATCGTCGTGGCTAGAAATCTCCTTAAGCTGCAGTTTATTCGACTGATATTTGAACTTCGCCCTGTTTGCCATCACACCTGCTGCCAGCGCTCAGGCGCGCGGACTTCAGCATTCCCTCGCAATGGACGCAATATGCCTGAGCCAACCTTTCCAAGCTATACTGCTGCTCTGAAACAAGACGACCACTCTGGCTCCCTTGCCGTCTCGCTCCCCTGCATGGCCAAAATTGCCTGAGGAATCCGATCACTGAGAATCGGTATTAGCACCAAAGGGAGCGTCAAAACTACCGTGCATTTTGTGACCCGCACAGTTCTACAAGGCCAAACTGTTGCCGAGACAATTTGTTGCAACTGACTCTGTTCGGCTCAAGACAAATTGACGACAATTTAATAATTTCAAGTCGATTTGAGCTGGGTTAATGCCTGCAGGCCACATTCATGGCCTCCCATTCGCTACCCGATTGCTAGCTCGCCATCTCGGGCACAGGCGAGGCTGATCGGCTCAGAGACGGCACGAGTCGAGTGGCAAACTCTGATTCCTTCAATTGAGTAAAGGCAACATGGCGATCGCGTCAGATTTTTCACCCCAGCTATCGCCTTTAGGCGAGTTTTGGGCGGGCGTTCGGCAAACCGTTCCGCTGATTATTGGGGCGACTCCCTTTGGGATTATCTTTGGCACCTTAGCGCAGACCAATGGCCTCTCTTTTGCGACCGCGATCGCCATGTCGGCCTGCGTATTTGCCGGGTCATCGCAGTTTATTGCGCTGGGCCTGCTGGGGGCCGGTTCGCCCGTAGGGATTGTGGTGCTGACCACGTTTGTCGTCAATTTGCGGCACCTGCTCTATGCCGTCGGCTTAGTGCCCTATGTCAAAACGCTGAGCCAAGGGTGGAAAGTTGCCCTGGGGTTTTGGCTCACCGATGAAGCCTTTATGGTGGCGATTCAACGCTATCGGCAAGCGGATCAGTCGCCCTACAAGCACTGGTTTCACCTCGGCTCAGCACTGTCGATGTATGCCAACTGGCAGCTGTGTACCTGGCTCGGGCTGACCCTCGGGCAGAATTTGCCCAATGCCGTTAACTGGGGCCTCGACTTTGCCATGGTGGTCACCTTTATGGGGATGACGATTCCCTATCTCACGACTCGGCCCATGGTGGCGACGGTGCTAGTGTCAGGCCTCGTAGCGGTGATGGCGCGAGCGCTGCCCCAGCAGCTGGGCCTCATGGGCGGAGCCGTGGCAGGTGGTGTGGTGGGCGTGATGTTAGAAAATCGGTTGGCTTCTAAGCAGGTGGAATCATGACTCTCAGCGAAGTTGGGCTCATTCTGGGCATGACACTAGTCACGTTCGCGATTCGCTATCCGGTATTGGCGATGAGTGGACGCTTACGGTTGCCGCCACGCTGGTTGCAGGCGCTGAACTATGTGCCCCCCGCAGTGTTAACCGCGATCGTGGTGCCCGCCATTGTGGTGCAAGACGATAGCCTCTGGCTCGGCTGGCAAAATCCTCGGTTGATAGGGGCGATCGCCGCTTTGGCGATCGGGCTCTGGCGTAAAAATCTGCTGCTCACCATCGTCATCGGCATGGCCGCCTTCTGGCTCTGGCAGGCGGTTTGGAATTAGTAGAAGGCAGTCCAAACATATCCACGATTAGCGATGACTTCGGTGGAAGATTCTCAGCGATGCCCGATATCTGGCGACGCCACCGATCTCCCTCAGTCACCTTAGATGCCTCCTTAAAGGGGCAAATTTTCTGGAACCACTTCAACTTCAATCACTTCGCCGGGAGCAAGGCTTACTAACGTCGGAGCCGTATTCATGCCAACGGCCGCATCGATCGCCGCTCCCCCGATTAGACCAATGCCGGAAAAGCCCGTGACAAGGGTCGCTGCGGCAGCCCTAATACTAGAGTCCCAAGCGATGCTATCACCGTCAGGCTGCAGTGAGCCGACGAGCCGCTCAGATGCAGCTAAGCGGGGCACTTGATGGCTATCGTCAATCACTGTCTCAGCCACAAACCGGCGACCGCTGTCATCGGAGTCTTCAAAGCGGCCCACGATTTGTGTACCTGCAGGCACCATCACTCGGTCCGTATCAGGGTGATAAACATCATCAGCAACAACCAACACCTCATGAACGGGCGCTGACGCTTCTAGCACTAAGGGATTGGCCCCAACATATTGCAGTGGTAGACGAGTGCCGACCGGCATACCAGCTACCGCCTCAGAACCGAGAGCATCACCGCCATCGGATGTGGTTTGGGGCAAGGGCATGCCAAACGGGACGGTGACAGGAGTCGGAGTCGTGGTCGGTGGCGGCGGAATACTGAGGGGCTCATCATCGGGCAGCGTCACGCCGTCACTGGCCAAAAAGGGTGGCAGCGGTGCGGCTAACGTTGTGGGAGGAGCGGGCGGCGTCACCGTCGGCAAAGCAGGCGGGAGCGACGCGGTCTCTGGAACCGCTGCCAAGTTGGGCGGTGAGATCGCCCCCGGTTCAGCCCGAGCGATGGTCGCTGTGGGCGGTCTGACCTGGCTAGCGCCATTTGCCGGCTGAGTGACTGCCGCCGTCGGGGGCCTTACCTGATTTGCCCCATTGGTCGGTTGAGCTACGGTGGCTGTGGGCGGTCTGACTTGGTTAGCGCCATTGGTCGACTGGGCGATGGTCGCCGTGGGGGGCCTCACTTGATTAGCCCCACCCGTCTCGACTTGAGCGACGGTGGCCGTGGGCGGCCTCACCTGGTTGGCGATATTTGTGGGCGGTGCGATCACGACGGTCGGGGGCCTGACCTGATTCGCCGGTAGATTCGCCGTGGCATTCCGCCAGCTTTCCGGCGGCAGCGGCATGGCGGGAATTTCTAGGGAGTTAGCCGCGACCACATCGTTCGTTGGGGCGGGCGGCAACAGCTCCGGTGCTGGGGGAGGCGTTGGCGGTGCGCTCGTGATCGTATCTGACCCCGGAGGCCGCACCTGGTTCGGGGCCACCGACCCAGCGTTCGGAGTCACCGTCGGGGATTGTGGCGGCGCTGGAGGAACAGTTGACACTGCGGGGGGAGCAGCGGGCGGTACCACCGACACTGCAGGGGGAGCCGCGGGCGGTGCCACGGCGATCGCGTCTGACCCCGGAGGCGGCACCTGGTTCGGGGCGGCAGGCACCGCAGTGGAAGGCTCAGTCTGAGGGAGAGGCGGCGTCACCCCATTGGGCACGGTCGCCACAGAAGGCGTACTGATTGGAGCTGGGGTGCTATCGGCCTCAGCGAGAGAGGGCACCGACACCGCTGGGGCATTGCCTGCGAATGGATCGATAGGGATTTGGTTCGGGGGCAGATCGACGAGGTTGTCTCTTTCTACACCGGCTAACTCGGACGCGTCAGTGCTGACGCCCGCCGCCCAATCGGGGCCGGTCGGCAAGGGCAGAGCCTGGGCCGCACCGATGGTGGCGGCATTGGCGATGTCAGGCAACGATGGCTCCACCGGCAGCTCAACGGCGGGCTCAGTGAAATCAGGGCTGGGGGGAATCGCGATCGCCTCTGGCAATTCACCATCAGTCGGCACGTCAGGCAGGGGGGCCAGCGACTCACCCGCTTCGTCGGCCTCGGCTGCTGTCGCACTGAACTCGTCAGTTGGCAGGTCGAGATCATCAGCCGTAGAAGATGTCGCCTCAGCGGCTGGAGATTCAGCTGGTGTGATGGCAACCTGGGGTAACTCGGGTTCAGCCTCGACACTGGTTGAGATGGGTGCGGGGGGTGCAGCAGGGGCGGTGGCCACGGTAGAGGGAGCGCTGTCTTGCAGTAAGGGGCGCAGCGTCCACTGGGTTTGGCCGTTACCCACATCCGTGGCGGTGAGTTCGGCGTGGCGGGGGTCGAGGCGCGTATTGGGCGCTAGCTCCAGCACGACTCGAGTGCCGTTTTGAATCTCTAGCAGCCGAATGGTGCGCACTGCATCGTCATATTGCTCCGTGGCTGACACAGTGCCCAGCGCCGTACCTGGCAGATCCAGCACGATGCGCGCCGGTTCAGCCAACAAAAAATAGTCTGGGGTCACGCCGTCCGGCAGCGTGACGGTGAACTGCTGACTCGCGACGTCAAAGTTCCAAGCGTTGAGGATGGCGGCTCTGGCGGGTACTACGATCGCGGCGGTGGCAGCAATGCCAGCGATCGCGATCGACGAGGATCCGAGCCACGACCCAAAACAACTATATTTAGGATTTCGCTGGTGCCGGAGTTTCATGACAATTTCCCCATGGTTTCCCCTTCCACACAAGGATATGCAGATTTTCCACAAATGCAAGCATAACTTCATATCACGCTAGATGTGGATATTTGCCCGAAATATTCGCTGTCCTGGTTGCTTGGGTAGTGGAGGCGGCATATCAGCGGCGGTTTTGGCCACGATCAAGACCGCGTGAAGGGCTCAGTCTGGTGGCTCTGTAGGGACGCTCACTAGTCCTATCGAGCCGCGAGAGCGACGCTGGCACCCTATTGCGCAAGGTTTTTATGCTTGAAAACCGGCTGATTTGTCCGCATCAGTCATGCTTTAACAGGGCCGTTCATCCTGATTCTCTAAAACCAGGTGCCATCTAGCCCCCCTGCCCCTGAGTTCCCTGGCGGTGCCAAAATTGCCTTGAAAGTCCGATCACTGAGGATTGAGATTAAGACAGCAACCTCACGTTTGAAAACTCAATTTCAGTCACTTGGGGACTGTCGTTTGCAGTCGTGCGAATGAGACGACGGGTCAGGAGATAGTAGCCACCAACGTTCTCAAAGGTGTCTTCAAATACGGTCTCTGGCCCCTTTGCTGTGCTGGTTGCTGGATCAAGATACACCGAGCGATAGCCCGTTGATAGGTAGCCCTGGTCGGTCGTCAGCGTATCGAAGGTATCGATGTTGACGACGACATCGCGAATTTGTCGGTGTACAAAGCAAACCGTGTTGTCACGAACTTTGTAGCGATTCCCCATCGCTGTGCCGCCCACGAGAATTCCCACGGCTCCGGTATCGTCGGTCTCGCCTAGGGTAAACGTATTTTTGCCGTGGGTTTCGGTAAAGCTGTGGCGGACTCGGTGAATGGTGATTTCCCACAGCTGGCTTTTGATTTGGCGCTGGGCAGCTTCATCAGCAATGTTCGACACCTCAAAGGTTAAGTCGGCGTTGACTTGAACCTGGCCTCGGTGTGTCAGGCCGTCTCGCAGAGTGACACTGGCGCTGTAGCCCGGAAAATCTGCATCCCAGGTGTAGCGGTTCTCGTAAGCAGCGCGGAAGAGGTCTTGAGCAGTGAGCGTTTGGGCCATGAGTTTTCTCCAAAAAGGGGAATTCGGTGAGGGTAGAAAAGCGGGAAATTTCTAGAAACCTAAAGCCGAGGGCGGTTCTTCTGCCATTGTCGGCACTGCCACAGCCCCCAAGCAGAGAGAACAATCGCGCATGTCAGCAAAAGCCAGTGGTCAACGCGGTGCGGGTCGAAGGGATAGTCGGGGGACATGAGATGGACTGTGACTTGAGGTTTTGAGGTGGGAATTGAGGACTGGGCTGGCACACTGCTCATCAGCGAACTCAAGGTCAACTTGATTGGGGCAGCATCTTCACGGGAACTCGAGGAGAGCTCCGGCTCCGTTATCGGAGTGGATGTTGCTGGCTCGGGTCAGGACCAGAATCGGCTCTGGAGCGGAGACTGGCGGCGAGGATGCGGTTTCGAGCGTATCGGGAGTGGCCGTCGCAGAGCATGAGCTGCCTGCGATCGCAGAACTAGCAACAGTTTTCAAAACAGGGCACTGCGACCACTGAGATGACTACTCATGTCGTTAATAATGCACCTTATTGTCATTTGAGGATAAGGTTGACTGCCAGAAAAATCAACCAAATGATCGATCAAAGGGAACTATGCCGGCTTTGGTAGAGACTATCTCTGACTAAATTTATATTTTCTACTTGACATCTAATTGCAATAAGCTTACGGTCAGTCCTTAAGCGGGAGTTCTCATTCTCCTCGCTGTGAGGGCTCTCTTAGAGCTGTGATGGGTCGCTCGCGAGACTGCAGCGAGAGAGCGGGAGCATCGTCAGGGGCCGACTACGGTTTCTGAAAACTGAGTGGCGATCGCTGCCCGGAGAGCTACTCGTCATGCTCCTCCCTCTAGCCCTTGGGTGAGGAACCGCCCTCGACCGCGCCCAATTTTCTTGAACCGTTCTCTGAAGTTGACTCTCCCCTGCTACGCCCATGCCCCCGACCACTCTGGTGCGATCGCCCCGAACCCTCGTCAAAATTCCGCCATATCGCCAGCGGGTCATGCTCGCGGCGGGCTTACTCTTGTGCAGCCTCGGCCTCATCGTGGGGCTCTCGCTGACCAATGGGTCCGTCGTGCTGACCTGGTCTGAACTCTTGGCCGCCACCCTGCGACAAGGCGACGCGGTGAATCAGACGATTGTGTGGGACTTGCGACTGCCTCGGGTATTGGCCGCTCTGATTGTGGGTGCCGCTCTGGGCCTCTCGGGAGCCCTGCTGCAGGGCATGCTGCGCAATGGTCTGGCCAGTCCCTTTTTGCTCGGCATTTCGGCGGGGGCGGGGCTGATGGTAGTGCTCGTCGTCGGCGTGGGTCTGGTGCAAATCTGGACACCGCTGGGAGCCTGGCTGGGGGCCGTCGTGACCACGCTACTGGTGTATTTGCTGGCCCGCACGGGAACGACGCTGTCGGTCGAGCGGCTGATTCTCGGGGGCGTGGCGTTCAGTTCCTTTTTTGGTGCGATTCAATCGTTGTTGCTGCTGCTGTCGGCGGATGGCCAAATTCAAGCGGCGTTGAACTGGCTGATTGGCAGCCTCAACGGTCGCGGCTGGACAGAAGTGACGCTGGTGGGGCCGGGCATTTTGGTGGCGGCGATCGCGGGCTGTTTGCTGGCGCGCCAGGTGAATCTTTTAAGCCTGGGGGATGACCTGGCGACGGGCTTGGGCACCTCGCTGCTGCGATCGCGCTGCCTGATCGGCGTGGTCGCCACCTTTTTGGCTGCTGGGGCCGTCAGCATTGCCGGTCTGGTCGGCTTCGTCGGACTGATTGTGCCCCACGGGGTGAGGTTGCTGGTGGGCACCGACTACCGGCTGGTGCTGCCGTTCTCCGCCTTGGGCGGGGCTTTGGTGCTGTCGGGGGCGGATCTGATCGCCCGCATCGGGCCGGTGGAGTTGCCGGTCGGGGTGGTGACGGCGATGCTGGGAGCCCCGGTGTTTATCTGGCTGCTAAATCGTCGGCGCGCGCGGGGAGGGGTGTAGTCATGCCGTTAACCGCGCGTCAGCTCTCGGGGGGCTATGGCGATCGCCCCATCGTCACCAACGTCAACCTAGCCCTCGAAGCGGGGGAATGGCTCAGTCTGTTGGGCGCGAACGGTTCCGGCAAATCAACTCTGCTGCGGCTGCTGAGCCGGGTGCTCAAACCGCAAACCGGGGTGGCCTTGCTAGATGGGCGCGATATCAATCAGCTCGCGCCCGCGATGGTGGCCCAGCGCCTCGCCCTATTGCCCCAACAGCAAACCCTGCCAGAAGGACTCACGGTTTATCAGTTGGTCAGCTTGGGGCGATCGCCCCATCAGCCCTGGTGGCAGTGGGAGTTAGACGCCGCCGGGTGCGAGCAGGTGGAAAAAGCCCTGCAGTGGACTGAGATTGAGCATTACCGCGATCGCCCCGTCACCGCACTGTCGGGTGGTGAACGGCAGCGAGCCCTGCTGGCGCTGGCACTAGCCCAAGATCCCAAGGTGCTCTTGCTGGATGAGCCCACCACCTTTTTAGACCTACATTATCAGCTGCAGCTTTTAGAACTGCTGAAGCGACTGAATCAGCAGCAGGGACGCTCGATCGTGACGGTGCTGCACGATATCAATTTGGCGGCGCGGTACAGCGATCGCCTGGCGCTGATGCGGCAGGGCCAGCTTTGGGCCGTCGGCACTCCCCACGAAATGCTGACGCCGCCGATGCTACGCGAGGTGTTTGACATTGAGATCACGCTGATGGAAACGCCGGTGGGCTTACAAATTTGTCCGATCGCGGCGTCGAATCCTGATCCGGCTGATCTGGCCGCGCCCTTGCCCTCACGCTCCTAAAGTCTTTCCTCACACACCCTGTCCTGTTTACCCTGAAGATGAACCGCAATGAATCAGTCTGTTTTATTGAGAATTTTTCTTGTTAGCACCGTATTTTCGGGATTTGTGAGTTGGGAATTGACGCGTTTGGCTCAGGCTGAGACGTCACTGGCAACGCTGGCGCAGTACCAGTCTAAGACTCTTGAAGAATCAGGTTCAGAGGAGTCTGGTAAGCACGATCGCCCTAAATCACCGGCAATATCGAGTCAGCGATCGCCACTATTTCAGACCCTTGAAAGCAGGAATCAATCTCAATTGAATTCAACCGCCACTGAGTCCGTTATTTTGGTGGGGGAACAGCCCGAGATCACTGAGGGAACTGTGGAAACCAGGGCGATCGCCCTGGTTTCCACGCCCGACGTTTCACCAGCGGTCAGCACTGACACTCCCGTCTTGGCCCAGGCGAACGATAACGAGGACGATGAGGACGACGAAGCAGACTTTTCGGCACCGCCGGCCAATTTAGAATTCACGGGTGAAGATACGATTCGTCTGACGGTCACCGGCACGCGCACCCCCATTCGCATCAACGACTTGCCCGCCACCGTCACCGTCTTTGAACTCGAAGATTTTGAGTTCTACCAGTTCCAAAATCTGCGGGATTTGCTGCGCTACGAACCCGGCGTGTCGGTGCGCGACAATGCGCAGTTTGGCATTCAAGACGTTAACATTCGCGGTCTCGAAGGCAACCGCATTCTGTTTCAAGTTGACGGCATTCGCCTGCCGGAACGGTTTGAGTTTGGCCCCTTTAATCTCGGTCGGGGTGACTTTGTCGATTTTGCCACCCTGCAGGCGATCGAAGTCTTGCGTGGCCCTGCTTCGACGCTCTACGGCAGTGATGCCTTGGGCGGCGTGGTCTCCTATCGATCGCTGGAACCGCGCGATCTGCTAGGGGATGACGATGACTTTGCCGCCGATCTCTCGACCCTCTTTTTAAGTGAAACGGGCGGCTTCGACAATATTGGTCGGCTGGCGTTTCGCCGCGAAGATTCGGAAGTGGTTTTCGTGATTAGCCGCCGGGATGGCCGCGAGCAAGACTCGTTTGCCGACTCTGAGTTTGTCGATTCCCTCGACGCCGAGGGGACAACGTTCTACGGCAATTACGTGCAGCGCTTGAGTCCCGTGAGCCAGGTCAGCCTGCTAGCGGAAGACCTGAGTCGCTATACCCGCCGTGATGAGGCCGATGGCAACTTAACGCTGAACCTGACGGAAGACGAAGACATTCTCATCGATCGCACGCGCTTTAGCTTCAGTTACGAGTACGACGACGTCGAAAGCGAGTCGTTCTTAAACTACGCGCGGGCACAGGTATTTTACCAAGATGCAACGACGCGGGAAATTCTGCGAGAAACCCGCGCGTCGGGGAATGCCTTTCGCGGTCAGGCCGTCTCTCGTGAAACAGAAAATGAGTTCATTGCTGACAGCTACGGCGGCGACGTGCAGTTTCGCAGCGACTTCGCCACCGGCAGTCTGTCGCACCGCTTGACCTACGGGCTAGACATTTCCAATACGTTTAACTCACGGCCCCGCGATCGCACTGAGACCAATCTCGCCACGGGCGTTTCGACCAATGTCATTCCCCCCGATGTCTTCCCGGTCAAGGATTTTCCTGATGGTGACACGCTGCGCGTCGGGGCCTACCTGCAGGACGAAATCAACATTGGCCCCTTCGATATCATCGCCGGACTGCGATTTGACTACTACGACCTCACCACCAATCCAGACCAAGACTTTGCTCGCAATGGGGCCGAATCGGCCGACCTAGAAGCCTCGGCCCTGTCGCCCCGTGTGGCAGTGCTCTATCAGGCTACGCCGGAAGTTTCCCTCTATGGGCAATATGCGCGGGGCTTCCGTGCCCCGCTCTACAGCGAAATTAACAGCGGATTTACCAACTTGACCGGGGCCTTCTTTAAATATGAAACTCTGTCGAATCCTGATTTAGAGCCCGAAACCAGCAACAGCTTTGAAATCGGCGTGCGCGGCGACTTTCCGCAGTTTAATTTTGGCGTCACCGGCTTCTACAACACCTACGACAACTTTATTGAAACCTTTGTGGCGGCAGGCGAACGCTGCCTGGTGGATGCTGACCCCTGTCCCGTTTTGCCCCCCAATCGCGGCGGCACGCAAACGGTGAATCAGTATCAAACGCAAAATGTGGCCGAAGCCCGTATCTATGGCGTAGAGGTCAGCGCCGAGTATCGCTTTAGTCCCGGTCTGGATGGGTTCAGCGTGTTGGGCAGTCTGGCCTTTGCCGAAGGCGATAACACCACCGATGACGAGCCGCTGAGTACGGTCGATCCGCTGACGGCAGTGTTAGGGCTACGCTATCGCGCCCCCGACGATCGCTGGCGGGCGGAGTTGCTCAGCACGATTGTCGGTCAGGCCCGAGTCGAGGATGGCGCGGATACCTTTGTGCCCGATGCCTACGCGCTGTTTGACCTGATTGGCAGCTACAACCCAACATCCAACCTGGGGCTCAGCCTCGGCATTTATAACCTCTTCAACACGGAATATTACGTCTACTCGGATGTGCGCAATCAGCCTGAAGATGCGCCGGATATTCAGCGGTTTAGCCAGCCGGGCACCAACTTTCGCTTAGGTGTGAGCTATCGGTTTTAGGCAGGCAGGGTGGGGAGTGAGTGAGGCAACGCGGCTGCTGTGACAGTGGGATATTCAATGCCCGATCGCCCCCACCATTCTTCCAGCGATTTTCATCGAGAACAGTTTTCAGACACAACATTACAGAGGTGACACAGATGACGACGCAATGGTGGATACGCAGCATTGGTGGGCTACTGGTGGGGGCGAGCGCGGCCTGCTCTAGCCCACCGGAATTCGAAGAGGCCACCCCCGAACCGGCGGCCAGTGAGCTGAGCGAGCAGGAGGAGACTGCTGCCGTTCCGGCGACGGACGTACCGCAAGTCGTAGCCCTCACGTCCCTCACCGCTGACATTATCCAAACGCTGGAGGCAGACGCGTTGGTCGGTATTCCTGGCAGTCCGCTATTGCGCGAGGGCGATCGCTTTGCCGGTATCGAAGTCGTCAGCGAAGGTCGCCTGGAACCAGACCTGGAAAAAATTGTGGCGCTAGAGCCCGATCTCGTCATTGGCGCGGCAGGCTTTCACGACAAAACCCTAGACCGCATGACCGAATTGGGCATCGCCACCCTCACCGTCAATGTAGACAGTTGGGCGGCTCTCAGAACCACGACCGAGGATCTTGCTCAGCGCCTGGGCACTGACCCCGAACCCTTGCTGACTCGGTATGATGCCTGCTTAGCCAAAGCCCCAGAGACGGCTCCCAGTACCTTAGTCTTGGTCAGCCGACAGCCACTGCTCTCGCCCAATCAAGCCAGCTGGGCGGGTGACTTTTTGGCCCAGTTCAACATTCCTAACCTGACGGCAGAGCTGCAGGGCGAAAGTCCCTTTGATGGCTACGTCACCCTGTCGGAAGAAAAAGTGTTGACCTCAGACCCCGAAGCGCTCATCGTTGTGCAAACAGAAGAAGATCTCCTCAGTCAGCTCAAAGAGGATGCCTTTTGGGGCCAGCTCAAAGCCACGCAAACCGATGCCGTCTATACCTTTGACTACTTTGGCTTGGTCAATCCCGGTGGACTCGCCAGCATCGAAGCCACCTGCGATCGCCTCGCTGATCTTTAGGCACATTTCGAGTCTGGCAGCCGTCGATCACCCCAGGAATTTGAGCAACTATTAGCGCTAGCGCACTGAGCGAGGCGACAAATTGTTTAAGTCATCTGAGGCGGTCAATCTCGCCTGTAAAAAGAGAGACGGACTTCAGGCTCTTTTCTTCTAAATGTTGGCTCCTAGGAGTGATTTGTCATGGTAGCGGTTGCTTGGAAATCTCAGTTCACGATTGGTTTAGCGGTAGCGGCCGCGTTTTGCCTCGGTCATCCTGCCCAGGCACAGTCCATTGAACGCGGGCAAGCCCAGCAGCTCGCTGATCTCGCCTTTGGCTATGCTCAAGCCCAACAGACTGACCAAGCGATCGCCTTGCTCCAAGAGGCTGAAACCTATGCCGGTGGCGATTGTTTTGAGGCGATTGCGTGGCTCAAAATTGGCGTCGCTTATCAGGCCGCAGGCGACCTAGTCGCCGGGGAGAAATTCTTGGCCCAGGCAGGTGAGTCAGCAATTGAGAAAACCGCGACAGACTGCTACAGCAGCGGCACCTCACCGAGCGAATCGGTGCTGAACCGTGCCGCCGAGTATGCCGCCGCCGGTCATTTAGACTTAGCCCGGCAAGTGGCTGACCTCAACGAGCACTTGCTGAAGCCGTTGACGCTGGCTGAGATTGCCGGACACTATGCCGCCGCCGGTCAATCGCGAGCTGCTAAACAAGTGCTTGCCAAGGCGATCTCAGATCATCAAGCCTTAGTCGCTCAAGCTGCTGACAGCGAGACCGCTGCCGACCTGGCTTGGGCCTCAGACGCGATACCTGCAGGCATGGCCACCCTACTCATGCAAGCAGAACATCCAGAACTCGCCAAATTTGTGGTTGAGCAGAGTGAACTCATCTCGACCCAGCTGGCTGAGCTGGCTTCTACTGCTGACGCTGCAGCGGTTGATATCGGCCACTCTTTGGCGGTTGCCCGACTTTTGATTGATTTAGAACAGCCCCAACAGGCCCAGTCGTTACTCGAAGCCACCGTTCCCCAAATTCAACCCTCTGCGGCTGATCCTCTCGAAACGATTCAGACCTGGGTAGAAGCAGCTCAGCTCTACCA
>JBHJJI010000201.1:0-25283 GCA_050042805.1 Leptolyngbyaceae cyanobacterium
AGACTCGGTTCAGACATCGGCAATCCTGGATTGAATCGCGATAGCTCGAACAGCGGCATCGCGCCTGCCCAGAGCACATTCAGCCCCGCGTGGGCAATGTGAGCCCCGAGCAGCTTGCCCGAGAGTTCGTCAATGCGAAAGTTACCGGCCCACCAAGAATACGGATCAAGCGATTGCGCGACATAAGCATTCGGATCGCCTTCATCGGTGGTGAAGCCCAGAGGTTTGAGAGGATTTGCTTGGGTTACCGTCATGATGCGCTCACCTCCCCACGAGTCGATTCGATCACCCGACCTTCCTTAAAGCTGTAGCCCGCCGCCCGCAGCGCATGGAAGATATGCCCCTGCAGGAAGAAGAAGCCCAGCCAGAATTGCGTATTGGCTAACCACACCCGGTTAGTCGCGACGCCATCAGGACTGACAAACACGGGAAAGCGATCGAAGGCCAGACCCAGCGTCGGCCCAAAAAACTCCGTAGGAAACACCAACGAGTTCACTGACACAAATAGCGTCGCCACAAAGGACATAAAGGCCACCGCCCCAACGCTGTAAGACAGGTAGGCTTCTCCCGACCAGACAAAGAGGGGTTTTGTCCACGGTAGGGGCTTCGTCACAAGATGCCAGATGCCCCCAGCAATCAAGGTTACCCACACCCAGATATGGCCACCGATGACGTCTTCTAAGCTATCCACGCCCGCAATCCAAAAGCGTCCCTCCGTGCCAAACAGGTAGCCCAAAATGGTGACCGGATTCAAGGTGGGATTCGCGATGACGCGGACGTCTTGAGCGACTGGGTCATACAGGCCGCCAAAATACATTGCCTTCGCGACTAATAACAAGGCCCCGACCCCCAACAAGATGAGGTGGCTGCCCAAGATGTCGGTCATCTTATTCGTGTCATCCCAGCGGTAGCCAAAAAATTTGAACTTGCTTTCCAGGGTGGCTGGGCCAAACAGCGCGTGGAAGATCCCTCCGGCCCCCAAAAATGCGGAGCTGATTAAATGCAAGGCACCAATGACAAAATAGGGGTAAGTGTCAACGACGGCACCTGCCGCTCCCACCCCAAAACCCAGACGAGCCAGGTTAGGCAGCAAAATCAAGCCCTGGTCATACATCGGTAGCGACGGATCAAAGCGATTGAGTTCAAACAGGGTAATCGCGCCCGCCCAAAAGACGATCAAGCCAGCGTGGGCTACGTGAGCCCCCAACAGCCGACCAGATAAGTCAGTGAGCCGGGCATTACCGGCCCGAAAGGGAATGTCAGTATTGATATTGCCGGTGGCAATTGCCATCACAATAGTCCTCCTTAGAGATGGATATTTTTGAGAGAGCAACGGAAAAAGAGTGTGAGGATAGGGAGTATGAGGGTGGCGGGTCTTAGGTGGCAGGTACCAGGTGGCGGACTAAGAGTCAGTACTGATTCCCTGTTCCCCGGTCCCTATTCCCTGTCCCCCATTCCCTATCCCTCAATTCATGGACACTTGAGAGATTGCGGGCTGACGATTGGCCAGGAAGTCGAAGAAGGTTCCTTGCCCGGTGCCTAACGACACGCTGAGCGATCGATAGGCGTGCCAGAGGTGCCCCAACAGCGCGAGGGAGCCTAACGTCGCGTGGACACTGGCCAACGCCGCGCGAACCGATGTTTCGGTACCGCCGATGGGGCCATAGAACACGGTGGGATAAGCCACTTCATTGACCGAGACAAAGACCGCGACGCTGAAACCCGCGATCGCCAATGCCCCCAAGCTGTAAGAGAGATAGGCTTCACCCGACCACACCAGTCGAGCCTTGGCCCAGGCAAACGGCTTAGTGGCAATGTGAAAAATGCCGCCGCCGATGCAGAGCACCCCGACCCAGACGTGCCCGCCAATGATGTCTTCCAAATTATCGACACCGGCCATGCCGGTAATCGTCCAGCCGTGGGGACTGATGCCAAACAGATAACCGAAGATGCGACCCGGATCGAGATTGGGCTGCACTAACCGCACCTGATCGACCAGCGGATCATAAACACCGCCAAACTGAGTCGCTTTCAGCACAAGCAACAGCGCACCCATCCACAACAGCACGAGGTGAATACCTAAAATGCTGGTCATCATGTCACCGTCTTGCCAGTCATAGCCAAAGCCGCTCTGCTTTAACCGCTCTGGCCCGAGCACGGCATGGTAAATCCCACCGGCTCCCAGCACCGCAGAACTGACGAGATGTCCCATGGCGATCGCGTAGTAAGGATACGTATCGACCACCATCCCGCCATCGCCGATGCCAATCCCCAGACTGGCCAGGTGCGGCAGCAAAATCAGATTTTGGTCGTACATGGGCAGGCTGGGGTCAAACCGTGACAGCTCAAATAGCGTCATCGCGCCCGCCCACAACACGATCAACCCGGCATGGGCGACATGCGCCCCTAGTAAACGTCCAGAGAGATCCTTAAAGCGGCTGTTCCCGGCTAATAAGGGAGCGCCCACTTCGGTCGTGGTCTCATAAGACCACCCGAGCGATCGCATAAATGGAGTCCAAAAGAGTCCGTTCGTCATATCAGCTCCTTTCTTTCAGGCCATAAGAAGTTATCAAGGCGCGCAGAGTCGCCGATTGGCAGCCCTAACCCTGAGCGGTAGCAAGCGATATTCTTATTGACTTTAATTCTCATCAAAATGATTCCAACATATTTCGGACTTTTTCTCAATAAGCTAACCGTTAACTTATGTTGAGGGTTGAGGCTTGGTGGGCAAAAAAATAGCGAGGCTCAGTCAGTTAGGTCGCCCGCAATCTCGACGAGATTACGGGCAAAAACTACGGAAATTAAGACTTATATAGAATTTATCCAGAGCTTAGTAGCCTGCGTTTTAGAGATTCCTGAGAGAGTGGGAAGAACGAAAAAAGTAGAGATGCTTGCCAGGTGGGGTGATCAAGATTGAGAAATTAGCGGCCTAAATGAAATTGATTCCCAAATGAAGGTAGGCTTGGTGATAGGAAATTTCAATTACCCGCGATCTGCGATGGCGATCAAGTAATCGACATCGGATCGCCCGTCTCATGGGTTAGCAACACTCCAATGCTCATGTCCCTGTTGTTTGATAAACCGTTATGATCCATGCCCCCGAAACGCTTTGGTTGGGTGTTAACCCCAGCTTGAGACACTTTGACCAGCGCTTGTGTCGACTACTGAGTCGGCAAGTCGATCTTCAATACTGGAGCTACCAGCAAACTCAAGATGAGCCCTGCTACCTGCAAACGGCCCTAGACCTATTGGATGATTACCTGCAGCCGCAACCGCAGCCCCTGCATCTGATCGGTCATGGTCTCAGTGGGGCCTTGGGTCTGTTGTATGCCCGGCTGCAACCGGCGCGGGTGAAGTCATTGACGCTGCTCTCGGTGGGGAGCAATCCGGCAGTCGGTTGGGATGCCCACTACTACGCTTTGAGAAATCGCCTGCCGTGCGATCGCCAAATGATTTTGATGCAGATGGCGAATCTCCTGTTTGGCTGTCGCAATCCCAGCCAAATGGCGGCCTTGGCCAAGCTGTTAGAGCAAATCTTAGATCGCGAACTAACGCCCCATTCGTTAGCCGCTCACCATCGTTTTTCGCCCGGTGGGGTAGACGTGCCCTTGTTGGTTTGCAACGGTGCCCATGATGTGATTGTTGACCCCAATGCCCACAGTCGTTGGCAACCCTGGCTGCACCCCGGCGATCGCCTCTGGACCTGCCCCGAAGGACGTCACTTCTTTCACTACACCCATGCACCCAAAACCAGCCCAATTATTTTGGATTTTTGGCAACAGGCCACCTCCCTGACGGTCGGCGCACCCCTGATCGAAATCATCTCTTAGGAATGGCGGCGGCCTGGGTTTTAGGGTCAAGGTTTTAGGGTCAAGGCACGCCGCCCCCTGCACCGTCACCCCATTACCCTTTACCCCTTTTAATTCGTTGATAGGAGATCGTCATTGTGGAAACGTTTGAATTTGATGTCGTCATTGTGGGGGGCGGGCCAGCTGGATGCACCTGCGCTTTGTACACCTCACGAGCCGATCTCAAAACAGTCATTCTAGATAAAAATCCCGCCGTGGGGGCCTTGGCCATTACTCACAAGATCGCTAACTATCCAGGCGTTCCGGGCGATATGAGTGGCGAAGAGTTGCTCACGATTATGCGCCAACAGGCCGTCACGTTTGGTACCGATTATCGCCGGGGGCAAGTATTTGGGATTAATGGGTCGGGCGATCGCAAAACGGTTTACACCCCTGAGGGTACCTTTGTCGGACGGGCCTTGGTGCTGGCCACCGGCGCGATGGGGCGCACGGCTTCTTTTAAGGGGGAAGCGGAATTTTTGGGCCGGGGCGTGAGTTACTGTGCCACCTGCGACGGGGCGTTTTATCGCGATCGTGAAGTGGCAGTGATTGGGGCGAATCCAGAGGCGATCGAAGAGGCCCAAGTACTGACCAAATTTGCCTCTACGGTTCATCTCGTCACCTTCAAAGATCCGCCTGTCGAAAATCCCCATGTGCAAGATCTGTTATCACGCTCGAATGTCAAACACTGGAGTCGTTCTCGCTTGCTAAATATCGAGGGGGGTGAAATGGGCGTCACGGGCATCCAGGTCAAACCCAAGCAGGCCAAAGAGCCAGTCTCCTTACCGGTCGATGGGGTATTTGTGTATCAGAATGGCTCCAAGCCAATGACTGATTTTCTCGGCGATCAGCTAGCACTCAATCCCGACGGTGGGGTGCAGGTCGATGAGTTAATGGCCACCAGCGTTGAAGGTGTTTGGGCGGTGGGCGATATTCGCAATACTCCGTTTAAACAAGCAGTCGTTGCAGCGGGTGATGGCTGCGTGGCGGCAATGGCGATCGATCGCTGCCTCCACAGCCGCAAAGGCTTCCGCCCCGACTGGGATCATTCGTAGTAGCTGCGTTTGATTGAGTGCCGTCGGAGTCCCGTAGATTCAGGATCACATCCATGGCTTTTGCGGGGGGGCCTCTTTCAGCCGTGACATCTTGTTTTCAGTACTGCCGCGTGCCACTTCCACGTATGTGAATCCATTCGTGGTGCAACGCGCATACGAATTATTCAATGTCAGCAAGAACGATCAAGCGACGTCTTTTGCTGACACCTAAGATCGGTGCATGACAAATGCCAAGTTTGAATCGAATCGCCACCGGATTCTGCGAGTTCAGTTGTACATCGAAGGTCATCTCGATGACGAACTGCCGCTCAAGCGACTTGCCGCAGTCGCTCATCTTTCGCCGTATCATTTTCACCGGATCTTTCGGGCAACGGTGGGGGAGGGGGTGGCGGAATATGTTCGCCGGGTCCGGCTTGAAGCCGCCGCCATCGCCCTCAAGGCTACGACCGATGAGGTGACAAAGGTGGCATTCAACACGGGGTACGGTTCTCATGAAGCATTTACCAGAGCGTTTCGGCGACGATTCGGGGTGTCCCCGTCCGATTTTCGAAGCGATCATATTGCCAACTTCAAACACAAGGACTCCGACATGACATCTCAAACCCAAGAGCGAGAAATCTGCACAGCTATGCTGCCCGCAATGCGAGTGGCGTTTCTAAGGCACATCGGCCCTTACCAAGAATCAGGTGCGACATTCCAAAAAATGATGGAATGGGCGTTTTTGAAAGGACTATTCAACCCACAAACCAAAGTCCTCAGTATTTGTCACGATGATCCAGAGGTGACTCCGTCCGAAAAAATTCGGCTCGATTGCTGCGTGACGGTGGACGACAGCTTCACTCCCGAAGGTGAAGTCGAAGCCCAGACCATTCCGGCTGGCGAGTACGCGGTTCTGACCCATCGCGGTTCGTACGATGGACTCGCTGATTCCTATCGCTGGCTCTATGGCGAATGGCTCTCTACCAGTGCTCGAGAATTCGCGAACCGACCGCCGTTCGAGATCTACGTCAACAACCCCAGCGATACTCCGGAAGATGATCTCGTTACCAAAATCTGCATCTTGCTTCAGCCCGCGTGAACTGCTAACCGGCTGGTGCCTTATGCCGAATAGCTAACACATATAGTGATCACTGTCCCTAGTCGTTACCTCTAATTTCATCATCATGCGTTTCAACATTATCAATGACTTTTGTTCCAGGAATCGAAGGATATGAACGGTCAGTTCAGCGATTTGTGGAAAGTAGCCAAGCTCTGGATTTTGCCGAAGTTTGCCGAGATTTTCTTGACCACCTGCCCTTACTGCCGGGGCGTGTTTTAGATGCCGGGGCCGGGGCGGGGCAAACCGCCGCCGCGATCGCAAAAATGGGACACTTGGTGGTCGCGATTGAACCCATGGCCGACTTTTTGGCAGCGGCGCGGGCGACCTATGCCAATCTGCCAGTCACATGGATAGACGACAGCTTGCCCAAGCTCCAGCAGTTAGGCTCAGCACCGGCACAGTTCGACTTTATTCTGGTCGATGGCGTTTGGCATCATCTGGATGAGGCAGCGCGATCGCGCGCCATCTCTCGTTTCGCCTTTCTCTTAAAGCCAGGGGGCAAATGTGCCCTCTCATTGCGTAATGGCCCAGCGGGCATGGGCACCTGCATTTATCCAACTGACGCGAGTTGTACGCTTAAGCAGGCTCAAGCATGCGGGTTAGAGTGTGTGTTCCGATTGGAAAATCAGCCCAGCATCTTCAGCCACAAAAAGAACGTTACCTGGTCGCGCCTCGTATTGCTGAAGCCTTGATGAGAGAGGCCCCTTAGATAAGCAGCCTGATCGACAATATTGGCAAGCAGTTGAGTCGTGCCACCGGCAGTTGGGGCAAACAACGCACCCGTGCTCGGATTGAGGCATCACCATCATCCCAAATACCAGACAGGATGCCTGGGCCATCATCAACCGTCAGATCGCCGTCGTCGCGATCGCGACCGCCAATCCAGATCGACCCCGTGATTTCAGCGTCGATGTTGCCATAAAACGCCGGTCATCCCGCAGATCTACCATCACTGGAGATTTTGTGCAGATGACTCAACAGCGGCAAAATCTTGACAGGTCTGGGCGGCATCAGTCATGACATCAATCGGGCGCACTGCACATTTGAGGGTGGTCTCGTGAGAAAAGTAACGACAGTGACCGCAAGGAAAGTACTGACTTTGTCGCCTGAGTGTCCGCTTCTCCAGCAGTTTGCTCACCAGTTCGCTGATGCAAACCGCTAAAAAGGTCAATATGCTCAGCAGATAAACGGCTAAGCAAATAACCATAAAGATGGTCTGCCAAAAGCTCATAGCGTGCGTTCTATCAGACTTGAACGAGGTTTACAGATGGGTTGCTGCCAAAACTGGAGGATGGCTTGGCCGGTTAGCTCGGGATATTCGTAATGGAAAAAGTGTCTGCCTTCAGGACATTGCCACCGGCGATCGCCCGGCTTAAGCACTGAATTCCACTAGATTTGAGCATTCGGATCGAGAATTATATCTTCGGTGCCGTTGCACACTAGCAGCGGGGTCGCCACTGGGGCCAACGTCAGGGTATGGCGAGCAATCAAGCTATGGGGTGCCAGTTCAGCATCTAAAACCCGAGTCAGCATGCGCGTAAAACGAGCCGTTAGTTTCGGCGATTGCGGCCCCAACAAGAGTCTGACCATCTGATTCAGTACCGTCTTACGGCTACAGGGCAGCAAATTTCTTAGGGTATAATAGTGACTTTGCCAACCAATTTGCGGGTCAGCCCCCACTGAGAGCAATGTCAAAGATTGCACCCGTTCAGGATATTGCTGGGCATACAGCAGCGCTATGATGCCGCTGAGGCTGTGCCCTAACAAATGAACCGAGTGCGTTAGCGATTGCATATAGTCATGCAGCAGCGCGATCGCCACCGCCAAATCACAGGGCTCATCAGAACTTTGAGAATACTCCCAACAATGCAGATTAGCCTGCTGAGTAAGCTGCCCTAGCAATGGCCGATCAAAGTGTTTAAGGGTCGGGTTGGCGCAGAGCCAGAGACCCTCTGGAATCGTTGACATGAAGCGCTAGCCAAATTGAATAAAAACTGGCGACCATTACCTCCCGCTTGGAGCAGCCGCCAGCCAAAACCTAGACAAGGGAAGGTGCCTAGTCGTAAAACGCGATAAAACTACCTAGCAAGGGAGTTGCGGTTTAGGTTTGAGGTTCCGGATTCCGGGTGCAAACCGTGCATCTTCCGCCTGGTACCTGATACCGCCTTGCCCAAAATCTCCCCGCTCAGAACCGATAGATTCTGATATCTAAATCCCCATTGCCGATTTAATCTGACCGCACCAGGTATTGATGCGTTCTTCAGTCTTGTCAGACTCGTTGTCGTCGTCCAGCGCCAGACCACAAAACTTACCATCGCGAATCGCCTTGGAGTCGGTGTGGTCATAGCCATCAGCGGGCCAGTAACCGACCGTTTTGCCCCCCAGACCAGAGATTTTTTCTTCCAAAATCCCCATCGCATCTTGAAAGTTATCGGCATAGCCCACCTGGTCGCCGGTGCCGAAGTAGGCGACCGTCTTGCCGCTAAAGTCAACGTCGTCTAGGTCATCTAGGATGGCTTCCCAGTCATCTTGTAGGTCGCCGATATTCCAGGTAGGGCAGGCAATGATGATGCAGTCATACTCAGCTAGATCAGCGGCACTCTTTTCACTGACGTCAAACAAATCAACCACGTCCTCACCACCTAAGGCCGCCTGCACTTGCTCGGCTGCATCAGCAGTTTTACCCGTGGTGGAACCGTAGAACAATCCAACTTTTGCCATGATTTGTACTCTTCAATATGTCAATAACGCATCCGGAGTGAGGTTGATAGCATTTAGCACTAAACCCATAGATTTAGGGCAATCTGCCACTATCGCTGTACCCGTCTGACTTCTTCAAGAATTCGTCTCCAAGGTCGAGATCCGGTCAAAACTTTCAAGAAAAATTCTCATCAATATTTTTATGCCAGGCTACAAAAACCCTGCAAATTCATTAAAGAAGACATTAATGAGGCATCTGAATCTCAAATCTCCGTTACTCACTATTGAGTTTATTTCTCAATAGACTTGTTTACTATACCTCAGGCTGAAGCTAATGAGATCTGTTCCTATTAATAAATTCTAGAAACATGAACTTTACTGATAGGACTTACGCAAGGGGGCCAAAACCGGATGCAACTGCGTCAGCCCTAACTAAGTCGGCGGAGTTGTCTGGAGTCCAAGAGAAAACTCCCGGAAGTAACTCACCTCCGGGAGCGGATTGCACCGTACAAAGGAACGTTTAGTCGGGGGGCGACGACATCATGCGATCGCCAGGGGTTTTTCCATCTCGCTGGAATATTCGCCCCGGCTGGCAGCACTATTGCATTGAGCCCGCTGGAGCAAGCGCTTTTGGGCTTCTTCAACATGCTTAGGTTCACCAGCCCAATAATCGAGGGCCGGTTGTTGAATGGCCCGCGCATAGGAAAAGGTAACTGGCCAAGGGCATTGATTGCCAAAAATCAGGTTCATGGCATTGAGATGAGTAGAAGCTTGTGTCAGCGACTGGCCCCCCGAAAGGAACGCCACTCCCGCGACACTGGCGGGCACGTTCTTCAGCAAACAGCTCATGGTCGCTTCAGCGACGGCCTCAATACTCGCCTGCTGGTCGCAGCCTTTGCCGGGGATGACCATGCTGGGCTTCAGGATCATCTGATCAAAGGCCACATTTTGCCCATGTAACTGGTGGAAGACCTCATGCAGAGTCGCATCCGTCACGTGCCAGCACTGCACCAACGTATGGTCGCCATCAATCAGTACTTCCGGTTCCACAATGGGTACGAGCCCGCCTTCCTGACACAGTGCCGCATATCGGGCCAGTCCGTGGGCGTTGGCCTCAATACAAGCCTGACTGGGAATGTCATCGTCAATGGTGATCACCGCTCGCCACTTGGCGAAGCGAGCACCCAGTTGATAATACTCAGCGAGGCGATCGCGCAAGCCATCCAACCCTTCTGTCACCTTCTCATGGGGGTGTCCGGCCAGATTCTGGGCTCCCGTATCCACTTTGCTGCCCGGAATCATGCCCCCATCCGCAATCACCCGCAAAAACGGCACCCCTTCTTGAGTCGTCTGGCGAATGGTTTCGTCGTAGAGAATCGGGCCGCTGATGTAGTCCGACAATCCTGGCGTCGTCAAAATCAGCTCTCGATAGGCCTGGCGATAGGCCTGAGTCGTGGGAATACCCAGCTGCTGAAATCGCCGATTACAGGTGGCATTGCTCTCGTCCATGGCCAGAATGCCTTTCCCTTTGGCGACCAGGGCGCGAGCGATCGCGCTCAGTTCCTGAGCGTATTGACTCATATCAGCCTCCTAATTTTTAAATGGCTTGCATTACTTTCTTATTGATATATACTCTCATTAAAGAGCGCTGTCAAATAATCTGTTTTCGCGATTAATATCCCTCGTTGCAAGCGAGCACTTTAAAGTCAGGTATGCTCTTTACCTTGAGATTTTGCCTTTAATTCAAGGATTTTCCGCCTATTCCTTCGGGGTGATCTGCAGCTGCAGAGATCGAAGGTGCGATCGCAAGCTTTTTAAATTGACCGACCTTATTGAGAACAGATGCAAACTTATTTTCTAGGAGTGAGGAACCTGATGAACGCAGCCAGCCATGCGGTTACCGTCGAGTTGACCAGCAAAATTGCTCATTTAGCAGTCTTGTTTCGGGCCGAGTTCGCCGAGGTGCGGGTTGATTTAAATCCCTGGTTGACCGATTCAAAAACGCAGCGGCAGCTCGATCCGCATTCCATCGATCTCAGCTTCTTTTTTCCCAAACGACATTTGGGCTTAGCTTGCAACTGCATCTTGCTAAAAGTGCGATTTTCTGAAGGACTCTTGCGCCCGACCTGTCTGTTCACTCACGTTGAGGCCGATGGTTACGACCATGTCAATCCGCAGTGGTCATTTTCGACCATCAGTGGTCAGTTCACCGGGGAGTCTCCACCGTTGCCGGAGTATCAGGCGCGCTTTCGCACCGTGGTCGATCGCATTTTGCAGCTCTTTGAGTACCCTAATCAGGTCAAACCTCGCTCCGGCGGGTATGGATATTAGAGATGGATTTAGGCAGTAAAAGTGAGGGGTTGAGACATCGGGTGCCAGGTATAGCCGAATACCCTTCGGGAAGGACAAGGCCCTACGGAATGAAGACGTCGGAATGCGGAATTGAAACCCTCTTGGGATATTGGTTTCAGGCATTGGGAGCGACCTGATCAAACTGCGGCTTGCTATATCAGGTGCCAGGTAGCCAGCGCTAATTTTCAAACCCTGAACCTTGAACCCTAAACCTTGAACCCGATGCCCTGTCCCTCACTCCATTCATGCGGTTTACAGACTGATGTTTCCCACTACTCAACCGGCAGGCAGGCCCTATCTTGTGGCTGACAGTACGACTGCGGTCATTCGTTTGAAGCGGCCAGCCCAGCGGATTGTTTGTCTCAGCGCTTCGGGGCTGGATGTGCTCGTGGAATTAGGTTTAGCCCCAGTTGGCGGCATCCATAGCGAGGTCGCTGCCCAACCCGAATTTTATGGCGATCGCTCGCAGCCATGGGCCACGGTCGGTGCTTGGCTGCTGCCTAACTTTCGCCGCATCCGTCAACTGCAGCCCGACCTGATTTTAGGCTGGCAGTTTCCCCATCGGTTTTATCGCCATTGGTTAGCCGATATCGCCCCGACTTATTTAATGGGGGGCAGCGGCTACGAAGAAGCGGTTTTACGCCTGCTCGATATTGCGGGCCTGACTCAGCGCACCGCCGCTGCCGAAGTCGCGATCACCCAGTTGGAGCAGCAATTGGCTCGTGATCACCAGCGGCTCCAACATGAACCACGAAAAACAGTGCTGATGATGGGAGGTTCGCGACTGAGTCATTGGAGCGATCTCTATCCCGTAGAGACTCAGACCGGCACGCTCGGCAGTGTACTTCAGCAGTTCACCGATTTTCCCTGGGTCAAACCAGTGGCCCATCAAGGGGAACCGGGCCTGACGTATTTATCGCTGCAGCAGATTGCCCAAGTCGATCCCGATATTATTTTTGTGCAGTCCTATGGCGCAGCTTTATCACCAGGGTTTAACCGTAGTCGTGGTTGGCGATCGCTCAAGGCCGTGCAAACTCAACAGGTGTTTGAAGTGCCGCAATTTTGGCATTGGGGCAACGGCACGCGATTGTTGCGGCTGATGCTGCAACAACTGCTCCCGCTCATCTATCCTCAAGCATTCATGACATCCCAGGTATTGCCGCCTGCGCAATCATCCCCACCACCCGGATTACGCCAGCGGGAACTGTGCGATCGCCTGGGTTTAGACTACCGACAGGTCGCTCAAACGGCGCGACAATTGGGGCTCAGCACCAACGCCTACGTGCAGCAGCGAACCGGCTGGGAATTGCGAGACGAGCTGTACTATCCCCCGACTCAGACGGAGGTGTCTTGATGGTGCCATCCACTCAGCCATCGGTGTGATGGGATGAAGCAGACCAGACTCTACCGGAATTTCGACTACTGGCAAAAGATCATCCCGTTGGAGTGATGTGGTGAAAAAAAGATCTCTCGTCAAGGCTTTGCGATTTCTAGCTGCTGTGCTGTTTTTAGCGCTCGTGATTTGGGTTGTGAATCGCTATGGCGTCGCGCAATTGCGATCGCAGGTTGACCAACTGGGCGTGTGGGCACCGCTGGGCATTTTCGGGCTGCGATTTACCAGCGTGGTGATTCCGGCCTTGCCGGGGACGGCCTACTCCGTGCTCGCTGGGGGACTGCTGGGATTTAACCAGGGATTGCTGATTATCTGTCTGGCCGATCTCTGTTCCTGTTCCCTCAGCTTTGCCCTCTCGCGGCGCTATGGTCGTGACGTCGTCCAGTATTTCATCGGCGCGAGCTTCATGACGCGGATTAACGCCCTCAGTCAGCGTCATTTAGAAAACAATTTTTTCCTGATGACGGGCTTTTTGATGACCGGGTTTTTCGATTTTGTCGCCTACGCGGTGGGGCTAACCAAAACCCCGGTGCTCAAATTTGTCCCAGCTCTAGTGATTAGCATTACCCTCTCCAACCCGCCCATTGTCGCTCTGGGCGCGGGCCTGCTCGAAGGCGGTAGGCGGCTGCTCGGGTTTGCCCTGTTAGGCATCTTTGGCCTCGCCATTGTGACAGGGCTGGTGAAGCGAGATCGCCCCACCGCCTAGGAACTGCCATCCTTTAGAGAGTTCTGACTCGCGAAACTCACTCACTGACAGCTCCTCGGTGAGCAGGCTGATGAGGGCGTAATCAGGTCAACCTTAAAGCTTTCGCCACAGTTTTGACTCAGCTCAAACGAGCTGGTAATACCGACAGCGCTGCGATCGCTAAAAACAAACTGCTCGTCCCCGTTTCCAACATCGCCACCCGCTGAATGGGGGCGTGGCAGTACCAGTCTCGCTGCCACACAATCAGTCCAAATTTTAGGAGGGCGATGCCAAAAGCCGTGGCGGTAAAGGGAGGCAGCCACTGCATTTGCCAGAGCAGCACCACCAGTCCAGTAGCGATCGCATGAAACACTAAACCCGCCTGAACGGAAGCCGTTCTCACTTTCCGCAGTTTAACCGTGAAGATGGCGCTCGCGAAAAAGACCGTGTTGAGTAGCCAAAGGGAGATCGCGATGGGCGACCAGGTACCGGTAGTGACGATGTAGGCCAACGGTGCCGCCAAACAAGCTGCTGCAAATGTTACCAACTCATTCCAGACGGATTTTTGTTGCCGCTGCCAGACCGCCAGACTATCGATCAGTGTCGCCGTCATAACGGCGGCACCCAATAATAGTAGTGGCCCCTTTTCGGGACTTTGCCAAAACAGCCAGAGGGCGATCGCGATCGCGACGCCACCATAGCCGCCGGCCCACACCAAAAATCGAGGTTTCCAACTGTGCCGCTGCTTAATTTGCAAGCTCAACGGATGCTCTGCCTGAAAGCCACAGTAGGCACACATCAGCGCTAGCGTGGTCGCCCCCGTCCAGTGTTGGGCGGCAGCCGCCCCGGTCAAAAAAGCCACCGCTAACATTACGTAAACGCCATGTTCTGGCGAAACGGTGGGGTGATACCACGGCTTACCGGGACGGGAAATGGGGTTGGGGGCGATCTCCGTCATGCTCTTAACTCGCACTCGACAACGTGAGCACAAACGCCAGATTCGAAGCCGCCGCTAGGGCATGGGGGGCATTGACCGCCATGAAGATGAAGACACCTGGCGCTAAGGCAATGGTTTCACCCTTTAGAGTGAGAGAGCCGGTGCCTTCCAAGACTTGCACCGTAGCATTGCGGGTCGAAGTGTGCTCCGAAATTTCGGTATTCGCCGCCAGGCAAAACAGACTGTACTGACACACCTCATCCTTCCAGATGACTTTGCTCAGCACACCCGATTCCGGATAGGTCAGGTGGTCTTGGAGTTGGAGTGTGGTCGTTTCAGCGGAAATGAGGGCAGTAGGCATGGTGATTAGGAATTGATGGGGATGGTTATTGGTTTTTGGTTATTGGTTGTGAGCCATTTTGGTGATGGCGTTGCGGTATGCGTTGAGTTTTGGAGCCAATTTATCGATCAGGGGCTTGAGATTCTGAATGTGTTCGGAGGTCAGCAGGTTACGGACTTGAGCCCGTCGTAGCCAATGCTGAGTTTCGGTTAAAGATCCTCGGGCAATGGTGATAAACCGACCATTATCTCTGTAACTTCCTCGTCCGGCTCCCTCCGCTATGTTGGCACCGATGCTATCAATAGAGCGAACCAGTTGCTTGCCGACAGTATCCTTAGGGCGCGTCATCAATTAATCCCAGAAGCCTCTGGGGTTCAGCATTATCGCGCCCGCATTAACTCGACAGACCCTAGCAAAAAATCCCAATTGACCACAATTTCCCAGATTTCATCAGATAGCTCTTCTGATAACTGATACACCTCTAAGTCTCCAAACCCCTGTCCCATCACCTATCCCAAAACGAATCACAAATAACTAAAAACAAATAACCATTCTCAACCCTAACTCCCCTTTCTAGCCGTCAGCACCCCATATCCAAGGTCACTGCCATGACGTACGAAGGTTTCTCGCATGGCTAGGATGCGCTGACGTAAGACAGGACGAGTCAGCATATTCCAGCCGATGGTGAGCAAGGTGGTGACGCCTTCTTCTTGAGCGATGCGACTGGGATTGAGCAGGGACATGGGACCCGCATCGTGGTTTTCGACGGTGAGGCCCACCTGTTGGCAAGCGGCGATCCATCCCTCGGCTGGGAGGGGCGCCGCATTGACACGAATGGTGGTGGAGAGGTCGCGGTGAATGGTGTCGGTGTGGTCTCCTTCAACGCGCAGTTCGTGACTGAGAAATTGACCACCCGGCTTGAGGCGATCGCGAATCCCGGCCAAAATTTTGGCTTTGCCGGCATCTGACTGCATGGTCAAGATCGCTTCTGCCAAAACATAGTCAAACTGTCCGGTGATTTTCTCCAGATGAAAAATATCGCCCTGAATAATCGTGACCTGGCCGGTCAACCCGGCGGCAGCAATATTGACCTGAGCACGGGCGACGCTGTCGACATTTTTTTCCACGCCGACCACCCGCACCCCGTAGCGCTGGGCGAGGGAGATCGCGCTGTAACCAAAGCTCGCAGCGAGTTCTAGTACGGTCTCACCCGGGTGAAGGTCAGCCCAAGCAAAGAGTTGCTCGGTCGCGGTATAGCCCCCTGGTCGCAGGGCTTTCTTACCGGCGGCAGCTAACACCTGATGTCCCGGAGCGGTTTTGAAATTGAGTGGGGTTGAGGTCTGAGTCATGGTTTTTATCTCAGAAAGTTGACCTGAGTTTGACAGAAATTCTCAAGAGGTTCTATGAGGTAGCTCATGATGGACTACCCCCTGGGCAGCTTCTATGAAAGTGGGTGCAAGGTGCAGGGGGCAGGATGGGCCTGAAACCTGAAACCCGATGCCTTGTAACCCTTCACCTTAAAAATCTATTTTTTGATGACAGGATCATTTACCTAAGAACTATTCTCATCAATAGAGAAGTGTTTCCATTCGAAACAGGTTGGTTTAAGCCTTGGCTACTCAAATTGATGTCGTTCAGCTTCAGGAAATCTCGCTCTTTGCTGACCTTGAAGGTTCTTTGCTAGAACATTTGGCCCAGCACAGCCACGTCAAGACATACCTCACCGATGAGGTGGTTTTTCATGAGGCCGATGCGCTACCCGCTTGCTTGCATGTGTTGGTTTCAGGGCGACTGCGGATGACCAAAATAGCCTCCTCCGGCAAAGAAACCATCTTGCGGATTTTGCCAGCTGGGGAGGTATTTGCGGCACCCGCACTCTTTGGCGATGGTATTGCTCCGGCAACGGTGGTCGCGATCGCCCCAGCGACAGTACTCACCCTAGATCGATCCGCTTTATTAAGTAGGTCGGGCTTGAAAAACTCAGCTATGTGAGTTTAGATTAAGCAGCCTGCACAGCCTGAATGAGGACTGGATCATGGGTGCCCGTTTGCGCGTCTTTCTGAATCCTGAAGAAAATCGCACCTTATTTGAACTACGGACGGCGCCCACCGCACCGCAACGGGTTAAAGATCGAGCAGAGGTGATTCGCCTCAGTCATCAGGGGATGTACGTTGAGAAAATTGCGGCGTTTTTTGACTGGAACATTCGCACCGTTCGCGAAACGTTACACCGCTGGCAGCGACAGGGCTTGGGCGGGCTGTGGGATGCGCCTCGCCCAGGCCCTCAGCCCCGGTGGCAAGCGACCGATATCGAGTATCTCGAAGCCTGTCTGCGTGAGGAACCGCGAACTTACAACAGTAAACAACTCGCCGACAAACTGGAAGCCGAACGAAACGTTTACTTGAGTGCCGACCACCTAAGGCGGTTACTCCAAAAAAGGGGGTGATTTGGAAACGGACTCGGGCCAGCCATCGAGGCAAGCAAGACCCGGTGGAGAAAGCGACGAAACTGGCAGACCTGGAGATGTTGCAATGGGCCGCCGCCGCTGGTGCCATTGACTTATCGTATTTGGATGAATCCGGGTTTTGCCCTTGGATGCCGACAAGTTACAGTTATTTTTTTCGAGGGGAGCAGAAACGGCTGGAACAGACCCCCCGCAAGGGTCGACGGCTGAGTATCCTCGGCTTGCTGCAGCCGATGGTGAGCTTTATTTATGGCTTGGTGATTGGCAGCTTCAATGGGGAGCGCTACATCAAAATGATGGAGGAACAGGCGCATCAAGCTCAACAGCAACTGGCTGAAAGGGGTCGCATTCGAGTCATCGTCCAAGACAATGGCCCGGTACATACCTGTAAACAAGTGAAAGCGAAATGGCCCGAGTGGGAAGCCAAAGGCCTCTACTTTTTCTTCTTACCGAGATATTGCTCTGAGTTAAATCCGATTGAAACGGAGTGGCATCAACTCAAAACCCATGAGTTGCAGGGGCAAATGTTTGAAGATGAGTTGGATTTAGCCTATGCCGTGATCGATGGGGTGAACGCGAGAGCCGAGGCGGGAGGTTATCACGCCGAACGGTTTCGGTTTCCCGATAAATCAGCCACTTCATAATGCGTTACATGCATGAGCTTTTCGGCCCTTGGCTACTTAGCAGGCTTTGCCCAGACGCCAGAACTGGCCCTCCATTTACTGGCAGTCTTTAACCAACGGCTGCAACAGCTGCATCAGCGCGTGCATGGCTTAGTTTCTGAACGGGCGATCGCGCGGTTGGTCAACTATCTCGAATCGGTTGCCGATTATGGCGGTACAGACTCCGTTGCCAATGGCGAGCAGTTGCGATCGCGCCTCACCTACTACCAAATTGCCCGCAGTATCGGCATCACCTATGAAGAGTGTGTGCGACTGTTCAAGCAACTCAAACCCGCTGTGACCTATCGCCGGGGTGGGCTGATTACAATTTGCGATCGCGATCAACTGGTGCGTCTCAGCGCTGCCCCGCCGCGATCGCCCCATTCTGCACCCGAGTCATGATGCAGCTTTTCTTCCGTCTCAGACTGCTACCGCTGCTCCCTGTCGCAACCGTGCAGATCGAGAGCAGGCAATTGTGACCAGGCATCGGCTCACGCACCGCCGCGATTGCCCCTACTCTTCCTCTGATTCCGGTTCAGCAACCGGCTCTGGCGTGGGCTCGGGTGTCGGTGCAGCTGATTCTGGCGTGGGGGCCGCAGGCTCGGGTGGGGGGGGAGCGGGCTCGGGTGTCGGTGTAGCCGGTTGAGTAGGCGCTTCACTGGGGACGAAAGGTGATTCTGGGGTGGGTTCGCTGGGGGCCGGTTCTGAGGAGCCAGAACCTTCATCTGCCGCTGTCGGCTCGTCAGCGGCTTCGTCACTGGCAGTGTCTTCATCCGTGGATGAGTCAGTTTCATCCGTTTCAGCAGCGGGGCTGTCGTCGTCAGTTTCGGCAGTGGCGTTGTCTTCCGCATCGTTTTCGGGAGCAGTCTCGGACTCTGTTGTTGCGGCTGGTTCAGCAACAGGCTCTGGTGACTCGGCATCGCTAGCCGTTTGAGTCGGGGTTTCAGTCTCTTCGGCAGGCACTTCGACCGTGCGGCGATCGCCCCGCTGAGTCGCCTCCCGACTGCGCTCCGACCCCTCCAGCACCATGTCGTACACAATGGGGACACTCGCGCCGCCGCTCACGGGCTGAAAGCTGGAGTTCCGGGCGGCTTCCATGGCGGCCTGATCGATCGCCGGATTGCCGCTGGACTGTACCAGGGTCACACTTCGTACAGAACCATCGGGATTAATGTCTACCTGCACACCAGGCGTCGCTTCGACCCCTGCATCGATCGCACTTTGCGGATAGTCCGGCAGCACACAGTTTTGACAGGCCACAGTTCGAGAGCCTTGCCCCTGCCCCGTGCCATTGCCTGATTCATTGGTGCCGCCCGGATTGCCATCGAGGCCACGATGACGAGTAATCGTTTCGGCATCGCCATCGCTGTCGACAGCGGGGGCGGTGGGGTCAGTCCCGGTTGAGCCCTCATTGGTAGCCGACTCGGCCTCGTTCCCCTCAAAATAACTCTGGAGGGATTGGCGCAGCCGTTCGAATTGGCTCGTATCAATTTCGGGTAGCGTGGCAACCTCAAGCTCTTCCTCAGGTTCCTCGGGACTCTCTGCGGTTTCCTCTTCCTCTTCCGGCTCTTCTTCGGTTTCTTCTGGTTCCTCTGGTACCGTCAGGTCTGATTCCACCTCGGTGGTGGGCTCATCAGGAACGACCGGCTCAGGCTCCACTAGTTCGGCAGGCGGTGGCGGGGTCGGTGCTGCAGCCACACTGGCGGGGGCCGCCGGGGCCGGATTGTTCGTTTGTTGACCCACTTCAGCAGGAGCCATCTCTGCCGTTTCTTCCGGTATCGGTTCCGGCTGAGGCTCCATCACCAGCAGCTCGATCGGAGACGGCTCGGCCTGAGCGGTACGCTGTCCCAGCCAAGCCATCATGCCAAACAGCATGACATGCGTGCCCACTGAACCGACTAGCCCGAGCAGCAACAGCTTCCGTAGTCCTGTTTGCTCTCGCTCGTGTTGCTCGTTGCAAAAATCAGAGAGGCTCATGGCATTCGCCCGCGTAGATCGATACGTTTCCAAACTCTCTACATAATAGTTGAGAAAGTCTGCCAATAAGCCAATGACTGACAGGAATATTTTTGACGATACTTTTGCGATAACTTGTCAAATGTAACTGTGAAGAAATTTTGGTAGAAAGCCTGAAAATTCTGCTGTCAAAGATCTTGACGGCTCCTATGGTGACGGCATCCAATTCTAAAAATGCTTATTATTCTTGCAAGCAAATGTCCATAGAGCCTTGACATCTGACGAAGGATGAGGCTCAATCATCTGACAGAGGTTCTCAATAAATTACACCTTTCGCGATCGCCGACCGGCGCTCGGCAGTCAGGGAAGCGCGAATAAGCAAGGAAACAACATGGGAAGAATGTTTGCCGCAGGCGGCCTTGTGATGTGGCCGCGACTCCTGTTTTCGTTGGTGGCCATTGCCTTGGTGATCGAGCGTTTGATCTTCTGGGTGCAGCTCAACCAGCGGCAGCGGCGGGTGATGCAAGACGTCTTACGGACCTATCGGCAAGCCCCCGTTGACGTTTATCCGAAGCTCAAGCAAAACGTCACCTTGCCGACGGCTCGCATTTTTTTGGAAGCCTTGGAGATTGAAGGGGCTAGCCCGAAACAGTTTCATCTAGCGTTGGCAAGTGCCATGCAGGCTGAATTGCCCCTGCTGCGCCGCTTTAACACCGTGTTTGCCACCATTATCAGCGTCTCGCCTCTCTTAGGCTTGCTCGGTACCATTCTGGGCCTGATCCGTTCCTTCGAGGCGTTGCAGCTAGACAACATCGCGGCCAATGCCAACTTAGTGACGGGCGGCATCAGTGAAGCGCTGGTTTCTACGGCAGCGGGACTCTTAGTGGCCATTTTTACGCTGCTATTTGCCAATCTGTTTCGCGGGTTTTATAAGCGGCAGCTTGCCATGATTCAGGAATATGGCGGCCAGTTCGAGATTCTCTACGAGACTCACTACGCACGTCAACAGCAGCTCAAACAGCAGGAAAGCTATGTACACTCTTGACGAGTCGGAAGACGAGTTTGAACTGAATATCGTGCCAATGATTGACGTCATTTTTGCCATCCTGACGTTTTTCATCATCTCGAGTTTGTTTCTCACTCGGTCGGAATCTTTGCCCGTCAATCTACCGAAAGCCGACAGCGCTGAAGTCCAACAGCGAACTCGGATTACGGTGACGGTGGAAGCCTCCGGCGCGATCGCCCTTAATCGCACCAGCATTGAATTAGACGAGCTGCAGTCTAGCGTCCGCGATTTGATGGAGACAACAGCTGAATCGGTCATCGTGATCACTGCCGATGAAGCGGTTAACCATGGGCGAGTGATTGCGGTGATGGATGAGCTGCGAGTGATCGAAGGGGCCGCGCTCGGCATTGCCACGGAACAGGAGCAGTAACCACTGTGCAGTCAAGTTCACTTCGTGACACGCGATCGCCGCTGCTGTTGGGGCTGGGGCTCGTGGCGGGTAGCGGTTTGTTATTGGGCTCTCTCCTCTTAGGCATTTTGCTCGGGGCAGCGGACATAGATGCCACTACGGTTTGGCAGGCGATCTTCCAGTTTGATGGTTCTACTGAACACCTGATTATCCGCACGGTGCGGCTACCCCGAGCCCTGCTCGCAGTCGTGGTTGGCGCTGCCCTCGCCGCCGCCGGGACGATTACTCAAGGCCTGACTCGCAATCCGCTAGCAGCTCCCGATATTTTAGGCATCAACGTCGGCGCTTCCCTAGCGATGGTGCTCGCTGTATTTCTCGGCAGCGATAGCCGCAGCCACGTCTGGTTTGCCTTTGGGGGCGCCGCGATCGCGGCAGTCACCGTCTACTGGCTAGGCTCCATGGGCCATCAGGGCATGACGCCCCTCAAACTCGTGATTTCCGGCGCGGCGCTGACCGCTCTCCTCAGCTCGCTCACGACCGCCATTCTGCTGCTCAGTCAGCAAACCCTAGAGGAAATTCGCTTTTGGCTGGCCGGGTCGCTGGCCGGTCAGGAACTGGCCGATCTGTGGCCGGTGCTACCCTACATTGCGTTAGGACTCGCCGGGGCACTCACGCTCGGTCGGCAGTTGACGCTCATGTCTTTAGGGGAAGATGTCGCCCAAGGCTTGGGCCTCCAAACCGCCGGGGTTAAGGTAGCGTCGGCGATCGTGGTGGTGCTGTTGGCGGGCAGTGCCGTGGCGTTAGCGGGGCCGATCGGCTTTGTCGGGTTGGTTGTGCCCCACATCATTCGCATCGGCGTGGGCATGGACTATCGCTGGATATTGCCCTACGCCATGCTGGTGGGTGGCATTCTTCTCTCCGTGGCGGATATTGCTGCGCGGCTCGTGATTCGTCCCCAAGAGCTGCCTGTCGGCATCATGACGGCGCTGGTCGGTGCCCCGTTCTTTATCTACCTGGCACGACGTTCCTCAAGGAGCGGTCTTTGACCATCGCGCATCAAAACGTTTCGTACGGGCGAGGCAGGTTCGCCCCAATATTTTGGTCTTGTAGGGGCGAGGCAGGTTCGCCCCAATATCTCGGTTCAGCTCCCAACATGCCATCGAACCTGCCTCGCCCCTACCCCGCGTTTTTCGCCCCAATATCTCGGTTCAGCCCAAAACATGCCATCGAAAATACCTCGCCCCTACCCATCCACTCTGCCCCCCATGCATCTTTCTAAGCCCTGGCGTTCCGTTCGATTCCAGCGATTCCCGATTTCTTTTCGGGTCGATCGCCGGGTGCTGGGCGTTTTGGTGATTTTGATGGGGGTGGCCAGTTTGGCGTTAATCGTCAATGTCAGCCGGGGTGAATATCCGGTGCCGTTGGGGGCGGTGGTCAAAACCATTCTCGGGCTGCCGACGACCTCAGACTACGCCTTTGTCGTGAACACGCTGCGGCTGCCGCGAGCCTTAATCGCGTTGCTCGTCGGCATGGCACTCGCCACCGCTGGCACCATTCTGCAAGGACTCACCCGCAATCCCTTGGCGGCACCTGCCATCATTGGCATTAATTCGGGGGCCAGCCTGGTCGCTGTCGCATTTATCGTCTTGTGGCCGACCTTACCGGTGGCCTGGCTACCTGTCGCCGCCTTTCTCGGAGGCCTGTGCGCGGCGATCGCGATTTATCTGCTCGCCTGGAATCAGGGCAGTGCCCCCGTGCGCCTCATTTTGGTGGGGGTGGGCCTCACCGCCCTGACCAGTGCTTGCACCAGCCTCATGATTACCTTTGGCAATATCTATGATGTGAGCCAAGCGCTGGTTTGGTTAACCGGTAGCGTTTACGGTCGCAGTTGGGCCAACTTTTGGCCGTTGCTCCCCTGGCTACTGCTGTTCATGCCCCTGGCACTCATCCTCGCGCGCGACCTCGATGCCTTGGCCTTAGGGGATGATCTGGCTCAAGGGGTGGGCAATCGGGTGGAGTGGACTCGCTCACTCCTATTAATCTGTACGGCGGCGCTGGCGGGCTCGGCGGTCGCGACCGCTGGCACCATTGGCTTCGTCGGACTGATGGCCCCACACTTAGCCAGGCAGCTTGTCGGCCCTTCGCACGTAGGGTTGATTCCCGTCGCGGCTTTGACCGGCGGCTGCATGGTCGAGCTGGCTGATCTAGCCGGTCGATTGCTCTTTGCCCCCATTGAGTTACCCTGCGGCATCATTACGGCCATCATCGGTGCCCCTTACTTTTTGTGGTTGTTGTCCCGTAATGCTTAGACCAACAGCGGCTGACCGTTGTACCGATCGCCCCCGTACCGACTAGCATGACTGTTGGCTAACTACCCCAAAATGGACAGCTTGAAAGCTATGAAAGACCTAGATACTCAACGCACGATTGAAATGCTCAACCAGATTATGGAATTCGAGCTGGCAGGCGTGGTGCGCTATACCCACTATTCCTTGATGGTGACCGGCCCCAACCGGATTCCCATCGTCGATTTTTTCAAAGCTCAGGCCAGTGAGTCGTTGCTGCCTGCCCAAGAGGCCGGGGAAATCGTCACCGGTTTAGAAGGCCATCCCGGACAGCGCATTGCCCAGATCGAAGAAACCCATCAGCATGCGGTCACCGATTTGCTGCAAGAAAGCCTCAACCATGAACAAAAAGCCTTAGACATGTACAAACAGCTTTTGGATGTGGTCGAAAACGCCAGCATTTATCTGGAAGAGTATGCCCGCACCAAAATCGGCCAGGAAGAACTCCACAATTTAGAGATCAAAAAGATGCTGCGTGACTTTAGCTAAGGAATCGGTAAGTGAATGGAGTAAATGTCTACGACTGTGGATGGGGGAACAGGGAACAGGGAACAGGGAACAGGGAACAGGGGGATTTTCGGAAATCTTGAACCTAAAACCTGAAACCCTGAACCTGAAACCTTGAACCCTATCTCGTCTGATCTGGAGCGCTATTGTCTCGAATTAGTATGAATCGCCATGATGCTTGATACTGCAACCACGATTGCCTTGACGACTCGTAAGCTGACCCTGGCCTACGACGGCAATGTCATCATTCAAGGACTCGATTTGGCCATCCCTCAGGGAAAAATTACGACCCTCGTAGGGCCAAATGGCTGTGGCAAGTCCACCTTGTTGCGGGGTCTGGCTCGCTTACTCAAGCCCCAAGGCGGCACCGTGTATTTGGCCGGGGACGCGATCTCTCATCTACCCAACAAAGAACTGGCTCAACGCCTCGGTATTTTGCCGCAAAGCCCCCGTGCGCCAGAAGGCTTGACGGTGCGTGAACTGGTGGCGCAGGGCCGGTATCCCTACCAAAACTGGCTGCAACAGTGGTCGCGCGAAGATGAATTAAAAGTGGAAGCCGCGATCGCCACTACTCATTTGGAAGCGTTTGCGAATCGGCCTCTCGATACGCTCTCGGGCGGGCAGCGACAGCGCGCCTGGATCACCATGGCCCTCGCTCAAGATACCGACACGCTCTTATTGGATGAGCCCACCACCTATCTGGATGTCGCCCATCAAATTGAAGTGTTAGACCTGCTCTATCATCTCAATCAACAAGCCCATCGCACGATTGTGATGGTGCTCCACGATTTGAATATTGCCGGTCGCTATAGCCATCATTTGATTGCTTTGCGGCAAGGGCAGGTGATCGCCCAAGGGACACCCGCTGAGGTGATTACTGAATCGTTGGTCAAACAGGTCTTTGATCTAGATAGTCGCATCATCACTGACCCGGTTTCAGGCACGCCCCTCTGTATTCCCATCAGTCAGTTTTTGTAGAGGCCGCGGATGTTGTATGAGTATCGACCTCGGCTAAGGGAACCCAATCACCCAATTGCACCTGCCGGAGCTTGGCATAAACCCCGGAATGGAGCAGCAGTTGTTCGTGGTGCCAGACTCGACCAGTTGCCCTTTATCCATCACATAGATGCAGTCGGCCTGGCGGATAGTGGAGAGGCGATGGGCAATCGCGATCGTCGTCCGATTCTACGTAATCTGGGCGAGAGAGCGCTGAATCGCCGCTTCGGTTTCGTTATTGACCGCCGAAGTGGCTTCGTCGAGAATGAGAATCGGTGGGTCTTTGAGAATGGTGCGAGCGATCGCCAACCGCTGCCGCTGCCCCCCTGAAAGCTTCTGCCCTCGTTCCCCAACGATGGTGTCATAACCCTGAGGCAATTGGTCAATAAATAGAGTTGTTGTGAATTAGTGTAGTTTCTGAAGCAAGACGCCATCTACCTGCCGTTTGACCTCTTTAGGCCGCCATCAGATAAAAGTTCCAGAGCCCAGCGGCAGTCAACATAGAGCGATCATCAAAATTCTCCTTGCG
>JBHJJI010000202.1:0-23620 GCA_050042805.1 Leptolyngbyaceae cyanobacterium
GTTTCCGGGCTGGCGGAAGTCCACCGCTGACTGTCGCTCCCTAGAGGATTTGCCGACCCAAGCGCTGGACTATTTGAAGTTTTTGGCTGAGTTGATGGAAGTTCCGATCGCGATCGTGTCGCTCGGAGCCAGCCGTGACCAGACCATTATCGTGGAAGACCCCATCCATGGGCCTAAAAGAGCGTTGCTATACGAAACCGGTAGCACCCCTCAAGTTGCTTGATTGTCTGTTTGTTTGCCTGCCCAAATTATTCTGAATTGTCAGTGAGTCCTATGGAACTATCGATTGAATGCAACAAGCGCGACACCAGCGCTAACCCCAGAGCCCTGCGTCGTAATGGCCGCGTGCCCGCCGTCCTCTACGGTCATGATGGAGCCGAGTCTGTCTCGCTGACGGTGGCCCAGCGCGATGCCGAAAAGCTTGTCCGCTATGCGTCAGAGAACAATACCCTAATCACGGTCAATGTGCCTGACATGCCCTGGAGCGGGCAAGCCCTGCTGCGTGAGGTGCAAACCCACCCGTGGAAAGAGATGCTATATCATCTCAGCTTTTTCTCGATCGCGAGTCAGTCCAGCGTGGAAGTGGTCGTGCCCATTAATTATGTCGGCCTGGCAACTGGCGTCAAAGATGAAGGCGGCACCTTGGACATTATGGTTTCAGAACTCGCCATTCGCTGTGCCCCCAATGCGATTCCTGAAACGTTAGACATTGATGTGTCAGGGCTCGCCGTGGGTGAGAACCTCCACATCACTGACCTGAAGTTGCCCAACGGGGTTGAGGCGATCGCCGATACCGACAAAACCCTGGTGAATGTCGCCGCCCCGAGAACCGTCGCCGCTGAAGGGGGCGACGCATCAACGCCGATGGCGGCTGTCGCAGAAGCTACCTCTGAAGGGTAGGTCACGGCTGAATGTGATGAAACCAGGGAACGCGTTCCCTGGTTTTTTATTGTCTTTTCATAGGTTGTCATGGTTGATGTCTCGCTGCCGCCGCTGATTCAGCAAATGCTCCAGCCGGAGTTTTATCCCCACCCCGTTCAGGATTCGATTCAGCTGATTCAGACCCACGGTTCCTACGTCATGCTGACGGGAGACTTTGCCTACAAAGTCAAAAAACCGGGCGATTTTGGGTTGCTCAACTACTCCACCTTGGAGCTGCGAAAACATTTCTGTGCCGAAGAACTGCGACTCAACCAGCGGGCGGCCGCCCCAATTTATGTGGCAGCCCTGCCGATTAGCCAACAAGGCGATCGCTACGAGCTAGACAACACCGAAAACGTGGTGGAATACACCGTCAAAATGCGGCAGTTTCCTCAGTCCACGTTGCTCAGTCATCGCTTTGAGCAGGGCAACCTCACCGAAGACTTGCTGCGTCAGCTGGCCGAGGCCATCGCGGCCTTTCACCTCCGGGCTGAAACCAGCGACTACATCCAAACCTTTGGCACGGTGGAGAAGATTCGTCAGTCAATCGACGAAAATTACGACCAGACCGTGGGCTTCATCGGCGGGCCGCAAACCCAGCAGCAGTTCGATGAGACCAAAGCCTACACGGATCAATTCTTTGCCACCCAACAGGGGCTGTTGCAGCAGCGCGTGGACCAGGGCAAAATCCGCGCTTGCCACGGCGATCTGCACCTCAACAACATCTGCTACTGGCAAGATGAGCTGTTGTTGTTTGACTGCATCGAATTCAACGAGCCGTTTCGCTTCGTTGACGTGATGTTTGACATCGCCTATATCATCATGGATCTCACCGTGCAGGGTCGAACCGACTTGGCCGCCTCATTCCTCAGCCACTATGTTGAGCACACGGGCGATTGGGCCGGCTTACAGGTACTACCCCTCTACGTTAGTCGGCAATCCTATGTCAGAGCCAAGGTCATCTCCTTTTTATTAGGCGATCCCTCCGTTGACGAGGCGACCAAGCAAGCAGCGGCAGACAAAGCGGCAAAATATTACACGCTGGCTTGGTCTTATATTCAGCCCCAGCCGGGCCGACTCTTCGCCATGGCAGGATTATCCGGCTCCGGCAAGAGCACCGTGGCTCAGGAACTGGCGCGGCAGCTACCCGGTGTCTATCTGCGATCGGATGCGGTGCGCAAGCATTTAGCGGGCATACCGGTGCAGCAGCGAGGTGCCGATAGCCTGTACACCCCAGAAATGGCCCAAAAAACCTATGAGTGCTTGGTGCAGTTAGGTAATGAGTTGGCTAACCAAGGTTACAGCATCATTCTGGATGCAAAGTTTGACCGGGTCGCCACTCGCCAGCTGGCAATCGCTCAGGCGGTCGCCCACCAGCTGCCGCTGACCATTGTGCACTGTGAGGCCCCCCTCGAAACGCTCAAACAAAGGGTTAAAGAACGGTCAGGCGACATTGCCGATGCCACCTTAGCGGTTTTAGACAAGCAATATCTAGAGCCTTTTACCGCCACTGAGCAACCCTATGTCACCACAATTGAGACAACTCAGCCGCTATCGGCTCAGTTGGCGACTATAGTGTAAGCGGGCAAAAGCTGTCGCCAGTCAAGGTGAGCCAGCGGCAGTCAGACGAGTCCTCAACGTTAGGGGTGTAAGCCCCGCTATCCATCGTGACTGACAAAATCTTTCCCGTTGCGCTGCGGCTTTGGCTATTCTTTTTGTTGACGTTTTTGGTGCTGGGCTACGAGATCGGCCCGAGCATCATTTTTGGGGCGATCGCAGGGTTTGCAGGCGGCACCCTTGCCGCGTGGTGGCAAACTCCTGGCGGCGAACCGAAGGCAGTAGAAACTGGCCCCAACGCCCTCGGCAAGCTAGGAGAACGATTTAAACCGCGCCAGGTACAAAACCGCTTACCCTTCCTTAAATTGTTCACCCGCCGCGATCGCCGCCATCCGGGCTCCCGACGTTTGTAAGCACCTGTAATGTCTTTCGTCATCCGCGAGATTCAACCTCAGGACGACCCGCAGATTGCCACCATTGTTCGTCAGGTGTTGGCCGAATTTGGTGCTAATCGTCCTGGCTTTGCCTGGGCCGACCCAGAACTCGATCAGCTCTCGCAAGCCTATCAGGCCAACGGAAGCATTTACTATGTGGTCACCGCTGCAGAACAGGTGGTTGGCGGCGGCGGCATTGCGCCATTTCCCTGTGACCTACCTGACATCTGTGAACTGCAAAAGATGTACCTTTTGCCCACCTATCGGGGCCAAGGCATCGGCCAAGCCCTGATGAAAAAATTACTCACCACGGCTCAAGGGCAGGACTATCAAGGCTGCTATTTAGAAACCTTCGGCACCATGGCAGCCGCTATTTACCTCTACAAAAAATTCGGCTTCCAACCAATGGAGCACCCCATGGGCAACTCGGGTCACCGCAGTTGCGATCTATTTTTTATACGACGCTTTGCCCCCCCCGCACCTGATTGACGGCCTAGCCAGGACTGAGCACGGGAACCGACAATCAGAAAATCAACATCACTCAGGATTGTTATATATGCTGCTCCCACCAATCCCGCCTACTGCACAGTGAGTTCGACACAACTCATCCTCTGAAACCTAGAACATCAGTACAGAAACCCGGTTTCTGAGCAAAAAGGGACTCATTCCACCATTGCCTAATACGAGAAACCGGGTATCTTGCAATACTGCACCCGTGCTCTAGAGGAATCAGATTTTTCCCATCATCTGATCTCACAGGACTTTTGCGAGGGTTCCTGCGCTGCAGTTTTCGTCGAACTCAGTTTATACGCGAGCCAGAGTCACCTGCTCGGGCTGATCTTGGTATTTACCGCGACGGGTTTCGTAGCTAACTTCACACTGCTCACCTTCGAAAAAGAGGAGCTGCACAACGCCTTCGTTGGCATAAATGCGGCAGTCAGCACTCGAGGAGTTAGAGAACTCTAGCGTCAGATGCCCCCGCCAACCGGCTTCGGCAGGGGTCAGGTTAGCGATGATGCCACAGCGCGCATAGGTTGACTTGCCAATGCAAATGACGCTGATGTTATCAGGCACGCGAATGCACTCTAGCGCGACCCCTAAGCCGTAGGAATGCGCTGGCAAGATGAAATAGCTACCGCTGGTGTCGGTGCGCAAAGGCGTGGGCTCAAGATTATCGGGGCTAAAATTTTTGGGATCAACTACTGTGCCCGGAATATGGCGAAAAATACGAAACTCTGATGGCGAAAGGCGAATGTCATAGCCATACGAAGAAAGACCATAGCTAATCACCGGACGGGTGTGCTGCAACTCGCCCATGTCAACATGGCGAACCAGTTTGGGCTCAAAGGGCTCGATCAACCCATCAGCAGCCATTTGATTGATCCAAGCGTCGTTTTTAATCATGATTTATCTTCTGTAGGGGGCATTCAAGGGCAAGATCAAAGGGGATGCTAAATGAGAGCAGTCACACTCTAAGGCATGAAGTGACGGCGAAACTCTGTAACCTGATCGGCGATCGCCAACAACGACGCAGGCATCTCTGGCCCCGTCATAATCACATCGACTTGCGAGGGACGCTGCTGCAGAAACGTCAGCACATCCGCTTCTGCAATCAGGCCAAACCGAATCGCTAGACTCAGCTCATCCAACACCACTAGGGAGTAACGGCCCTGCCGGGCCATCGTTTCGGTGTGTTCCCAGAGGTGGGCGATCGCCGTGCGCTCGCTCTCGGTGGTATCGTCGGAGGCAATGGCACGCTGAATATCGGGCCGCATCCACTCTAGACCTTGGCCAAACTGCATGGACTGGTCTACCCCCTGACGAATCCCCCCTTTCAGAAACTGGGCAATTAAGACGGCGTGGCCTTGACCCGCGACTCGCATGGCTTGCACCATGACATTCGTAAAAAAGCTGCGGTGCGGTGAGGTAAAAACTTGTACCGTGCCTTCGACAGCGTGCAGCCAAGGATGTGCTTTGGCACGAGCAGCAGGATCAGGCGCGGAAAGGGGTAGCGAAGCCCGGAGCTGTGAAACCATATTTGGGGGCGTTTCGATTTCGGTAGGCTAAATATAGCGCAATTCTTCCCAGGAAATTACTTAAAAACTCTATATATATTGTATAGTTCAAAAACACTATCCAGAATCATATCACCCGTTTCAAGATTGGGATCGCGAATCATAACGTTGCACTGGAGATCGCGGCGAGATCGCCAGTGCGTCGGGTTACGAATGAATGATAACGACATTACCGCCGTCTCGTTGCGAATTCACACCACAAAAAATTGATCGCAACAATCGATATGTCGCGATCAAGCAAGGAGGTGTTGAAACAGTCATCCCTCGGCTCAGGCTGAGTAGTTGCTCATTGACAGTCATCACTCGGCTCAGGCTGAGCAGTTGCTCATGGTCTGATTTGACGATTCCCCCTGAAATATTTCAAGGGTTACCGTGTCGTCCTACCAGTGAACTTTACAAATCCCGACCAACCAATTGCAATTTTGATCACAAGGGAGCTGGAGCGATCGCTCATTCACGGTGAAACGTCGCGACGTCTTCTCATCGCCACTGCCATCAACCAAGCTCTCAAGCCAGTCAGAGGAGTTGAGCGACGGCGATCAAGACTCATTCAGGGATGTCTTACAGAGACGTTTCCTACAGGCCGAGTGTGGCATCAGAGTTAGGCAGCAGGCTGTCATTCGGGGCGATCGCGGGTTTTGGAATGGCGATCGGCGGGTGATCTAAGGCAATTTCTAAATTGTCTGTGGTTCCAGATGAGGCTGTGCGAACTGATCCCAGGCGCTCAATCGGGTGTAGGGCTCCCGAAAAAATGCCCACCACCACGACGGCAGCAGCGGTCATGCCAGCCATCCAAGTCCTTTTAAAACGTTGGTTGAGCTTGTACACGACTCGATTAGCCGTGTAGAGATGATCTTGGGCCTGCGAAGGAGCATGCCCCAGCCCCTGAAAGCCTTGACGGAGCTGGAGTAGTCGACGATATAGACATTGGGCATCGGCATCGTGGTCGAGCCAGGTCGCCACTAATTGCCGCTCGGCCGGAGAGGCCTCACCATCGAGGTAAGCACTCAACAACTCAAAGCGATCGCGCTTAGTGGCGTCGATTTCTCTATGGTGACTCATCGTGCTGTGTTCTGAACAGGATAAGGCGCTGGGGGGGCTGCCTGACGAATCTAAAGGTTGATAGCGTTCGCTCATAGTTTAGGAATCAACTTTTGAATCTAAGCCAATACGATTACAGACGCTGCACAAAGGGACTGAGGTTCCAGCGGATTGTAAAGAGACAGTCTTAAAATAATTACCCAATCAATCGCTGTTTGCCAACAGTAATTTTTGCACAGGATGAAAAGCTGACCCTGCCAACTCGTATTCTGGCATGAGCCGCTTTTCATCATAATGGCAACGCTTATCAGAGTCAGTACTCAGACGATAAGAATTTATGTTCAATGCTGTTGATGCCTGATGAGTTAAGTCTATGTTTCAGTCTTGAGATAGAGATCGAGATCCTTCTGCAACCGATGACGGGCGCGGGCGATGCGCGATTTCACCGTGCCCAAAGAGGTACCCGTAATGTCAGCAATTTCTTCGTAGCTCAGACCTTGAATTTCTCGCAGTACGATAGTGGTGCGAAAAACTTCGGGCAAGCTAGCGATCGCCTGCTCTAGCTCGGCATAAAACTCCTGCGTCATGAGCGTATCAACCGGATTGGGCGCATCAGAAGCGACTTCCCACTCCATCTCTCCGTCTGACAAGATTTTCGGAGCATCCAAAGACAGCGGCGATTGATGCCGTTTGCGCTTGCGCAGCTCGTCGTAAAACAAGTTAGTGGTAATGCGGCCTAACCAGCTCTTAAAGCGTTCGACCGTTTGCAGCTTATGGAGATTGCGATAGACCCGAATCCACACTTCTTGAGACAGATCAGCGCGATCCGACCAATCCGGCGCAAGATGATAGAGCAGGCGCTCTACATAGCTTTGATATCGCGTCACGAGCTCAGCAAAGGCAGCTTTATCAGGGCGACGCTGTGAACAACAGCGCTCGATTAATTCATAGTTTGATATTTGAGCTGGCAAGTCATGGCGCAGGGCCGATAGGGCAGAGCGAGCAGACGTCCAAGGTGTAGAAAATGAATAACTCATAGGTTCAGACACGGCTGTTGTGTGAGTGAGCAGAACGTTTAGTAGCTGACCCTTTGTGATGAGAAAGATTCCTGTCGGGAAAAGCTAAAAATGACGACTCGCGAATTCCCTTGTGTTGTACAGCGATCGCGTTAGCTTCATGTTTATATTGTGTGCCTATCGTTTTTGTGTCACAGTCATCTCTAATGAGGCTGTCTGCGAAAGTCTCTTCACTCCAGTGGTCAGGGTATACTCAACCCATTAGAACGATTCCCAGCCTATGCGTTATCTGGCAAAGGTAGAGCGGGCCTCTTTCCTCGGAAACGCTGTCTTGCAACTCCTGGCACGACAAGTTGATGACTATCTCTGGGAAAGGCTCCCTCAGGAAAAATCAGTCGAAACCAGTATTGCCCTAGGCGTTGGAGATGGGGCAGTTATTCTAGTGGATATGGATCCTGATGCGGACAAAATCTTGGCCGTTGAGGATGTGGTGCCCTGGTTACTCACCGTCGTTGAGCAGTTTCTTTCTCAAGGAGTGACACCCGAGTTTTTGACCCAAGAGGCAGAACGGGCCGAGCAGTGGCGACAGTCTTTAACGTTGGAAAGCCAAGAAGTTGAGCGCCGCGCCCTTGAAACTGCTGCCCGTCGCGATGAAATACAAGAACTTGAACGCAACTTGAAGACGGCGCGAGAAGATCTCGATCAGCGCGAAGCCGAATTTTTAACCCGTCAGGAAAACCAAGAATAACGGTGTGCTTCCTAGCCTTACACTCGGGCAAAACGATACACTGCGGGCGGATGAGCTGCCGTTGAGCAGAGTGCCCATGGGTAATGTCAGGTGCGACTGAATTATGCTGCCAGATAATATAGATAGGGTGAGAAAGCCCTGCACCAGCAATGATCCGTTTGATCAGGCCGATAAGGTAGGCGGCTGCCAAACTGGCTGTTAGCGCTGTCAATCGCATCACAGCTCATGCCCAAACTCTTGTTCCTTAGTCCTAGCGTCTGTGGTTTCAACAAATGCGTGTTCTCAGCCCGTTATTTTGGGATTTGACCCCGGACGGCAAAAATGCGGACTAGCCGTCATGGGGTTAGACCGGGTTCTCATGCATCGGGCTGTCGTGGCAGCAGACGCCGTGTTGACCACCATCGAACAGTTGCAGCAGCAATATCCCATTTCGCTCATCGTGATGGGTGATCAGACCTCAGCCAAAGAGTGGAAAACGCAGCTAACCCAACTGAGTCAGCCTTTGCGGGTGGTCTTAATCGACGAGCGCTACTCCTCGTTAGAAGCCCGCGATCGCTACTGGCAGATGTATCCTCCAGCCGGGTGGCAGCGATTATTACCCCAGGGATTTCGTCAACCGACTGTGCCAATTGATGACATTGTCGCCATGCTGCTGATTGAGCGCTATCTCAATCGCCTCACCGAGGGGTAGTACTACTTCTCAGTGATCGGGCTCCCAAGGTGATTTTGGCAATGCAGAGGGCCCAAGGGGCGGGCGAGCCCGATTTGTAGTCTTGTTTAAAGGAATCGGTGTCAGCCCCGAACCTATCACTGCGCAATGCTAACCGCCATGAGTGAGCAGTCTTACAGCTTGGCGCGAATGGTGAAGGAATAATCGCCCCCTGCTTCTAACTGATAGTCAAACTGTTCTAAAAACCGACCCAGCGGTTCACGAATCAACGCCCGCCCCAAAGACGGTTCGATGGTCAGTCCGCCTTTGGTAAACTGCCACTGAAACTGCCACTCATAATCATTGGCGCTCACCTCACCCTCCAGTCGCCCCAAGTGCCAGGACTGGTACGTAATACGGACGTAGGCAGTGGTTTCTGGCAAAGAGCGGTTACGGGTCACAGGACAACTATTCAATCTCAACAGACAATACTGGGGTCGTGCGGTATGCCGCGATCGCGGACTCAGCCCTGACCTTAACAGCTAACATAGCTGCGTTGCCCCTTAGAGATCTACTCCTCAAAGAGATTTATTTTCAAGATTTGCAGATATTTAAAGCTGCTTTTGGTTGATTACGGGGTTCGCTTTTCGATCCCATACAGCAAGGGAAGGGCTGGAGAAAAGAGGACGAGGAGCGATTTGGTGCGACGGGCTTGATCGACAATTCCGCGTTAGGAACTGAAAACGACAGATCGTGGAGGCCGCAACCGTAGGGACAATGGGGGCGACATCACAACGAAATCTCAAGATCTTTGCCATCGCTGCCAATCTTGGGGAGTGTTACAGTTCGCCAGCATGTCTACCGGCACATCCGCAATCGGCATGACTGACTGCGGCAGCTCTGACGATTGATCAAGCCAGCCCTGAAACGATCGCCTGCCAGTGGTGAGATATTGCTGCAAGCTGGGCAAGCATGCCGAGCGATAGAAACCACACAGCGGTTCCCAACTTTGAGAACTGCGGGGCACATAGGCGATCTCAGTCGAGGGAAGTTGAGGGAGTAATCGTTGCCACTGCCGCAGCACATCGCTTTGCAAATTGGGCAAATCGCAGGCTAGCAGCAGCGTCCATTCTGTCTCGACCGTCGCCAGAGCCCGGACAAAGGCGATGAGCGGCCCTGCAGTCGGTTCTCCGGGCAGCGGAGACGGTTCTATTATCCACTGAACCGTTGATGGCAAAACGGATCGGTAGAGATCGCGCTGCGGCGTCACGATGCGAACATCAGCAGTCAGGGTTTGAGCCACATCCCAGGTATGTCGCAGCAGTGGCACGCCATTGTGCACCAGCAATGCCTTGTCCTGCCCCATGCGCTGGCTCACTCCCCCAGCCAAAATGAGTGCCGTCAGCGTCATGGCAAATCGCCTTCAATTCGAATCACCGATGGGGCTGCCGATTGCGATTGGCCCACACAATGCCTTTCGTGAAATAAAGACCAGCGGTGATGACTGCTAGGAGCGTATAAAACAGGCGAATGCCCCATCCAGTCAGCATAAAAATTCGAGTAAACAATCCGGGCTCTAAGCCACTAAAGCGCGTCAACTCAGAGCGAAACCATTTGTCGTCTTGGTCAATATTTTGCAGCGCTCTGAGATTGGTGGGCAAAATGGGCACCTGTACGGTATATCGGAAAAAGCCAATCAATCCCCCATTACCGGTGGCTTGTCTCAGTAATGTATCGGTTACTAATTCAGCTTGGGTCGGTAACAGCTCAGACTCTACGGCGACTTCTTGCATCCAGAGGTGATACCGCATGGCATAGCCGCTCATAAATACCAGCGGCACCGCCACCAGCAGCGGCAGCAGTTTGGGCCAAAAGCTCCACTGTCGGGGCACCCACAGCGTAAAGGCCCCTAAGCTGACCCCCAAGATGGCAAACACGATTACGTTTGTCACCTCCATCAGCTCTAAACTTTTGAGCAACCCACCCACGATGGGAAGGCCATAGACCAGCGCTTCCGCAGCCCAAGCGATAGCGGCCTTCAACGCCATCATGCCGACCACGAGCAGTACCGTGGCACAAAAATACCGCAGCAGCTTGGATGACTTGGCGGCGGTTTTGGCACGCACCTTAGAATTCCGGTTTGATGAAAGTCTTGTCGTCATGGAGGCCGAGGGCTAAAGACAGGCGGGCATTGATCAAATTGGCTCAGCGCCACCTTGGAAGGGAGGGTACGAGCAAAGCAACTCAAGGCCCCTCAAGATAACATCCACAGGCTGACGTAGACAGCGATGGCGATCGCCCGCCAGGCTAACCGTTGAGCGGATGCCAAACAGCTTCAAACAGGGAGCAACCTTTTTCCCTAGGATGGACTTGAGCAATGAGACGAGATCGCCCCTGATTGCTTATGAGGATAATTGAGAATGTTGGAAATAGCCGCAGATTGCACTCAAATTCGTGAGTATTTTTACATCTCCGCTGGAGACATCCGCCGCCATCCAACCATCTTGGTTGGCCATTCAACAGCAAATCCCGACGAACTGAAGCGGGGTTACCCTTCAATTCATCGGGATTGCATAGCAGCTGAATCGCCATCGAGTGCTTAGCCAAACAGCCTGCTACTCACTCGAACCTGGAACGTCAGCGTTCGTTAGCTTGATCAGGCGATCGCCCTCGAGTGCAGACCCTACTCAGCCCAAGACACCTGGTTTTCGTAGAAAGTCTTCTCCGTCAACACACTGGGCCACATTGCATCGGCTTTCTCAATATTGCCGGGGATATCTTGCACCCACTGATCTTGAACCGCTTGGCTGTAGTTGAGATAGAGCTTGCCATCAACAATCATCCAAGCGCGGGGATCAACCGAAGCCACGTTACCTTCGCTCATAGCTTTGGCACAATAACCGCCGTAGGCGGGTGCAAAGGCTTCAGGCTCAGCCTTAAACGCTTCCATATTGGCAGCACTGCTAAAGCGCCAGGTCGCATCATTCCACTCGTACTCATATTGCGCCAGCCCAGGCATCGCTTCGCCCATCGTGAAGTACGCAACCGGGTCAGCGCCACGGATAGCCAAATCACTCGTGCCTTCGATGTAAACCTCAGGGTGGGGAGGCTCAGCGGCCGACACCACATCCGCAGCCGCACAGGGATTCGCCGCGCAAGGGTCTGCCGCGCAAGGGTCTGCCGCACAGGGATTCGCGGCACAAGGATCAACTGCCGCGCAAGGATTCGCTGCACAAGGATCAGCCGAACAAGGATTTGCGGCACAAGGATCAACTGCTGCGCAAGGATTGGCTGCACAAGGATCAACCGCTGCACAAGGCTTCGCTGCACAAGGAGCAACTGCTGCGCAAGGATTCGCCGCACAGGGATCAACTGCCGCACAAGGGTCAATTGCTGCACAAGGATCGACCTCGGCAGCACAGGGATTCGCTTGCGCTGGGCTAAAGATGGTGGGCAGAGAAGCTACCCCAACGGATAAAACAGCCGAGGCAACAAAAGCGGTCAAATACTTAATCTTCATCGGGCAACATCCAAAAAACGGCAATTGTCAGTCAAAATCTGTCGTCAAACAGGGTAAATCTCTTGACAGGGTGTACTTTCCCTGGATTGCTGTCAGTGAAGTTCGATACCTCACAACCCAGGCTCACATTCAACCCCGCTCTCACTAAACGGCATCTCGATGAAGTGCGTCTGAGGAAGATCTGAGAAAACGTTGAGAATTGCAACGCAAAACGCATCAGAGGGAACATCAAAACCCTCATCCGTGCTTTTTGAGCTGAGCCGCAGCCGATTGAGAGCGATCCTAGGTGCCCTCAGGAAAATGGCCAGCGCTATATATCCTTTCTCGAACATCTCCTGAAATTAAGCAGTTAGTCAGCCGTGACGAGAACCGCCTTCTGTTTGAGCTGAAAAATGCGCTCAATGGATGCTTCGACGGCGCGATCGGGGGTCGAAGCACCGGAGGTCACGCCGACGGTGATGGGGCCTGCGGGCAGCCAATTTTCAGTAACGGTGAGATCACCGTGTAGGGGCTTGTGTTCAATTCGGTTATCGGGCCCAATTCGCTCAGGGCCGTCGATGTGATAGGAGGGAATGTTGCGCTCGATCGCGATTTCTTGCAGGTGCGTGGTGTTCGAAGAGTTATAACCGCCAATCACCAGCATCACATCCACAGTTTCATCAACTAGCTCAAACATCGCATCTTGACGTTCTTGGGTGGCGTCACAAATCGTGTTAAAGGCTAAGAAGTGGTCGTTCAGCGCTTGCGGCCCGTATTTTTGCAACATCGTGTGCTCAAACAGCTTGCCGATCGCCTCAGTTTCTCCTTTTAACATGGTGGTTTGATTCGCCACGCCAATCCGCTCGAGATCTTGATCAGGATCAAACCCTTCCGAATAGGCATGTTCGAACTTGGCGAGAAACTCGTTACGTCGAAGCCGCTGCGCCTCTGGAGACTCGGCTTTGTGCAGAATATAGTCGGCAACATACTGGGCTTCATCCAGATTCAGCACCACGAGGTAGGTCTGGGCAAAAGAACTGGTAGCAACCGTTTCTTCGTGCTGATACTTGCCGTGAATGATAGAAGTGTGCGCTTTTTTCTTATGCTTTTCGACCGTATTCCAAACTTTAGACACCCAGGGACAGGTCGTATCAACGATGATGCAACCTTTATCATTGAGTAGCTGCATTTCTTGCACGCTAGCGCCAAAGGCGGGCAAAATCACGACGTCCCCTTCACCCACAACGGCAAAGTTTTTCTCGCCATCGATCACTTCGATAAAGTGCACGTTCATGTCCCGCAGACGCTGATTGACGCCGGGGTTATGAATAATTTCGTTCGTGATCCAAATGCGCTCGGTGGGAAAATGCTGTCGCGTTTCGTAGGCCATGGCCACCGCCCGCTCAACCCCCCAACAAAAGCCAAAGGACTTTGCCAGGCTAATCGTGACCTCGCCTTCGGTCAACACATAATTATTGTCACGGATTTTTTGAATCAGACTGCTCTGATATTCCGTTTGCATCTGGTCGGCCACTTCTTTGCCGTGCCCCAAACTATTACGGAAATATTTGTCAGAGTGATTCAGCGATCGCTTAAAGGCTTTGGTATCCATGACGCTCCCGGTCACCAGCTACTTGTTATCTAGGATAGCGGTTCGCTGCCTTCCCACTCAGAAACTCACCGTTGAAAGAATCAATCATGACGCTAGATTCAGCTCACTCGCAGAGCACCCCACGGCAGAAGTAAAACGCCCCTGACCGTTTCTCTGCCCCCTTGCCCCCACTGCGCCCTAGCTATCGGCAATGGTTGAGGCAATCAGGCCGTAGTCTAAATAGCCGCTCAAATGGCCAATATATCCTGGCCGATCGCCCTCCCCTTTGCGTGGCGATCGCATCCTAACTTGAGAGTTTACTCATCCAGCTCAGTGCTGAGCAGGAGCGCGATCGCGGTGCGCCAGACCAGATATCCGCGATCGTTTAAGTGCAGGCCATCAGTGGTGAGATCGGGCCGCAGTGCCCCTTCGCCATTGGCAAACAGGGGATACAAATCGAGATAGTCTACATCTTGCTCTTGAGCAATGTCTGCGAGCACGGCGTTGACCGCCTGAATGCGATCGTTCGGTAGCAGCAAAAGTCGTTCTCGGCCTTCCCAAGTGGCATTAGCTGCCCCATGAGGCAAAATCGACTGCACCACAATATCGGCATCAGGATGCTGGCGCTTCAGATACCGCACTGCCTTACGGATGTGGTCAGTAACCTGGCCCTCGGGTTCACCGGCAATCAGGTCATTAATGCCGATCATCAAAAAGATGCTCTCAATTTCGGCATCATCCAGCGCATCCAGCCGTTTCAGCATCATGTCTGAACTTTCGCCCGAAATCGCCTGGTTTAGCCAGGTGCGTTGCCCGGGCAATAGATCCTGCGGAAACCAGAGCGAGATCGAATCACCCAGCAGCACCGTCAACCGGGGCGCTGACTCATTGGCCTTGGCCTCCTGGCGCAGCAGTTCTACCCATTGCTGATACTGGAGGTATTGGCGATCGCCCAGAGGTGGGGCGACATCAATCGCGGCCGAATTGTCGGACACTGACGCGCTGGCTTGCGGTAGCACCGAGGTATTGGGGGCAGTCGAAGGCTGGCGATCGCGCATACCAATAATGACCGCCATGAAGAGCAGGACATTCATGGCCAGCGATAGCATCATCCAATTGGGAACTGTGCGAAATCGTTCCAGCGTTTTCATGAAAAGAGACGCATGCAGAATGGCTCAAATTGTATCAAGCAGTTCGAGACTGTGTTGCATTCCCACATAAATCCTACAAATGATCCATGTTGAAACCCATCAAGCGTCACAGAGCAGGAACATATGGGGGAAATTTCGCGATCGCGACCCATCGCCAAAGAGTGAGGCGGTTGAAGCCGTCGGTTTGATCCCGAGTACTCTACGGCAGCAGGAACACAACCCAGCTAGATTCTCTGCCCCCTGCCCTCACTACTCCCTAGCCAGCGGCAATGGCTGGTGAAATAACGCCGCAGGGATTAGCCATGTTGTCTCTAGACGTTGAAGCGAAACAGCATCACGTCGCCTTCCTGCACGGTGTATTCCTTACCTTCACTGCGCACCAGACCTTTTTCCTTAGCGCCATTCATTGAGCCCAGATCGACTAAAGCTTGATAGGCCACCGTCTCAGCCCGAATAAAGCCTCGCTCAAAGTCAGTGTGAATTACACCCGCTGCTTGGGGGGCCAGCATGCCCGCCGTAATGGTCCAGGCACGGGTCTCTTTAGGGCCGGTGGTGAAATAGGTGCGTAGGCCCAGCAGATCGTAAGTGGCCCGAATGAGAGACTTTAATCCACCTTCGGTGACGCCCAGAGATTCGAGAAAATCCACCCGATCTTCGGCAGACAGCTCCACCAATTCGGATTCCACCTGGGCGGAGATAATCACGACTTCCGCGCCTTCGGTCGCGGCGATCGCCCTCACTTTTTCGACATAATCATTGCCCGTGGCCAAGTCATCTTCGTTGACGTTGGCGGCGTAGATGACGGGTTTACGCGTCAGCAGCCCGAGGGGTTTGATCAGGAGTTCTTCATCCGGTGTCAGATCAACGGTGCGGGCTGTTTTACCTTCGTTGAGCACCGGCATGAGCTTATCCAGCACATCGACTTCTGCCTGAATGTCTTTCTCCTTGCGAGCCTGTTTGCGCGCTCGATCGAGGCGCTTCTCAACCTGCGAGAGATCCGACAGCGTCAGTTCGAGGTTGATAATTTCGGCATCGCGCGCCGGATCGATCGAGCCTGAAACATGAATAATGTCGTCATTTTCGAAACAGCGAACGACATGCACGATCGCATCCACTTCGCGAATATTGGCCAGAAACTGATTGCCCAATCCTTCGCCTTTACTGGCCCCGGCCACTAATCCGGCAATGTCAACAAATTCCACCCGCGCCGGGACGATCTCCTGGGACTCCGAAATTTTGGCAAGCACGGCCAGGCGAGCATCAGGCACCGCGACGACCCCAACATTGGGCTCAATCGTACAAAACGGAAAATTCGCTGCCTGCGCTTTGGCGTTAGCCACCACGGCATTAAACAGCGTTGATTTGCCCACGTTGGGTAGCCCGACAATTCCGGCTCTCAGCATAGCGATCGCACTGACACAGTAAATAAACCTTTACCAGCATAGTGGATGTTCGCAGCGAGTATTCGCCCGCGTGGGCATCCGCCGGAGTCAGCCGTCGCCGAGAGTTTCGATCAGCAAATCAACCTGCTCTTGCCGCGCTTGCAAAAAGCTTTCACACTGCTGCAAATCGGCCACGGCTTGCTCAAACTCTTCGAAGACAGCGGCGAGGGGCAGTTCCCCCTGCTCTAGCCGAGTGACCGTGGCTTCGATTTTGGCCACCGTCGCCTCGTAAGACCAGGTTGGATCAGGATTTGGCGAGGCCGTCTCAGGGAATTTAGTTTTAGCGGCTTTGGAGGCTTTAGTCATCGTCAGTTTTCTAGTTGAGGGCAAGGTTGTGCGGACATCGGCATGCTGGACAATCGGGCAGGCAGGCTCAGCGATCATGATCGAGAAACCGGGATCACTCAAGTCGAAGCGGGCGGCGCTTTCGGGGCAGACGCGGGCGGCTCCATAACCGCTTTGACCTCGGCCTGCAGCGATCCCTGAGCGAGCTGCACCTGCACGGTATCGCCCACTTCAATGCCCGCCGTGGTTTCTAAAACGCGATCGCGTTCGGTTCGCACGATCGCATAGCCCCGTTTCAGCACCGCAGCGGGATCCAGGCTCTGCAGCGTTTGCGAGAGGTAGCGACAGTGCTGTTGAGCCGTTTGCAGATGATTAGGCACCCCTTGGCGCAGTCGATGACGATACCAGTTCAAGCGCTGTCGTTCTTGCTGCAAGGTTTGATCAAGGTGGAGCTGTTCGAGTCGACGACGCAGGTCAGCAACTTGTTCATAATGCATCTGCACCGCCGACTGCAGGGCCGCTTTCACGATTTGCTGTCGACTGTCATGGGCGGCCCAGAGCTCCGCTAGGTGAGGCACGGCGCGCTCTGCTGCTGCAGTGGGCGTGTGGGCACAAAAGTCTGCCGCCAAATCTGCCAGGGTTTCATCCCGTTCATGCCCAATGCCGGTGATGACAGGAACGGGATGGAGGGCGAGCGCCCGCACCACCCGCTCATCATCAAACGCATCTAAGTCTTCTCTCGCCCCGCCGCCTCGCGCCACAATCACCACCTCAGCGCGCCGGTCAGCAGCCACCCGCGCCAGCGCTGCCGCGATCGAGTCTGGCGCTTGCGCCCCCTGCACGATCGCGGGCGACAGCAGCACGCTTAATCCAGGCTGGCGCTGCTTCAGTGTCTTTTGAATATCCCCCCAGGCAGCCGCTTGGGGCGAAGTCACCACCGCCACACAACGGGGATAAGGGGGCAACGATCGCTTCAGGTCATCGTCAAACACCCCTTCGGCGGCCAGTCGCTCATAGAGCTGACGTCGCCGAAGCGCCTGCAATCCCGCGCCCGCCGGGAGGATCTGGAGGGTATTGAGCTGATACTGACCGCGGGCCGCATACACCCGCACCTGCCCCAGCAGAAATACCTGCTCGCCTGCCGTTGGTGAGGTCACGAGCTTGGCACGCTGAGATCGCCACACCACCGCCTGAATCGATGCCGTCGTTTCGGTATCTTGTAGGGTCAAAAAAAGGTGCCCATTGCGATCGTGGGCACTCGAAATTTCTCCCACCACCCACACCTGATGCAGCTGCGGATCTTGCTCTAACAGCGCTTGAATGTAGGCCGTGACGCCCGCCACACTGACGGCCGCTTCGGGCACTTTTACTGAAATTTGCGACACAGTCATAATGCTTGCTGATAGATAGCGATGCTCACGTCACTTCCCTAAAACTCTTCAGAGATCTTAGTACAATTGTATGTATGATGAGAAGGTAAAAAAATCAGGTTTATCGTTAGACTAAACGATAACTTTGCATCAGCCTCATCGCTGACCGCGTGACCAGCACTCTGCGACCTAAGGGAAAGTATGGCTAAGACGACCACTGGCAACCCCGATAAAGACAAGGCGTTGAGCATGGTGCTCACCCAGATTGAGCGCAACTTTGGCAAAGGCTCAATCATGAAACTCGGCGACGCCAGCCGGATGAAGGGCGCTACCGTCTCGACCGGAGCGCTAACCCTTGACATGGCGTTGGGGGGCGGCTTGCCCAAAGGGCGAGTAATCGAGATTTATGGCCCGGAAAGTTCAGGAAAAACGACGCTGGCGCTCCATGCGTTGGCAGAAGTGCAAAAGCAGGGGGGCACCGCCGCCTTTGTCGACGCTGAACATGCCCTTGATCCGATTTATGCGCGTGCTCTGGGCGTCAATATCGATGAGCTGTTCGTCTCTCAGCCGGATACCGGCGAAGCCGCGCTAGAAATTGTGGACCAGCTGGTGAGATCGTCGGCGATCGACCTCGTCGTCATCGACTCCGTAGCCGCCTTAGTGCCCCGTGCAGAAATTGAAGGGGAAATGGGCGATGCTCACGTCGGTTTGCAAGCACGACTGATGAGCCAAGCTCTCAGAAAGATCACCGGCAACATCGGCAAGTCCGGCTGCACCGTCATCTTCCTCAACCAGCTCCGCCTTAAAATTGGCGTGGTTTACGGCAATCCAGAAACCACTACCGGCGGCAATGCCCTTAAGTTTTATGCGTCTGTCAGGCTAGACATTCGCAGAATTCAGACGCTGAAAAAGGGGACTGAAGAATACGGCATCCGGGCCAAAGTCAAGGTCGCCAAGAACAAAGTCGCACCGCCGTTCCGCATTGCTGAGTTTGACATCATCTTCGGGCAGGGCATTTCGACCTTAGGCTGCATCGTCGATTTGGCCGAGAAACACGATATTATCGTCCGCAAGGGAGCTTGGTACAGCTACAACGGCGAAAACATCAGTCAGGGTCGCGATAACGCCATTAAACTACTCGATGAAAAGCCTGAGCTGGCCCAAGAGATTGAGGCCAAAGTTAAGCAAACCCTAGAAATCGGGAACGCACCTGAAACCAACGGCAACGGCGCTGTCGATGCCCTCGACGATAAGCACGACGATGATGATTAAGCGATGAACTCTGATGCCTATCGGTACGTGATGTCCGAGAGAACGTATATAGCTGGCCACTTTGCTGAGGACACCTAGAAGCACTCTGTCCTTAGCGTATTAGCTCAAGTGGTATGGCAGTCTTGTTCAAACCAGACTAGCGACTGCGATGCCGTGGCTGTCAGGGTGAGATTAGCTAGAAACCTTAATTTCATAACGACAAGCACCCCAAAACAGGCCTCTGCCAATATCGTTTTTGCTGGCGATCGCCTCACCCCGATATCTATCAGCATCCTGACAGCCATATCCCTAGAGGACTGACAAACTAACGATTGTGCCAAAACGCTTTTTCATCGCTAGATGGGGCGAGCAACCGGCCCTAGCCAGCATGACGTTGGCTGATCATTGGTTGCCTTACTTTGTCGAGATCTGTAGCGAGGGCGCGATCGTAGTGGCCAGTTTTCTCAGCATTTCAGCTGTCTTGTCAAAACTGACGCAGGCATCCGTAATGCTCTGCCCGTACTTTAATTGAGTCAAGTCTTCAGGAATCGGCTGCTTGCCCTCAACCAGATGACTTTCCACCATGGCCCCTAGAATATGTCGGGCTCCTGACTCCATCTGGTGAGCAATATTTTCCAAAACCACAATTTGCTGATTGTGATCTTTTTGGGAGTTGGCGTGGCTGCAGTCCACCATCATCCGGGGATTGAGGCCCAGCGCTGCCAGTTCTTCGGCAGCCTGCTGCACAGAAGCCTCGTCATAATTCGGCCCATGCTTACCGCCGCGCAACACCAGATGCCCATCGGGATTGCCCGTCGTGGTCACAATGCTGGCCAGACCGTGGTGGTTGATGCCTAAAAAATGGTGGGGGCGGCTCGCGGCCACCATGGCATTCATCGCCGCTAACAAACTGCCATCAGTATTGTTCTTAAAGCCAATCGGCATCGACAGGCCAGACGCCATCTCTCGGTGCGTTTGGCTCTCGGTCGTGCGCGCACCAATCGCCGTCCAGGCAATCACATCGGCAATGTATTGGGGCGTGATCGGATCCAACAACTCCGTCGCCGCCGGCAAACCGAGATGGGCTAGATCCAGCAACAATCGCCGAGCCAACCGCAAGCCCGTATTGATGTCGTAGCTGCCGTCTAGATGGGGATCGTTGATCAATCCCTTCCAGCCCACATTGGTGCGAGGCTTTTCAAAGTAAACTCGCATCACAATCTCTAGCGAGTCTGACAGCTCTTCTCGTAGCGCCGTCAGCTTTTGACCGTATTCCAGCGCCGCGTCAACATCATGAACTGAGCAGGGACCAACAATCACCAGCAACCGCCGATCTTCGTTGTACAGAATGTTGCGAATGCGATCGCGGGTCTTCGTCACCAACACCGCTGCGGTTTCAGTAAGAGGCAGTTCGTGGTGAATTAGAGCTGGACTGGCCAAAGGACGCGTTTCAACAACATGAAGATCCTGAGTCTTGTGCATGAACTTTGACAATTGCGAAGAGTGGTTTTAAGTATCTCTCACCATTGTGGGCGTTTCTGCGTAGGTTGTGAGCGCTTTCTTAGCAAAATATTGTCTGTAGAATTGTCTAACCCCTGCGGTTCTAAATGAGTTACCGCCACGGTATCGCCACTCGTGAAATGGCGAGTACTTTACGGCAGAAGTAAGACGCTCCTGTCAGTTGCTGCCCCCTTGCCCACTGCTCCCTAGCCATCGGCAAGAGTTGGTGAAAGCGTGCTGCAGTCTCCTAGCCCAATCCAGAGCGTTCCTATCGCTACATTCAGAGAGAAATATATCGTGAGAGCATGACTCACATTGGCTGTTTCGCGCGTGTATTCGGCCTGAGTTTTGAGCAAAAGGCGGCGGCTGGAGAATGCTGCTAAACACTGCTCATCGAATTTGCCCAAACCTGAGATTCCATGGGAGTCCCCTGAAAATAGCAATCTCAGCCTTTAGCAAGGGTACAACCTTTACCTAGCGGCCTAGTATCACTATCGTGAAGGTGAATGTTCAGCTTCACGATAGTAAGCTACCCCCTTTAATCTAGGGCCAAATTTATCGTCTTTAACCTGCCCTGTTGCCCTATAAGATGCCTTTGACCAGAACTGTCAGTGCCCTTGTGGCGCTTTTGTTTGCCTTTATTATCGTTGTCCTGGGTGGATGGTACTTCACCCTGGCTTTTGGCGCGATCGTCTTTTTGGGGCAACGAGAGATCTTTCAACTTGTGCAGGCAAAAGGAATCTTACCCGCTGCAAAAATCACCCTGTTCGTCAGCCAACTGCTGTTAGTCTTTGCCCATGTTTCGCCTCAGTGGGCCAATGCTGTCTTGCCTCTGGGCGGTACCTTCATTTGTTTTTATCTGCTCTTTCAGCCTAAGTTTGCATCCATTGCCGATGTTGCCGCTTCCATTTTGGGTTTATTTTATGGTGGCTATCTGCCCAGCTATTGGATTCGGCTCCGAGATCTAGAGGCATTTGGCTCGTTACCCCTGGGCGGTTTTTGGCCCACCCTGCCGCTTCAGGGACAGTCGCTGCCCATCGGCCTCACAGCGACGCTACTTGCGTTTTCCTGCATTTGCGCGGCTGATATTGGGGCTTACCTCATTGGGCGGTCTTTCGGCAAGACGCCGCTGTCGGGCATCAGCCCTAAAAAGACCGTAGAAGGAGCCGTCTTTGGCATGCTTGCCAGCATCTCTGTGGGCATGACAGGGGCAGTGCTGTTGGCCTGGCCGCTGTGGCCTTTATCCGGGGGAGCACTCGGGGCATTGATTGGCATCAGCAGTTTATTGGGCGACCTCACTGAGTCACTGATGAAACGTGATGCGGGAGTCAAAGACTCGGGGCAACTGATTCCGGGGCATGGCGGCATCTTAGATCGCACCGACAGCTATGTCTTCACGGCCCCCATCGTCTATTACTTCGTCACTTTACTGTTACCGAGCTTGCCGGGGTAACAGCCACCTGTGCCGATTCAACACTAGCGCTCCAGCAGTTGTCCGCTACCGTCATGGAGATGAGTAGACGCTTGAAAGTGGCACTGAGCCATCCACAAAGCGTCTACCCATCTCATTGCTGATCAGCTCTGATCAGCAATGGACAGAGATGGCTAAAGCACACCTTGGATGGTTGCGATCATTGGTTTTAATCGGTCTATATGTACCGTTTTTTCGCAATGTTTTAGATGAGGTTTAGGGCTAGTCTCGCAGTCAATGTCTGCCTCTGTTCTCCACCAGCCCACAGTTCAGATCTATTGATCCCCCTCGCAGCTGATCCCCCCTCGCACCACGGCCCACTATCCGCCATTCCCCTCCTCTGATAGACTAAATGACTGAGGTTGGATCTGGTCAGACCCATGAGAAACGGCAGTTTTGGAGGATATGAGCCTTGTTAGAAACCACACTTGGTTTGGAAATTATTGAAGTTGTTGAGAAGGCAGCGATCGCATCGGCTCGCTGGATGGGGAAGGGCGAAAAAGACACTGCTGACCTCGTGGCCGTCGAAGCCATGCGGGAACGCATGAACCAGATTCACATGCGGGGTCGCATCGTGATTGGTGAGGGCGAACGTGATGATGCCCCTATGCTCTACATCGGTGAAGAAGTCGGCATTTGCACTCGGGAAGACGCTAAAGACTACTGCAACCCCGACGAACTTATTGAAATTGATATCGCGGTTGATCCCTGTGAGGGCACTAACCTCTGTGCCTATGGTCAGCCCGGATCGATGGCCGTGCTCGCTATCTCTGAAAAGGGTGGCCTGTTTCACGCACCCGACTTTTATATGAAAAAGCTGGCAGCACCGTCCGTTGCCAAGGGCAAAGTTGACATTCGCAAGTCAGCTACTGAGAACCTCAAGATTCTGGGTGAATGCCTCGATCGCGCTATTGATGAACTGGTGGTCATCGTCATGAAGCGTGATCGTCACACCGGACTCATTCAAGAGATTCGCGATGCCGGAGCCCGGGTGCGCCTGATTAGCGATGGTGATGTCTCCGCCGCCATTTCCTGTGGCTTTGCGGGCACCAACACTCATGCACTGATGGGTATCGGTGCCGCTCCCGAAGGGGTGATTTCGGCCGCAGCAATGCGCTGCTTGGGCGGACACTTCCAGGGACAACTCATTTATGACCCGGAAGTCGTGAAAACGGGCCTGATTGGTGAAAGCCGCGATTCGAACCTAGCTCGCCTGAAGGAAATGGGCATTGATGATGCCGACAAGGTTTATGAAGCGGAAGAGCTCGCTTCTGGCGAAACTGTTTTGTTCGCCGCTTGTGGTATTACCTCTGGCACCTTGATGGAAGGCGTTCGCTTCTTCCACGGCGGGGCCCGGACGCAGAGCTTGGTGATCTCCAGTCAGTCACAAACCGCTCGCTTCGTGGATACCATCCACATGCCGGAGAAGCCGAAGTTGATTCAACTCAAGTACTCGCTTTTGGCTAACCACTGCCCGTTCGTAGGGTTTTAGTGCAGTTATTCAGTTATCAGCTGACAGCTTCTAAGTGAATCATTGCTCTAGCTAACTTCGTCAGAGATGCGATACGTATCTCTGACGTTTTAGTTTGTCTTGAGCTGCTGACAAGCTGACATCGAGT
>JBHJJI010000203.1:0-16153 GCA_050042805.1 Leptolyngbyaceae cyanobacterium
ACATTCCGTCGGCGGATATGATCAGGGTTTCGTGAATATCGATGACTCATTGGATGGGTAGAATGCTGTAGACTCTAACCCTTTCCTATCCTTTTTTCGACCCCTTGACTACTGATGCAACGTCTTAACCTGACACGCATCGGCGCAAGTATTATCACCTGCCTGGAATGGAAGATTACACCAATACTCAGATTGATCCGGTTAAGGGAGAACGGTGGTTTTGTACCGAAGCTGAGGCCAAGGCTAGTGGCTGGATCAAGGCTCCTACGCCTTAATTGGCCAAGCCACTGCCCAACACAAGAAAGGCCCGACCAAACTTTGATAAACCCTCAACTTCTCAATCTGCGAAAGTTTTTATCCTGTGCTGAGCTTTTAGAGTATTCCAAGCAATAACGTTTCCCAGAAACCGGGTTCTTCAGGTGGGATATTTTTATTTTGGATTACTCTTAGTGACGACCAATCGCAACCGCCGCTATCAGCAAAATCGAGTTGAGCGTCAAGTTGCGATCGATGGTGCTGGGGCTGACTCGGATACCGCCCATCAGTTCAATGTCTTCACTGGCCTGACCCAAGGAGGTCGTTGCTGCCAGGCGCAGACAACACAGTTCGGTCATGGGGCTTTGCTGAATTCTGGGTTTCACTTTCAGCTGCTGGGCTTGGGCTCGACCGATGTGACCGTTTGCTCAATCTCACCTAGGCTGGCCATGGGCATCTCTTTGCTCTTTCGCATCTTGGTGCAAAATTTTGGCGATCTCACGCACATGGGTTTTGAGAGCGGTACGGTTTTCTGGCTTCATTGCAGGGGCTCGAGAGACAAGGGGGGCCATGCAGTATTTCAAGCAAGTTCGTGAGATGTGTGTAAACGGCAAGACGTCTGCCAGAGGGGCAAAAACCTGTCAGTCAAGATCCACCCAGCGAGCAGACTCTGCCAACATCTCGATTCCAGTCCTCAAAATAGGGACTCAACAGTTGGCTGATCGATGCCGTCTGAGGCATTCTTAGAAAATCGAATACTCTTTTAAACCTCATCCAGATTCAGAAGTGGAGTTTTGACATCTGTCCTCACCTCACCGCCTGCGGCACCTCTCCTTGCTAAGGAGAGGCTTAAAAAGACTCTGGTTCCTCTCCTTCTGAAGGAGAGGTGAGGTGAGGTTTTCCCGACCCCGCGAAACTCCAGTTTTCAACTTGGACGTGGTTTAGAAGGGTTAAATTAGCCCATTCTATTGGGGCAAGATGTCCATCACTCCAGCCAAGTTCTTGACTCACTATTCTCGCCGTCATTTTGTTCAACTGGCTACACTCTCTACACTTTTAGCGGCTTGCCGTCCCGCGAGTGAGCACACCGAACTCACGAGAAATGGGGGTGAATTAGACACTGAATTTCAATGGCAGCGCTGGCGCTGCCAAGAACTGGCGGTGTTGCTGAATGACCATCCGTGGACAGCGGGGGTGAAACCCTACCTGGCCGACTTTGAGGCGCTCACCGGAATTCGCATCAAGCTGGAGATTGTGCCGGAGCCCGACTATTTTGAGTTTATGGAAACCATGCTGCGGCAAAGCCCCGTCCCTGCAGACGTGTTTTTTCTGCCGATGGATTCAACCGCCTATCGCCTGTGGCAAGACAATTTACTGCAGCCGTTGACGCCCTTTATTAATAACAGCCAACTCACGGAATCTAGCTACAATTTATTTGATTTTCCCGAAGGCTTTCGCTTAGCGGCGATGTATCCCCCTGAGCAACTAGACCAACAATTGTTTGGGATGCCGGCCACGTTTGAAGCCTACATTTTGTTCTATAACAAACAACTGGTGAACCAGTACCTAGAGGGCCAAGTGCCCCGCACCCTGCCGGAACTCATTGAGGCGGCGCGTAAAATCAATCAGATTGGGAATGGCGATTTTTTTGGGGCGGTGATGCGGGGAGTCAAGTCAGACGCCATTATTGATACAGTCACGGGTCTAGTGCTGAACAGTTGGGGGCCAGAGCCCACGCCGTTACCCCATAACCTGTGGTTTGACGGCGACTGGCAGCAACCGCGATTTACTGATGCGCGGGTGGTGGAAGGCTTAGCGGCCTATGCCCAGCTGATGCAGGCGGGCCCTCCTAACATTAAAGAAATTGATTGGCCCCAAGCGACGCAGCTTTTCCAATCCGGCCAAGCGGCGTTTTATATTGACGCCAGTCTTTTTGGCCCCAGCTATGAATACAGTGCCATCGCGGGTCAGGTCGGGTATACGGTGTTGCCGCGATCGCAGGCGGCCAGTCTAACAGGGCACTGGTTATGGGGGTTAGGCATTGCCCAACAGTCGCCGCAACCAGAAGCCGCCTGGCTATTCATACAATGGGCCACCAGTCAAAAAATGGAGCCGCAAATCTCTGTAACCACCGGGGGAGCGCCGCGATTTTCATCTTGGCTCACCCCGTCGGCCTATACCGAGGCGATGAATATTGACTATGCGCTAGCGGTGCAAACGGCGATGCAAACCTCTCGTCCCACCGTCGTGCTGCATCCGCAATGGAATCAGGTGGCGATCGCGATCGCCACGGCGATTCAGCAAATTTACGACGGGACATCAGCCCCGATGGCGGCGGCTGAGCTCCAACGTCACGTCATCCAAATCATGCAGGAAGCGGCATAATGCACCCCTGGCTACAGCTACCCGCCACCATTAGAGGTCAAATCAGGCTGGGCTTTGGCACGATTTTGTTGCTAGGCTTTATCAGCACCGCGATCGGCTACCGCAGCTTAGAGCATCTCAGCGATAGCAGCCGCACCATTCTGCAACAGTCAGCGCGGGTACGAGAACTCAGCTTGGAGCTTCAGAGTAATTTTCTGCGCGCCCGAGAGGTAGAAGAGAGCTATCTGCACCATTGGAAAACCATTCCCACCGAGCAAACCTCGGTGAATGATTTGGTGCTGGCGAACCAGACACATCTCGCCGCCGCCTACCAAAATCTCGCCGATCTGCAGCAAATCGAACGCCCGGATTCGGAACTAGCTCAAGAGTTAGCGCTACTAGAGTCCCTGTTTCTCAACTATGAAGCGGCCTTCGAAGCCACGACCACCCGCATTCAAGCTGCAGACGACGATGACGACCCTTTATACGCTGGTATGCAGCCTCTGATGGCAGCGATCGATCAAACTGTTGAAGGCGATGCCAACACCCAAATTCAGCTCACCCTGTGGATAATTGCGGCGAATGAGCAAGCCTACTTCAATACCCAAAATCAGCAATACCTCACCGAAGTGCGGGCTAATTTAGATCGCCTCACCTATCTGTTAGAAACCGCCGACCCCGCCTTTGATCAGACGAGTGTGCAAGCTTTAACACAAGACTATCTGACAAATCTCAATGCCGTCTTGCTGTTAGGACAACAGGTGCAAGTCAACACCATTGTGGCTGACAGCATCAACCAAGAAATTGACACCATTATTAAAACCATTGGTGAAACTAGCCGCGCGCGCACTGAGGCCGCTCGGTCAGAGTTAGCCGCAGCCGCCAATCAGAGCCGCGCCGCGCTGTTAGCCACGGCGTTGATCGCGTTGGCGCTAACCGTTTGGGCCATTCTCTGGCTCGGGCGGCGCATTCTGATGCCAATTACTGCTCTGCATCGGGCGGCTGAGCAGATTGGCCGCGGTGATCTCAACTGCTCGCTACATCTCCCCGGCAATAATGAGTTTGCCGTCGTGGCTGACACCTTTAATCACATGGTGACTCAATTACGCCAGACGCTGACAACGCTCGAACAGCGCGTGCTAGAGCGCACCCAGGCCTTAGCCAGTACCAATCATTCGCTGCAAGAAAGAACCCAATCGCTGGAACAGACCCTCAAGCAATTACACGACAGCGAAACGAATTATCGCTCCCTCGTCGATCACCTGCATGCCGGGGTCGTTGTGCACGATCGCCAGAGCGCCATTGTGATGTGCAACCCAGCTGCTTGCCAACTGCTAGAGACGCCAGCCCACGACTTACTGGGCCTAAAATCTGCAGACTTTCAGGGGCAGTTAGTGGACGAGTTTGGCATCCCCTTAGTCCTCGAAGAATATCCCGTCAACCAGGTACTGGCCCATCAAAAGCCACTTTATAACTGTGTCGTGGGTCTCCAGTCGGCCCCCTCGGCAGACTCGACCTGGGTGTTGATCAACGCCTTCCCCACGTTTAACGCGTCGGGTCAGCTGCACCAGGTCGTGGTGACCTTTGCCGATATCACCGATCGCAAAATCGCGGAAGAAAAATTACGCTATCGAGCTCTGCACGATACGCTGACCGGGTTGCCTAATCGCACCCTGCTCGTTGAACGGCTAGATCATGCGATTCAGCGGCTAAAACGGCAGCCTGATCACCTATTTGCCATTTTATTCATCGACTTAAACCGCTTCAAAGTGGTGAATGACAGTTTGGGACATCAGGTCGGTGATCAGCTCCTTAAGCAGGTGGCTCAACTCTTGGTAGGTCATGTCAGAAGTCTGGATACCGTCGCTCGACTCGGGGGCGATGAGTTTGTGATTTTACTCGAACAGATTGCTAGCCCCAAAGAAGCGATTCAAGTGGTTGAGCGCATTCAACGGGATCTCAAGCGGCCCATTACGGTCATGGGACACACCGTCTTTACCGCTGCCAGCATTGGCATTGCCCTGAGCAATCTGGGCTACACCAGCGGCCAAGATATCTTGCGCGATGCTGACAACGCGATGTATCGAGCCAAAGCGCAAGGTCAATCAGGGTATGCTGTCTTTGACCCAGCCATGCATCAGAGTGCCGTCAAACTCCTAGAACTCGAAACGAATCTCCGGCAAGCACTGGTCAATCAAGAATTTAAGCTGCACTATCAACCCATCATCAGTCTGCCCGCCCAACAGCTCATTGGGTTTGAGGCGCTCGTGCGGTGGTACCCGCCCAACGGCCCGGTGATTCTGCCCAATGACTTTATCCCCCTGGCTGAGGAAACGGGACTGATCATTCCCCTCAGCGAATGGGTTTTGCATGCAGCCTGTAGTCAGATGCAGACCTGGTGCACCACGCTGGCCGCCGCCAAATCGCTAAAAATGAGCGTCAATATCACGTCTCGGCTGTTTCAAGATGCGCAGTTTTTTGAAAAGCTAGATCAGACCTTGATGCAGACTCAACTAGCAGCTCATAATCTCAAGCTTGAAGTCACTGAAAGCGTCTTACTCGAAGATGTGGAAGCGGTGTTATCAACCCTCTCCAAATTGCAAGACCGCCAAATCGAAATCAGTTTGGATGACTTTGGCACAGGCTATTCCTCTCTGAGCTATCTCAAGCGGTTTCCGATTAATACCCTCAAAATTGACAAGTCATTTGTTGACAGTCTGGAGCAGGCCAGTGATACCAGTCTGGTCGCGGCCATCATTCAAATTGCCAATGCCTTTGAGATGTCAGTGGTGGCCGAGGGCGTCGAAACGCGCTCACAGCAGCAATGGTTGACCCACTTGGGCTGTGGGGCCATTCAGGGCTATCTGATTGCCCCGCCCCTAGCCGCTGCCGAGGCCGAAGCGTTTATGAAAACGGCTCGCTTTTTGCCGGATTTTGTCACCTAAGGGGAGAGTGGAGGGTAGCGGGTAAAGGGTGAAGAGTCGGCATGTGTCGCGATAGTGTTTACGGGTTATATAGCCGAATACCCTGCGAGAAGGGCAAGGCCCTACGGCATGAAGAAGTCGGAATACGGAATTGAAACCCTCTTGGGATATTGGTTTCAAGCATTGGGGGCGACCTGATCAAGCTGCGGCTTGCCATATCAATTCGCTGAATTGGGACGACACATCAAAAAATTGTGTAGCCCCCTTCGACAAGAGGGCAGCGGCAGCGGGGGATCTCCGACCTGTAGCGCTCTTTGCAGAACTGGGATTACCGGTGTAATCCCGCCACCCAGAACAGGTGCTAGCGATCGCCCGCTCATCTAAGGCTGAAACTGTTGGGCATAGAGGTAAGCATAGCGATCGCCCCGGCTCAACAACTCCTCATGGGTACCCGATTCAACCACTTGCCCCTGCTCAATCACCAAAATGCGATCGGCATTGCGGACGGTAGCCAGCCGGTGGGCAATGATAAACGCCGTGCGATCGCCCATGAGTCGTTCCAGCGCTTCTTGCACCAGATTTTCCGATTCAGAATCGAGGGCTGAGGTGGCTTCATCGAGAATCAACACACGGGGATTGAGCAGCACTGCGCGGGCGATCGCGATGCGCTGGCGCTGCCCCCCGGATAGATTAACGCCCCGTTCACCGACCCAGGCGTAATAACCTTGGGAAAATTGGCTGATGAAGTCGTGGGCATTGGCAGCTTTGGCGGCGGCTTCGACGGCGGCTAAATCAAAGTCGGTTTGGCCAAAGGCGATGTTTTCCGCGATCGTGCCGGAAAAGAGGACCGTTTCCTGGGGCACGATACCGATCTGTCGTCGCAGACTCTTCAACGTGACGGTGGCGATATCGGTGCCGTCGATCAAAATCTGTCCCGCTTGCGGATCATAAAAGCGCGGTAGCAGGTTTACCAGGGTAGTTTTGCCCGCGCCGGAGGAACCGACTAAGGCAATTTTTTCACCCGGCTGGGCCAGCAGAGTGATGCCCTGCAAAACAGGTTCATCGGCCTGGTAGCTAAAGGTGACGTGACGATATTCCACCTTGCCGTTAACCGCCGGTAAGACCTGAGCCTGGGGACTTTCTTCGACCCCCGGCGAGATCGCCGACAGCTCAAAAACGCGATCGACCGAGGCTTCCGCTTCCTTAAACAGGTTGTAGTTTTCCGTCGTGTGGGTAATCGGATCGATTAGCAGCAATCCAGCCGTGACGTAGCTGGCAAAGGCAGCCCCGGTCAGATTGCCCTGCGAAATTTGCCAACTGCCGACCAAAAACAACACGAGAATAATGCCTGCATACAGCAGCCCAATGACGGGATATTGCACCGCCAACAGCCAAGCGGCCCGATATTTGGCGTCGTAATGGCGCTGCGATTCGGCTCGAAAGCGCTCAACGGCATAGTCCTCAGCGGCAAAGGCGCGAATCAGGCGAATGCCGCCAAACACTTCTGTGAGCTGGGACGACAGATCGGAGACGAGGTTTTGGCTAGTGCGCGAATATTCCAACATGCGATCGCCAAACCAACCCACCAGCAGCGCAAAGGCGGGCACGATGATCAGCATCGTCAGGGTGAGCTGCCAGTTTAGATACACCATGTAGGTGAGCACCACTACTAGCTGCAAAACACTAGGGATGAAGTCTTGAAACAGCTTTTTGACGACTTCGCCAATGCGATCGATATCTTCGGTGAGGCGATAGGTGAGGTCGCCGGTTTGAGCTTTAGCAAAATAGGCGAGGCTGAGCCGCTGCAGATGGGCGTAGGTATTGACTCGCAGCTTCAGCGCCACCTCTAGCGCCGCCTTCGACATGAGCGAATCTTGCCCGTACTGCCCCAGCTTGTGAATTACAAAGCCTGCGATGGTAATGGCGGCTAGTCGCGCCAAGGCCAGCACTTCGCCCTGTACCAAAAGCGCCAGCATCAGCCCTGACAGCCAGGCCAAGATCGGCCAAAACGCCGTGAATACCAGGGTACACAGCAGCGCGTAAACAATGGTGCGCTGCTGCTCGCGCACATAGGGGGCCAGGTTCCAATATTTAGAGCGGTGCGCCAAGCGATCGCCTCATCCGTTCTGCACTCCCCAAGCTATCAGGTTCTGAGAACGGGGACTGAAATTTGGCGAAAATTTTGACCGCGATCGACCGCTCTTGGAAGCAAATTTTTCACTATGGTGAAAAAATCCTATGCTCGGGCAATACTCCGACTCATTCAGGGCCTTCACCATGATTTCTAGGATGTGGTACGGCACCGTACCGACGGCAAAAGCTGAGGCATATCGCACCTTTCTCAACACTCGGGCAATACCTGATTACCAGTCCATTCCCGGCAATATCAGTGTTCACATTCTCGAACGCACAGAGGGCGACATCACCCATTTCATCACGCTCACCTTTTGGGAGAGTTGGGAGGCTATCCATCGCTTCGCCGGCCCGGATGCCGAGGTGTCTAAGTACTATCTTGAAGATAAAGACTAATTGCTGACCTTCGAAACGCAGGTCGTTCACTATCAGGTCGTCGGCCAGTCACCCGCACTATGATCACCCTTTCGGAACGGCGTGACCTGGAAATCGCCCAAATTCTCCCTCTCTACGAAGCGAATCATTGGTCGGCGGCCCAAAAGCCTGAGGCGCTGCACCAAGCCTTGCTTAACTCCCGCGGATTAGTCTCCGCTTGGGAGGGCGAACAGCTCGTGGGTATCGGCAACGCCTTGTCGGACGGGTTTTTGGTGGTCTACTATCCACATCTGTTGGTGTTGCCCGCCTATCAAGGTCAGGGCATTGGTCAACGAATACTTGAACGGTTGAAGCAACGCTATGACGGGTTGCACATGCAGATGCTGGTGGCCGATGCGGCGGCGATCGCCTTTTACGAAAAGTGCGGCTTTACCCAAGCGGGCAGCACGGCTCCCATGTGGATCTATGATGGGGGCGACCATTAGCCCAACGCTGCTAACAGGCTTTCTGTAAGGATTTGGCAGTGCCGACCCCCGGCAATCGATACACTATTTTCCAGCAGCTCCCTAATCTAGAAAGGAAATCACCTATGCCGACCGTCATTGTGGCCACGGGCAATCCTGGCAAACTCGGGGAAATGCAAGGCTATCTGACCGATCTCGGCTGGCAACTGGCCCTCAAACCGCCAGAAATCGATGTCGAAGAGACCGGCACCACGTTTTTAGAAAACGCCCGGCTCAAGGCCTCCGAAGTCGCAAAAGCACTGGGACAGTGGGCGATCGCTGATGACTCGGGGCTGATGGTCGATGCTCTGGATGGCGCGCCGGGCCTGTATTCGGCTCGCTATGGCCCTAGTGATGCTGCCCGCATTGAGCGACTGCTGCGCGAGTTGGGAACGACCTCAAACCGAGCGGCTCAATTTGTCTGCGCGATCGCCCTCGCTCGCCCGGATGGCACCATTGCGCTGCAAACGGAAGGGATTTGTCTGGGGGAGATTGCACTGCAGCCCAGTGGCGGGGGCGGCTTTGGCTACGACCCAGTTTTTTACGTGCCCGCTATGGGTAAAACCTTTGCCGAGATGGCCCGTGAAGAGAAGGATCGGCTGAGTCATCGGGGCGTCGCCTTTGCTCAACTCATGCCTGAGCTGCGATCGCTTGACCTGGAAGCAGCAGCCAATTCAGGCACATCGTCGTAGCGCTGTCCCACAAAATCGGCCATCAGGCTGGTCAGATGCATCATGAAGCTCTGCAACAAAGCCGATAGACCACAGGTTGATGCTTGGGTCTACCGGCTCCAGTTTTAGCGACTGTCTGAAATTCAGCGATCGCCAGCCAACAACTAAGCTTCTCTGTTATCGATGAAAGTCTGGAGTTGCCCCAAAGCAGCTTTACCAATATTGAAGCCAGCCCAACTACCGGCGAGAGCGATCGGGGCCAACACCACTACAATTCTCCAATCCATCACTAAACCTCCTTGTTAAAAGATGACTTAATAGCCTGTCACAATTTTCTCATAATCTTCCCACATCCTATTTCACATTTCTTTAATTAAGACAAGAAATTATTTGAATCCGAGATTTTTTCCGGTGCCCGCATGCACCAAGGCCAGTTGGTGATACTTCTTGGCGTGGTCGATCAGCTCCGCCACTTCCTCATCGGCGAGCTGCCGCACCACCTTACCCGGCAACCCAACGACCAGCGATCGCGGCGGCACGTCTTTGGTCACCACCGCCCCCGCTCCGACGATGCTCCCTGCGCCCACTCGCACCCCATTCAGCACGATCGCCCCAATGCCAATCAGGCAGCCCGCCCCAATGTCAGCACTGTGAATAACGGCTCGATGGCCCACCGTCACGTGATCGGCCAGCACCGTCGGCTGCCCCGGATCGCCGTGCAGCACCACCCCATCTTGCACATTGCTATAGGCCCCGACCTGAATCGTTTCCACATCGCCTCGCAGCACCGCGCCATACCAAATGCTGCAGCCCTCTGACAGTTGCACATCGCCGATGACGGTGGCTCCCGGTGCGACAAAAGCCGCTTCAGAGCGATCGGGCGCGGCCCAAAAATTTTCGCGGTCAGAGAAAGTTGCATCCGGTCGCTCAGCCATCACTACAAGCTTTATCCAGAATGGACGATAGAAGAGGGGTTCCCCGTTATAATACGGCTACCGGATCCCGTCGGACTGTATCCATCGGCCTATTGCTCAATGGTCAACCCAGCCCTGCAACATCCCATTTTTGGCCCTGACATTAAGTGTCCCCATTGCCGTCAGACGATTCCAGCGTTGACCCTGACCGATACCTATCTGTGTTCTCGGCACGGGGCGTTTGAGGCGAACCCGGAGAGCAAAGAACTGGTGCATCTGCAGGCGGGGCGGCACTGGCGGCAGTGGGAGGGCGAATGGTATCGGCAGCATACTCACCCCGATGGCATTCGGTTTGAAATTCATGAAGCGCTGGATCGGCTTTATACTCAGGGCTATCGGGCCACGCGAGTGATTATTGCCCAACGCTATCAAGACTTGGTCAAAACCTATCTCGAACGTGGCGCCCCCTGGCGCGGTCAAACCGATGGCGGCACGCCCCGACTGTATGGATTACCGGTGGAGTTTAGTCCGTCGCCCGAAGAAGCCCCCTGCTGGGATGTGATCAATTTCAACTTAGAGAAAGAGCCGGGCGTTCCCCTGCGGTATCCCTACTTTCGACTGTTCGAGTAATGGCGATCGCATGCATCACGTTTCTATCCGCACTGCCGACATCCATCGGGCGATCGCCTTTTATACCCTGCTGGGGTTTGAGATGGAAGAGCAATTTACCGCTGGGGTCACCCTGGCCTGCTGGATGACCGGCCTCCAGGGCCGCATTGAGCTACTCCAGATTCCGGAACCACAGGCTGCGCCCGACTGTTTTCACGACGAGCACTACACTGGCTACTATCATCTCTCGTTTGATTTGACCGAAGTCGTTGAGAGTTTGCCAGATTGGCTACAATCGCTGGAAAGGCGGTTCGCGGATGCCCCTGACTCCATTGCCAACGACATTAACCCCCTTCAGGTCTTGCTCACCCCGAGGCAACAGATGATCGGCCCCCGCGTCTATGAGGTCGCCTTTATCGCGGATGCGGACGGTTTGCCCCTAGAGTTTTTGCGGATGATGAACAATGAGCAATAGCGGCGTCCCCCCTTTTGAAAACAATTGGGCCTACTTAAAAACCGAGCTGCGCTGGCTAGATCGAGTGTTGATGATGTCAGTCTCGCGCAAGCGGCAAGATGACAAAATGCTGCATCGGGTGGCTAACAACGCTGCCGATAAGGTGACCAGTCACTGGTGGAAGGGCATCATCACCGTTAATCGGGGCATTGACGATCGCGAAGGGCCACCCCCCAAGGCGAACCCTAAGGTGATCACTGTGAGCTACAGCCAGCAGTTAGAGGCGCGCATTCAAGCGGGTTATCAGGCAGGCGTCGTCTTGGCCCTGCCGCTGCTGCGCGATCGCCTGCAGCTGTCAGAGGTGGAAAAAAACATCGTCCTCATGGCGATCGCACCGGAAATTAACCGCCGCTATGGTCGCCTTTACGACTATCTGCAAGAAGAGGAAGGGGCGCTGGCCGACCTGCCCACCGTCGATCTCTGTTTACGGCTGCTGTGCCGCAACGATCACGATTGGCAACAGGCCCGTGCCAAGCTGACGGCGGCCCACTCCCTCGTTAACCAAGGGCTCTTGGAATGGATTGGGGACGAAGACGGTACGTTGCTCAGCCAGCAGGTACGCGTCAGCGATGAGCTGGGCAACTTTTTGCTGGCCGATAACCCCACCGCTGAAGCCCTAGAAACCGTATTATCCGCTGCTACCATGAACGACATCGTCGGTTTGACATCAGAGAACCTGGCTCCGGTGCCCTCTGGCACTGGGCCTGCCAGCGTCACTGAAGAGGGCGTCACTGGAGAGGGCGATCGCGATACCGCTGCAGCCTTACCTGCCCCCCCCGCTGAGGCCCTGTCCGCGATTTCAGGCGCTTGGGAGACCCTTGTACTCCCGAAAAAACTGATCCGTCAGTTGCAGTACGTCAGCCGTCAGGCCCAACAACGCCGTCAACAGACTGACCTGACCGGGCTCATGGTGCTGTTAGTGGGCGCAGCGGGCACCGGCAAAACGCTGGCGGCAGCTACCATGGCCATCCAAGGCCAGATGTCGCTCACCTGCGTGGATCTACAAACGCTTTCACCGGAAGGCTATCCGCGCATTTTGACCGACTCGCCCACGGAGAATGCCAGTTTGCTGTTGGTTAAACAGGGCGAGCAGTGGTTTGGTCGTCAGTCGCAGGTTGAGCAGAGCTGGCTACATCAGTGGTGGCAATGGCGACAGCAGTTTGGCCTCACCTTGGTCACGGTGACTGATTTGGCCCGTGTGCGCCCCAGCTGGCGACAACAGTTTGACACCGTGCTGACGTTCCCTCACCCCCAGGCGAAAGCGCGCCACCGTCTCTGGCAGCAGGCCTTTGATCCTGACGTGAATATCGACAAGCTGGACTGGGCCGCGATCGCCCAGCAACTGCCGCTGACTGGGGGCGAAATTCAGGCGATCGCCCAAACCATTCAACTCGACCTGCAGGCGCGGGGTCGCCATGCCGTCACGCTGACAGCCCTGCGAGACGCCTTACAGCTACATCATCCCCACCTCAGCGTTTAGCATAACGCCGAGAACGATGCGTGTGGACTGTTCCGAGTAATGAATGAATAGGTAGGCATAATCAAATCTGAGCATACGTAGGTTGAGGTTGAGGGACGAAACCCAACTTAGCGATAAATGTGATTGCTCTAAAAAGCTCATCTCTGAACCGATTCAGGTGCATCACCGTTTTGCAGTAAGTACAGACACTTAGCTACGAATCTCATGTCAATCAAGGACTTTGAAAAGTTTCTCAAACCTGAACTTACAAGATTTGGATACGCTCATCGATTCGAGCTTATTGTGCCAATTCAATGAAAAGATCTTGAAGCTCTATCGAGATATAGCCAGGTAATTTGGCCGTCATCATCAAGAGCGGTTCTTCGAGGTTCTTTGATATTAAGTGTTTGTCACCGTCACGAAAGCACTTGCGAAAAATCTGTGAAAGGTCATGTCCACGTTCATCACGCAGCCATATTGGTGCTTCCGCCTCTTTTTCGTTGCAATACTGAATAGTGAAAGTTTTATCAGAAGAAAGCTGTGGGCGAAGTGATTCGATTTTGAGGCACATTGCGTCAATGATAGACTGCAGTTTCTCGTTTGGCAGGGCAGCAATAGCATGTACATTACAGTCGTTTAGTTCTTCCAAATCTAATATTTCCTTGTGGCAATTCTTTTCAACAAGGCATGCATATATAACGATAGGATCAAGTAAATAATTTTCGATGCTATAGCGCCTAAGTACATGAACTACATCTGTTGGTTCATTCCCAATGTCGCGATCTAGCAAACCACGGACAAAAGTCAGACCTGATGACGAAAGCTTTTTAGCCCAATTAGAAACTTGCCCACACCCACCACCTGTTTGATTCCACTGATCTGATGCACGGATAAATACAACGTGTGGAAGATTAGGCCAATGTTCACCTTGCTGCACAGAATCGAATAGTTTTTGATAAGCGTCTTGATCAAATTCTGCCTCGACAATCACAAATCGAGTTGTAGGCATTACTGTTGCAAATCCATCTGTCAGAACTGCAATTGACGCATCCTTTGAGCAAGGGTGGAGCCTTCGTGGTGAACGATCTAGTCGATATACAGAACCATCTGGTGCAAAGGCAACCGTTGATGGCGAATGCGATGTCATAATTACTTTTATACCGAGATCATGAACTAATACCTGTTCCACTACATTCATGAAATTTCGGGCCATAGTTGGGTGCAGTGGTGCATCTGGCTCATCAAGCAACAAGAGCCGAGGTAGCGCCATAGAAGAGTTTTCTGATTTTGCATAGTACAAACAGTGTGCCAAAGATATGATGATCTTCTCACCTGATGAGAGATCAGCATAGTTGATATCACATCCAAATTCGGTGTGGTGAAGCTTGAGATTAAATGGCTGATCAAAGACACCTCGTGGTTGATTAACGCGTAGAGGCAAGTAAGCGGTTTTGAGAATTTCATTAACTGTTTCCCATGGAGGTCTTCCGTAGCTTTGTTCAAATTGCTCATCACTTAGCCACCAAAGCTCTTCGCCTTCTTGTGTTGCATAGTATCGATTTATCTTGTTCTGTTCACGATATCTGTAATAGGAAGCAAATAAAGGAGCAAAGTTTTGCTGAAACACATCAGTTGAATTCAAATCCAATGGGACATGACGCAAGAAGACATCCTCTGATAAAGCAAAGATATTGTCGTACTCACCACGAATAGATTCGGCAATACCAGATCGAGTTGGATTCTTACTCCAAGGTTGCCAAACAGCTTGATCCGCCTGAGAGAGCCATGCTGCCAGATTCTGGTGGATTTGTGTTGCCTTGGCAGCATCACCTACGACTTCTGCGATATCTTCTTGAGTCCATGTCGCAACATCTCCTATATCAATAATCTGCTCACTTGAAAGACCTTGTTTGATGAGATTTGCTCTAATGACGGTCTTTTGCTGGTCAATCCGCCCTTGAATCTCAGTCCAAAGTCCAGCCCGTTGAGCCCAGATATTAGTAGGGTTTGCAGCAGTTGTGGCGTTTGGCTGCATAGCTGTATGGTGAAATCGACGAATATGAGGGGCTCCGGATTGAATACCTTGAACAGACACGGCTCCATTTTCGATTGCTTCCAATAAGTGAGATTTTCCAGCGCCATTAATGCCTGTAATGACAGCAAAGTCACTGAGAATTTCCGTTGGTGGAAAGGAAAGGATTGACTTATGTGCGTGAGAAAAATTTAGCTGCATGTAATGCTCGAATATCAATAAATGTTCTTGTAGGGATGTATAAAAATCATGGCTCTTCAGGATCTGTTATGCAATTGGAGGCATTATTTACCTGAAGGCCTTACGCAGCAAGGGATTGAGTCAATACCAATCACAAAACCCCTGAAAGTCATGCACAACAAGGAGTTCAGCTTCTAAGCTCTCTCAGCAGCATACTAAACCCTGAAGAGCCAAAATCATTTGAGCAAGCCTTTACAGGCTTGACCCAAATGTAGGACAGATATGTCTCAGCGAAGTATTGTAGAGCATTTGAACTAAAGTCGTGGAAAAGTCGGGAGATTTTTTATGTGTTTAACAATTAGAATTAGCATCGTCAATCTTTAACCCGGTAACTTTGCAAAAGGATTATTGCGGGCGGAGCAATACTGTTGACATTTTTCCCACAAAGTCAAAAATGTGATGGGCTAAGTGTCGCTTTGAACAGGCTGGAATCACCTGCCGCTGTCCCGATTTGCCCAGCAGCACTGCCTGGTTGGTGTCACCGCCAAAGCCGCTATTAGGCTGGTCGATGGGGTTAGCCACGATCGCGTCCAGTCCTTTTGACGTCAGCTTTTTGAGGGCAGGCGCTTCAATGTCGCCGGTTTGAGCGGCAAACCCGATGAGTACCTGGCGGTCGTGCTTGAGCTGCGCTAGGTGAGCGGCAATGTCAGGGACAGCAGACAGGGCCAAAGCTTCAGGCAGCAATGCCTTGGGTAATTTTTGCGGAACATAGTCGCGGGGTTTCACATCCGCCACCGCTGCCGCCATGACAATCCAATCTACCTGGGGCAGATGAGCGATTAAGGCCGACTGCATCTCGGCAGCGGTGGTGACCGCAAGGCATCGCACTCCCGTCAGGTCGGTGCGATGCTCTGCCGCTATGGGGCCATGGACTAGGGTGACAACGGCCCCGCGATCGCGAGCCGCTTGGGCCAGGGCTACGCCCATATTGCCAGTGGAAGGATTGCCGATAACTCGCACCGGATCAAGGTATTCCTGAGTGCCCCCGGCACTGATTAGCAGGTGCTTTCCAGCCAAATCGCGTTGTCCCTGAGTCAGCAATAAGGAATCGGCCACGGCTAAAATTTCCGACGGCTCGGCCATCCGTCCGGGGCCAACGCGATCGCAGGCCAGCAACCCGGCTCCGGGCGCGATCGCGTGATAGCGGGGATCAGTTTGCA
>JBHJJI010000204.1:0-3030 GCA_050042805.1 Leptolyngbyaceae cyanobacterium
GCCGACTTCTCAGCCGAAAACGGGGTTGGCCATCTCTGGGTTGGGCGGCAGCGGGTGATCGGCAATGGGCCAAACCTGCCGCAACGTTTCCATAAAGGCGTACACCGGGGGCGGCTGTAGGGCCCCCGCCAGCTGAATCGCCCCAATGACTCGCTCCATCGGCACGGGTGGCTCCGCTACCGTCAAATCAGAGGGAATCGGCTCCGCTGCCAGTTCTGCCATCAGCGTAATCCCTAACCCCTGCTGCACCTTGCTGAGAATGGTGGAATCTTCGCGCAGCTCGTAGGCCGGATTCACCACCTGACCCGCCTGGGCAAAATACTGATCGAGCAGGGAGCGACAGCCATCGGTCGGTGGAGCCAGAATGAGGCGCTGCTGGGCCAGGGTTTCCCAATCGTAGGGCAGCGGCTTGGGGTCATCAGTAGGCACAATCACCACATAGCGATCGCGCAACAATTCCCAAGCGTCAAAATCATCCTGAGTGGGCAAATAGGTAAACCCAATATCGGCTCGGCCTTGGCGCACTTCCTGCTCGACCTGATGGTAATGGGGTTGTTCCTCAATTTTGACTTGAATGCCAGGATAAAACTGTTGAAATCGTTGAATCACCTCAGGCAAGATGTGGGTTGCGACGCTGCGAAATCCAGCAATGCGGACAAGGCCTTGTTGGAGGCCGCGTGACTGCTGGGCCAACTGCGCTATTTTTTCGAGAGACTGCATCATCAGCCGCGCTTCGGCGATCATGTCTGCACCCAGGGGCGTCAAGGTAGCCCCTTGGCGACCGCGATTGAACAGAACGACACCCAAAACCTCCTCTAGCGTCGCGATCGCGTGACTCACTGAGGATTGCGACAAATCGAGCTGCAGCGCCGCATCACTAAACGTGCCCGTATCGGCGATCGCGACTAGGGCGCGCAGCTGCGAAATTTTGAGTCGATAGGGATTAATCTCACCCATGCCGCCAAATCCCTGATTCTATCCTCTAATAATAGACGGGGCGCTTCGCAACACCGATGACTGATTTACTCTTAACCAGCTTGATTCTCTTTGGGGCAACGCTGATCTCCTCCACCTTTGGCTTTGGCAATGCCCTGTTTGCGATGCCCCTGTTGACGCTGCTATTGGATATTTCCACCGCGACGCACCTGTTTGGGTTGGTGGGGCCAACGATTTCGAGCATTATTTTGGCGCGTAACTGGCAGCGAGTCGAAGTGGCTTCAGCCTGGCGATTAATCACCACAACGCTGGTCGGTATTCCCGTGGGGGTCTGGCTGGTCAAGCAGGTGCCCAATGACCTCATTACTCAAGGTTTGGGCCTGTGTCTGATTGGGTTTGGCTGCTATCGATTGAGCAACTGGCAGCTAGTCAAGCTCGAAGCGCCGGCCTGGGCCGTGCCATTTGGCTTGGTGGCGGGCATTTTGGGCGGCGCTTACAACACGAATGGCCCACCCATCGTCATTTATGGTGAAATGCGTCGCTGGTCGCCCGCTGAGTTTCGCGCGACCTTACAAAGCTATTTTTTTCCGGCAGGGCTGGGGATTTTGCTGAGCCACGCTGCGGGTGGACTCTGGAACGGTCATATCTTTCAGCTGTATGGCGTGGCCCTACCGGGCATCTTGGTGGCGATCGCCCTCGGCGGTTGGATCAACCATCGCCTATCGGTAGAACGGTTTCAGAAATTACTGTCCGTTTTGCTCATCATGCTGGGCGCCCTGCTTTGGCTATAAAGGGTTCGTTCAAATTCAGGACTTGTCAGAATAAAGAAGCGCGATCGCGTTCCCCTCTGGTCTCAATGCTATGCCCCCTTTCTTGAACCAGCGTTGCTGTCTGGCATTTGTCAGTGGCCTCATGACCTGGATGGTTGTCAGCTGCACCCCGATCGACCCGGCTAGTCTGCGCCCCCTGACGTCAGACCCCGTTGACTTACCGGCCCCGACTGCAATTACTCCACCCGTGCCACCAGATCTGACCGTGATGACGGCGTCTCCGGCGTTAGATCAAGCCGCGATTTGGCAGCGACTGCAGCAGCCCGACCAGCTTTATGTGGTGGTGCTGCGCCATGCCCTGGCCCCGGGTAGCGGTGACCCGGCCAACTTTCAGCTTGAGGACTGTGCCACCCAGCGCAATTTATCTGCCGAAGGCAGAGCCCAAGCCCAGCAGATCGGTCAGGGCTTTCGCGATCGCGGCGTGGCGGTACGGCAGGTCTGGTCGAGCCAGTGGTGTCGCTGTTTAGACACGGCAGAACTTATGGAGGTCGGGCCGGTCGAGCCCTTGCCCGCGCTGAATTCATTTTTCCGTGATCGCAGCCAAGCGACGCCGCAAAATGAGGCGCTTAAGGAGCATTTCTGGCAGCAGGCCGAGCAGCCCGGCGTGGTCGTGATGGTGACCCATCAGGTCAATATTACCGAACTGACGGATATCGTGCCGCGATCGGGTGAGGCGGTCGTGATTCGAGTCGATGAAACCGGCTTGGCGCACCTGGGTCAGCTCATGCCAGAGCTGTAAACCGTCGATGGGGGTGCGATCGCGCTACAGTAATCACGCCGCTATTGCCCCCGATTTACGTCTCACTATGCCAGCTCACGGCCCTCAGACAGACTATCCAGACGGTCTATTTGACCGGATTTTCATTCGGTTGTTTAGCCGCAAAATGGCCAACGCAGTGGGTCAAAAGACGAGCTTGACTGGCTATGAGGGGTTTGTCGATCTGTCGCAAAAAATCATGCAGGGGCGCAACGCCCAACAACAGCAGGCCCTGGTCGCCGTGGGTCTGAAGTCTCTGGTTCCGGCCCCTGTCCTGTGGCTAATTCGCACCCTATCTTCGCCGACTCAGCTCGTGTGTGAACTCAACGCCTGGTTTGCTACCGTGCTGTTTGAATGGCTAGTGGGGCCTTGTGAAGTCACAGAAGTGACGGTGACGGGGGATGAGGGAGAATCGCGATCGCAAAAGAGCGGCGTCCACATTAAAAAGTGCCGCTATTTAGAGCAGAGTCGCTGCGTCGGCATGTGCGTCAACATGTGCAAGCTGCC
>JBHJJI010000205.1:0-9390 GCA_050042805.1 Leptolyngbyaceae cyanobacterium
GAGAGGGCCTGAGTCATAGGGGTAGGGATGAGAAGAGTGGGGGTAGGGAAACAAAATTGACGAGATTGAGGCAGCCCAATCTTCTAGCGAGACGTCGCCCCCGTTGGTAGCAGACATTACCAAGCTCACTGTTCGGCGTGATGTTTTGGAGGATGTTGAGGGGATAGAAAGCCGGGGCGATCGCGCCCAAGACAACGCGCTAAGTTTATGGCAGTGGTTGAGGCGCTTGAACTGACCGCTGCTCCGCCCCGGTCAGTCACCCGGCAAAATTTCCGACTGGCTAAAGCGCTAGCAACACTCCAGGTTTGAATGAGCTTACGCTTGGGGCTGCAGCAATGCCGCGATCGCCTGCCGAATGAACGCTTCATCTTCAGGGTTTTGATAGGGATTGCCGGCGCGGTGGCCCCAAATTGAAGGAATAGAGCGGTACTCAGCATTCGCGATCAGGTCAGCTTCAGCCGCACAGTCTGCCGGCGTGAAATAGAGATCCGTTGCCGCTGGCATCACCAGCGTCTGCGCCTGAATCGCGCTGAGCGCTTTGGTATAGTCATCTTCAAAAACGGGCGTGTTGCCAACGTCACACCGGAGCCAGGTGTCGATCATCGCGATCAAATTGTGGGGGTCGCGCTGGCGATAGCCCGCTTCCCAACTACGCAGCAGATAGTCTTCGAGAGAATCGTAACCGAGCTGCAGGTAAATCTTGTCGCGGTAATAGGGTTGCGAAGCGGCCCAACTGGCATAAATACGAGCATAGGCACGGTAGCCGCGATCGGGCACACCGTCAAATCCATGCCCGTTCCACATCGGGTCGGCGGTGAGGGCCGCTCGCAAGCTCCAGAGAAAAATCTTGTTGTGGTCAGTCGTCTTCGCAGTGCCGCAGATCGCCGCGATCCGCTCCACCTGTTCAGGATAATGGGTGCCCCAGTAGTAAGCCTGCTGCGCCCCCATCGACCAACCGTAGACCAGTGCTAGTTTTTCCACGCCAAAGACCTGGCGCAACATCTGCTCCTGAGCGCGGATGTTGTCGTAATGGGTGAACCAGAAACCGTCTTCTGCCAGACCACAGTTCGAGTCGTTGCTGGGGGAGGTGGAAAGGCCGTTGCCGAACTGATTCGGAATGACGATGAAGTAGCGGGTCGGGTCGAGAATGCGCTTTTCGCCAATCAGCCAGTCAATATCCGGATGCTGGGCTCCGTAGGACGTGGGATACAGAATGACGTTGGCGCGATCGCCCGCCAGTTCCCCATAGGTCTGATAAACCAGGGTCGCTTCGGGCAGCGTCGTGCCACACTGCAGCTCAAAATTCTGCAGCATAAATGACTGGGGTGAGTCCGTCATGAAGTCGCCTGTCCGAAGTTGGCGACGACTGCCCGATTGACCTGCACATAGCCCGGTGCGACATGAGCAAGGTGAGGAGCGAGTTCAACGTGGGCCGCGGCCAGTTTGTGAAAGGGGATAGATGGGTAGAGATGGTGCTCAGCGTGGAAAGGCATATTCCACATGAGCAGCTTGATCGGCCAAGTGGTCAGGGTGGTACGAGTGTTGGTCAGGGGGTTGTCGCCATCAGGACAGCCGGTATGCTCAGCAATCAGAATGAATCGCAGCAGCGGCTGGCCGATCGCTAGGGGGAGCACCCAATACAGCAAAAACCAGGGTTGGCCAACGGCGATCGAGAGGGCGATCGCGCCGCCATAGAGCGCCAACTGTAGCCAAGTTGAGCGCTGAACTTCCTGATAGGCCGTTTCTGGAATATAGGGCATCGCCTCAAATTGTCCCATCGCGACCTGCCAATGTCCCTTAATCTTGCCGATCCACCAGGGAATACCGCTCATCACCCAGAGATACTCCGCTCTGGTGGTCGGGATCAAATCCTCCAGTTCTGGATCTTTACCCGGCACCTTGGTATAGCGATGGTGCCATTTGTGATAGCGCCGATAAAACGTGCTGTTGTAGCCCGAGAGCAGACCCGCCAACCAGCCAACACCGTCGTTGAGACGATTGCTGGCAAAGGCCGAACGGTGAACACATTCGTGCACGGCGGCAAACATAGTCGCCAAACTGAGGCCGTAGATTATCAAGGCCGGTAGGGCGATCGCCCACTGTTCTCGCTGAGTTGCCCACAAATAGCCGCTGATGCCGATCACAGCCAAATGAGCGGCCAGCTGACTCAATCCTTTCACGTTTGAGCGTTCATTCAGACGCTTCAGGTCTGCCGCCGCCAACAGCTGACGCGGATCGCTCGCCTGCCCTTGAGTTGTCGTAGCCGAAACTTCATTTGCAGCCATACCCATCCCCAAAAAACACCTCCCGATCATAAAAGCTCTGAGACGATTGTGGGTGTAATGGCAGCTACGATTAGTGAGACAGAATGCGTGCCTGAGCCGCTAAATCGGCTGGCGTCAGGTGGGCCAGGGCATCGATAAAGTGAGGTAAAAAGGTACCCGGCCCCTGCGCCTGCTGCCGAGCCCGCTCTCCGGCGACGCCCATTGTCGCCATCGTCGCCACCGCCGCCACTATCGGTGAAGCAGATACCGCGACAAATGCCCCCATCAGCGCAGTTGCGGTGCAGCCCATGCCCGTCACCTGAGCCATGATGCGATCGCCGTTTTGCACTTCGACCCATTGTTCAGCACTGATGATGTGATCGATCGGGCCGCTAATCACTACCGTCGTGCCGAATTGCTGGGCTAGGGTACGAGCCGCGTCTAGGGCTTCCTCCACAGCCAAGGTGCTGTCAACTCCCCGCGTCTTGGCCGTAGCCTGGGCCACCGCGCAAATCTCGGAAGCGTTGCCGCGAATCACGGTGGGTGGGGCGATCGCGAGCAGTTGTTGAGCCGTACGCGTGCGCAGCTGAGTGGCTCCAGCGCCCACCGGATCAAGAATGTAGGGAATCCCCCGTTCACTGGCACGGGTCACGGCCTTTTGCATAGCAGTAATCCACTCGTCGCTAAGGGTGCCGATGTTAATGACTAACGCTTGGGCCAACCCCACCATCTCTTCGACTTCAGCGATCGCATGGGCCATGACGGGCGATGCACCCACGGCCAGCAGGGCATTGGCCGTCAGATTCATCACCACGTAGTTCGTAATGTTGTGGACGAGGGGATGTTGGGCTCGCACCGCCCCTAAACAGGTGGCATAGTCAGACAGCATGGGCAGAAGGGGTGAAGACTCGCAGCCCGTTTATCCTAGCGATCTTTATCCCGGTTCTCTGAGACAACTCTACCAATCTGGTTTCCCTGCTCCTCAGCTCCCCGGCATGGCCAAGATTGCTCCAGGAGTCCGATCGCTGAGAAAAATCGCTGCCCAGCCGCTACTCGCCCCAAAACTGTTCAATACTTTCGATGGCATCGAGACTCGCCAGGGTCGTCAACACGTCACGGTAATTGGGCTGATAGGTTTCGCCAATGGCTAAAACTTCCAGCGAACTGCAACCAATGCGACCCGGCGACTGTAGGTAAATAATGACGGTTGGGTCAATATCTTGCACCGTCCGAATCATGTGCAAATCATTGGGCACACAAAACTCGTAACTCAGCGATCGCTTGCCATCGTCCAAGCCGTATAACCCCGACTCGTCAAGCTGGTCTAAATCGAACTGAATCTTTTTAGCCGACGGGAGTTCGGGCTCAGCGTACACCGAAGTTGATAGCGCGATTGTGGTGGCGATAGCCGTTATTAAAAGTCTCATAAAGATCTCTCAATCCCTGTGCCAAAAGTATTGACTTTGTGCTTAGCGATCGCGCCGACTTAAGGACACCTTCTAAAGCGTCCCCTCGGGGCTAACGACTGATAAAACACTGGCAATTGTTGCGACCAGCCTGTTTGGCAGAATAGAGTGCCTGATCGGCTTGACGAATTAAAACGTTGGGCAAGGTCTCGGGCGAGGGGACGATCGCACTGACGCCCAGGCTAGCGGTGACTACGGTGTCAACCGGAGAAGACGTATGGGGCAGGCTGAGCTGCACAATGTTGTCACGAATTCGCTGCGCAATCGTGTAAGCCCCCTTCAGCTCTGTATTCGCCAAAATCACGGCAAACTCTTCCCCCCCATACCGAGCCACCAAATCGGACGAGCGGTTGACTGCCGCTAATGCCGCTTGGGCCACCTGATACAAGCAATCATCGCCCGCTTGATGCCCATAGGTGTCGTTGAACTGTTTGAAAAAATCTAAATCAAAGAGAATAAACGAGAGGGGCTGCTGTTCACGGCTAGAACGCTGCCACTCGCGGTTAAGGTGCTCGTCGAGGCTGCGGCGATTGGCCAGGGTGGTCAGGGAATCCGTCAGCGAAAGCTTGGCTAACCGCTCATTCGCTGAGCGCAGTTCGAGTTCGATGCGGCGGCGATCGCTAATATCCCGCACCATGACCAAAACTTCGTCAGCGGTGACGGGCACCACTCTCACTTCTTCATACTGCGGCACCCCACCGATATCGACTGTCAGCTCATAAAGCTGCACCTCGCCGGTGCGCAAGGCTTGATGCATGGCCTGCATTTTTTGGTTGATGTGCTGCTTCAAAGCATCAGTGGTGGCATACTCCTTGAGGTTGTGCCCGATCTGACTGCTCCCAGGGGCACACAGATCGGCAAAATTAGCGCCGCTCAAATAGTTGAGGATCAGACCATCCTGACGCATATGAAACATCAGATCAGGAATCGCCTTCAGGATGGCCGCTTTTTGCGCTTCATTTTGCTGCAGTGCCTGTTGTGCCACCTTGCGATCGCTAATGTTTTGAATCATCAGCAGCACCTCATCCTCGCCGCTCGGAACGACTCTCACCTCTTCGTATTGAATGTCATCGCCGACCGGAATCTGCTGTTCATATACTTGCATTTCTCCCGTGGTCAAAGCCTGATGGACGACTTGCATTTGTCGTTCAATATGGGCCTGATAAAAGTCATCGTAAGCAAAGCTAAAAATGTTGTGTCCAACAGGATCGGCCACGTTCTTCAAGAGATCTGGAGCCTTGCTGCTTTTGAAATACCCCAGAAAGGTGCCATCGCGATGGAGTCGCAACATTAAATCGGGTATCGCTGCGATAATGGCTCGGTTTTCAGCTTCGCTTTTCTTTAAGGCCACCTCAGTTGCCTTGCGGTCAGTAATGTCGCGCACGATAAAGAGCACTTCATTTTCGCTGTAGGGAATCACTCTGACTTCTTCGTGCTGTAATCGGTCATTGATCCTTAGCAGCTGCTCAAACACCTGCATCTGGCCGGTAGCTGTAACTAAGCGAATTTTTTCAAGTTGTTGCTTAGCCACGTCCGCAGGCATGTGTTCGGAAAGATGTTGTCCAACCGGATTATGATCTTCGGCGATATAGTCAATCGTGGCGTTGGTCTGTACATAGCTGGACCGATAGCCATCGCGAGTGACCCGAAACATTAAATCGGGCAGGGCCTCAATAATTCGGCGGTGCTGATCTTCTTGCAGCAGCAGCGATCGCTCAAGCACCTTGCGATCGCTAATATCCCGAATAATTTCCAGCACTTCATCGGCTCCACAGGGGACGATGCGGACTTCTTCGTACTGTATGCGACCCTGCACAGACAGCACCTGCTCAAATATCTGTACAGTGCGATCTGCGAGCGCTTTTTGAATGAATTCCAGATGCTGAGCCGCTGCCGCTGCGGGCATATAGTCCCCTAGGGGACACCCGATCAACTCATCACCGGGGAGCAAAATATCGATGTCAGGATTGTTGCGCACCCGACTAATAAAGCGACCGTCTCGGCCCAATCGCACGATCAGATCAGGAATGGCTCGGAGAATCGCCTCACTCTGCACAGCCTGCTGGTGAACCCAGGGCTCAGACGGCCGCTGCTGGCTGATATCCAGCAAAAAACCATGCCAGCAAACATCACCATTGGCACGACGTTCAGGTTGGGCATAGGTCTGCAAATGTCGCAGTCGGCCTGACGGTGACACTGTCCGCCATTCATACACAAACAGGCTCAGCGCTGCCGTACTCTGGGCGATCGCCGCCGCAAAACCAGGGCGATCGGCAGCATGCATCTGCAGCCAAAAGAACCGTCTGGGAGCCTGCAAAATCTTGGTTCTCGGAGCTTCATAAATCGCCTCAATCTGGGGGTTGGCATATTCGCCCTGAAGCTTGCCATCAGCACTAGCCAACAGTGAATAGAGCCCCCCCGGCAGGGCCTCAGCAACGGTCTCTAAGCACTGTGGAGGTTGTCTCAGTTCGTCTGTTGTCTGCTGACGCGCTGGCCCCGCGCGCCCTAAATGGGTGATGCGCTGCTGCTGTATCTGCGGCTCTGACCTCTGGGGGCTGGAGGCATTCGTGGTGGCTGGTTGCTCCCTCTCGGTAATGTTTTCAAAGGCCACGATCGCATGGGTGATTTGACCCTGCTCGTTTCTGACCGGCATGGCGTTTGCCTGCAATCGAATGCGATCATCGTTGTTGCGATAGAGTTCTAAATCCTGGAGGCAAACTGATTGCCCCTGCAGCGCCTGGGCGGCTGGAAGTTGCGAGGGTGGATAGGGCGTCTTGGTGCCAGCGATGTAGAGAGGCCCCAAGTGCGTCCCGTCGTCTAGGGCTACTTGTGATGCATCAATGGGGCCAAACATTTTTTGAGCGGCCTCATTGCGGTAGGCAACGTGACCATCAGCACCATGTACGACGATGCTGATCAACAAAGCATCGAAAAAACAATAACTTTCAGACTCTGCGGCACCCAGTAGGCGAGCAGAAAAGTTCAGGCTGTTCGAGTGAGCATGGGGTGAACGAGACATCGCGATGCCGACGAGAATTCAGGAGAATTTACAGCCAATACGCCAGTTTTCAAACTAGGGATGTTTTGAGCAAGCCACACCTTGTTTTAGAGGCACTCAATTCAAAACCATTGATTCAATCAGGGAAAACCTCATGGGGTTCACGAGTCTGAAACTCAACTTAAGCAACTTCGGGTCGGCAAAGATTCTCGACACCTAGCTTTAAAGTTATCAACAACAAGATTAGTTATATATTCAGCCTACTTAAGAGAATATCAGCAGATTAAGCGTATTTTTGCGAGTTCACTATGTGAAAAACATCGGCAGCTTGCCCACCGACTGCATCCATGACGAGACAGATTAGATTTTTGTCAAAAACCCGGTGCGGTTAAGGTTTCAGGGCACCTCAAGAGTTTTTCACTCGATTGCTTAGCCGTCTCTGGTAAGTCAGTAGACATCAATAAACGGCATTACCAGGGCTGCTAGGCAAAGCAGTAAGCACCTTCTACCAAACTTTAATGCTTTTAAAGACAGCGTAACGTATCCGGCAAATCATTAGGGCTGCCTACTTAGGCAAGCGCAACGCCCCCCGCAATTGTTGGGATTTTAGTCTTTAGGTTTGCCTTCAGTCTGGCGATAATTTAGCTGGCGATCGCACTTTTTCGGGCAGCTTGCAATTCTTGAATCCGTTCAAGGTTGCCAACCGGAATCGCCTCAATCAGACGCTGCGTGTAGGGCCGCTGCGGTTCGTTGTAAACCTGGTCGGCAGGCCCCAACTCTTCCAGCTGACCTTGATTCATCACCATGATGCGATCGCTCATGAATTTCACCACAGCCAGATCATGGGAAATAAAGATGTAGGTCAGCTTGAATTCCGTCTGCAGTTCTTTCAGAAGATTCAACACTTGAGCCTGCACCGAGACATCCAGCGCCGATACCGATTCATCGCAAATAATGAACTGAGGATTGAGCGCCAGCGCGCGGGCAATACAAATGCGCTGCCGCTGCCCGCCCGAAAACTCATGGGGAAAACGCTTGATACAACCGGGGTCGAGCACCACCCGTTCTAACAGATAGGCGACGCGCTCCTGCTGGTTGCGGCGACTACGGGCCACCTTGTGGATGCGTAGCGGCTCGGCGATCGCCGCCCCTACACTCATGCGCGGATCGAGAGCGCTAAACGGATCTTGAAAAATGTACTGCATTTCCCGTCGCAGCTTTTTCAGCGCCGCTCCTCGCGCGGCCAAGGCATCTTGGCCGTCAAACCAGATATGCCCTCCCATCGCGGGCACCAGCTGTAATAGGGCTCGACCCAGGGTGGTTTTGCCACAGCCTGACTCGCCCACGAGGCCAAAGGTTTCCCCTTGATAAACCTCAAAAGAAACATCATTGACTGCCATCACCCGGCGCTGAGTATTGCCAAAGACCCCACGAATCGGGTAACCCACGCGCAAATTTTCGACCTGCAGTAGCGGCCCCTGTTGCTCAATGGCCTGCAGCCGGGCCGCTGATTCTTCTGCCGAGACGGTCGCTTGAAAGGCCACCAGCTCTGCTTGGTCGTGCACTCGTTCGCGAATTTGCACGGCACCGTTGGTCGTCGGCACTACTTCCATAAAATCGGCCACCGTGGGCAGCTGACGTAGGCGCTGCGTCGGCGATGGCCGACAGGCGAGGAGTCCTTTGGTGTAGGGATGCTGGGGATTAGAGAAGATCTCCCAAACCGGGCCAGATTCAACGATTTGGCCTTGATACATGACGGCGACGTGATCGGCGATTTCGGCAATGATGCCGAGGTCATGGGTGATAAAAATCATGCCCATACCCCGCCGATCGCGCAGCTCACGCAGCAGGTCGAGAATGCGTGCCTGCACCGTGACGTCCAATGCAGTAGTGGGTTCGTCGGCAATCAGCAGCGTCGGATCGCAGGCGATCGCCATGGCAATCATCACCCGCTGCAGTTGTCCGCCCGAGAGCTCGTGGGGATAGCGATTGAGAATTTCTTGTTTGCGGCGCTGCACCGCCTCGGTCACCTGAGTGTCATCCCAATCGGGAAAGGCCGCGACGATTTCTGCGGTCAACTCAGCGTCGCTGTCAAGCAGTTTCACCTCTTGCAGCCGCGAGATGGCCTGCTGCATTGCCGCCTCTTTCGAAATCGCTTGGTGCTGCACGATCGCCTCCACCAGCTGAAACCCGCAGGTATAAACCGGATTGAGGGAACTCATCGGCTCCTGAAAAATCATGGAGATTTGCTCGCCCCGCAGCTTTTGCAGCGTTTGCGGTGTGAGCGATCGCAGATTGACGGCGGGTACCCCGTCCTTAGCACAAAAATAAATCTCGCCCGCCGTGATTTCTCCCGGTGGACTCGGCACCAGATCCATCACGGTGAGCGCCGTCACCGATTTGCCTGAACCGGATTCGCCCACAATACCTAAGGTTTGGCCACGGGGCACTTGAAACGAAACGTCATCAACGGCGCGAATCAGGCCGCTATCGGTTTTGAATTGCACAGACAGGTGACGACCATCCAACACAGGAACAGTCATGGGGTCAAACACAGACAATTGCAGCGTACAGTTGAATTAGCAGGATCATAACAGCGGTGTCCCCTCAAAAACGGTTCACTTTAGAGAAGGATGTTGAAACTCGCGATCGCCGTGCTCAT
>JBHJJI010000206.1:0-11549 GCA_050042805.1 Leptolyngbyaceae cyanobacterium
ACCGTCCGATTTTTCTGCCAGGATGAAAGTCGCTTTGGCCTCAAAACCCTGACGGGACGTCGGATTACCGCCCGGGGTGTCAAACCCGTGGGGAAGGTGCGATGGACTTTTCAAGCGACCGATCTCTACGGGGTAGTAGAAAAGGTGATAGACGCCTGACATGGTGATTACTGAATGCTTCACCTCTTGGTAGTCCCTAAGATGTAAGGATAGAGCTCATGATTTCTTACAAATCGGCGATGCCGATCTGGTCTCAGTTGTCGTAAACCTAGAAATATAGGTTGCTCACATCCAATTTTTATGTCCTCTTCCTTGCCCACTTGCCCTGATTGTGGCTCCTCGAACATCGTCAAGAACGGCAAAATTCATAACGGCAAGCAAAATCATAAATGCAAGGCCTGTTCTCGGCAGTTCGTCCAAGACCCGCAGAACAAAATTATCGATGATGCCACTAAACACCTGATTGACAAGCTTTTGCTAGAAAAGATCTCCCTGGCCGGGATTGTCCGTGTAATGGAGGTCTCAGAGGTCTGGCTGCAGCAATATGTCAATGCCAAATATGCCCAAGTCGAGCGTCAGGTGCAGGTCAGTGCTCAAAAAAAGGGCCTTTGACGATTGAATGTGACGAAGCCTGGTCATTCGTCGGTAACAAAGGCAACAAACAGTGGATTTGGCTGGCGATTAATCGCGATACCCGTGAGATAGTCGGGGTCCATATTGGCAATCTTAGCCGTGCGGGAGCCCAAGCGTTGTGGGATTCCTTGCCCCCCGTCTATCGTCAGTCCGCGGTCTGTTACAGCGATTTCTGGGAAGCTTATCAAACCGTCTTACCGAGTCAGCGTCATCGGGCGGTCGGGAAGGACAGCGGTCAGACTAATCACATTGAGCGCTTCAACGGCACCTTGCGCCAACGCGTCTCGCGGTTAGTGCGCAAGACTTTATCGTTCTCGAAGAAATTGGAAAATCATATCGGGGCCATCTGGTACTTTATCCACCACTACAACGCATCCTTACAGCTTTAGGACTACCCACCTCTTTTCTAGCATCTGTAGCTCTGATTCAGCGAATTGGTATAACTGGTCTGTGAGGGTTTCACGGGTCTGCGTTGCCGCACTATTGCAACCCGCCAAAAAACCGACGAAGGTCAAAATCACGAATAGCTTTTGCATGGCCTGTTTGGGATAGCAACATGAGGAGTCTGTGGTGCGGTCTATCACTCACCCCATTTAAGGCACCGCTACTCACTTGCCCTCAGCTTTCCCTGAGAGTCAAGCGAGATCGCCTCACGCTTCTATTCAGCGATTTCCCATGCTTGTCTACCCGTCGATATGAAGCGTGATCAACAGCAAGCGCAGGATTTCCTGGGCGCGATTATCCTTTTAAGCCACTACCCGATTCCGTAGGCACAATGTAGCGCTGCATCGCCACGAAAAAAATCAGCACCGGCAGAATTGAGATGACCGATCCGGCCGCGATAAGTCGCCAATCTAGAGAAAAACTCCCCGCCAGTTTTGCCACCCCGAGCGGCAGCGTGTAATATTCCGGGCGATCCAGCAGAATTAACGGCCAGAGAAAGTCACTCCAAGCGCCGATAAACACAAAGATTGCCAGCGTGACTAACGCTGGTCGAGTCGATGAGATCATGACGTTCCACCAGATACCCAATTCTGAGCAGCCATCAATGCGCGCTGCCTCTTCTAACTCTTTGGGCACGCCTAAAAACGCCTGACGCATCATAAAAATGCCAAAGGCTGAAGCGAAAAAGGGAAAGATCAACCCGAGGTAACTGTTGCGCAGTCCCAACTGCACCGCTAACACATAGAGCGGAATCATCACAATTTGAAAGGGAATCAAAATCGTCGCCACAATGACGGCAAACAGCGCCTCTCGCCCCGGAAAGCGTAGCCGCGCTAGGGGATAGGCCGCTAGCGAGCAAAACAAGAGGTTGAGCCCCACGGTCAGCACCGCCACAATCGTGCTGTTGATGAAGTAGCGCCCAAAGGGATTTTGCTGCCAGACGGTGACAAAGTTGCCCAGGGTCGGCGCAGCGGGAATAAATTGCGGCGGAAACGCAAAGATATTTTCATCTGGGGATTTAAAAGCCGTGCTGACTAACCACAGCAGCGGCAGCAACATCACCAGGGCGATCGCACTCAAAAGGAGATATGTGCCCACTCGTTGCAGTAGGGGCGATCGCATCAACTGAGACCATACTCGGGGCGCTTGAGGAGTTTGCATGGCCTGAGTATTTCATCTAAAAAGACCGGCGGCAAGGGCCATCGGTCTCGTTTGTTGCATCGACTAAACTTCGGCCGTGCCCTTGGCTATTGGCGGCGCGATCGCGGGGTCGGCCCTTCATACGTCAGTAAATATTCGCCAGTAAGTAAATATTTCACCCAGTGGTCTCGACCGAAAGATGAACATTCTGCAAAGTCTGCCTGAGATCGAAACATTTTAGGCTAAAGCGTTGACACTAAACATGAGAACGCGTTTACAGGTTTCGTTACAGCCGTGAGCTTGCTTCTGCAAAGCCCAGCGATCCCTTAAATCCCTGGCTGTCATCGCTCCCTTGGTTAAAAGGGACTTTCGTCAGTTTCCACCATCGGGCGTTCATCCTGATGGGGGTCGGGTCGGGAGCGCCTTGAGTGGGTTGATGCATCGTCCGATCACTAGAGCGGATATGAGACAGCAACAGAGCTTTTTGCGGAGCATACGGTGTATCGAAAAGATCAAAGCGTACGGAGTTCAGCAATATCACTCTGTCCATTCTGAGTTCAGAGCTGTTAGAGCATTAGCAGGTCTTGAACTTAGGCCTCAGCCACTGAGTAAAGCTGAGTGAAATCGTTTTCAGAGTGACTGGCTCGAGTACTTGTTGCCGATGGCGTTAAGGGTGCGACCGAATGTCCTTGCAGATTCTGGGTAGCCGATACCACATTCTTCGCCATATGGGAGGGGGCGGCTTTGGGCAGACATTTCTGGCCAACGACTTACACTTGCCTGGCCATCCGCTCTGTGTAGTCAAAAGACTGCAACCTCGCAATACTGATAGCCTTTCGCTAGATTCGGCGCGGCGACTGTTTGATGCCGAGGCTGAGGCGCTTTATGTGCTGGGTAGCCACAGTCAGATTCCTCGTCTCTTAGCCCACTTCGAAGAAGATCAACACTTTTATCTCGCGCAAGAATTCGTCGAAGGCCCGTTGCTGAGCGAAGAAATTTACGCGGGCAACCGGCTATCCGAAGCCAAAACCGTTGAGATGCTACAGGACATCCTCACAAATTTATGTGCTGTCCACGATCGCCAGGTGATTCACCGCGACATCAAGCCCTCCAACCTGATTCGTCGCAAGGGTGATCACAAAATTGTGCTGATCGACTTTGGTGCTGTTAAGCAAATCAGCAATCAGCTGATCCAGCCCCACGATCTGCACAGCATGACGGTCGCGATCGGCTCACTCGGCTACATGCCGAACGAGCAGCTCGCCGGCCACCCCTGCCTCAGCAGCGATGTTTATGCCGTGGGCATGTTGGCGCTGCAGGCGCTGACCGGGCTCGACCCCAAACGGATTCCTCACGATCCGCGCACCAGTGAGCTGATGTGGCGAGAACTGGCGTCGGTGCGGCCCGAGTTGGCCCAGGTGTTAGATACGATGGTGCGCTACGACCATCGCCAGCGGTATGCCAATGCTAGCGAAGCGTTGAGCGCTCTCAAACAAGCCATTTCGCCCTCTTCCCCCACCTTTATTCCCCCCATTGAACTCAGCTCACAGGCTTTAGAGGCCCACGTCGCCTGGTTAGAGCGGGCCGATGAACTGTTTGAGCAGAGCCGCTTTCACGAAGCAGCGCGCTGCTATGAAAAGGTGGTCAAAGTGCAGCCTAATGCCACTACGGCCTGGTTTAAGCTCGGCATGGCCCTGGAAAATATTGAGCAATACGCCCTCGCCGTGCGCGCTTACAAAACTGTTACCCAGCGCCAGCGCGAAGATTATCTGGCCTGGCTCAAGCTAGCTAAAGCGCTGGAGCGGTGCGGCAACTATGAAGAGGCGCTGGCCGCCTACGATGAAGTGCTTCAGCTCCAGCCCAAAAACTATTGGGCCTGGGCCGATCGCGGGCAGTTGTTAGAACAGCTAGAGCGGATTGAAGAGGCGCTGGCCGCCTACGATCGCGCCATTGAGCTCAAGCCCGATTTCCAGCTGGCGCAAAGTCACCGCAAACGGCTGCTGGTGGAGCTGAAGCGGGTCGATCAGCTCTATACCCTGCAGCACTACGACGACGCGATCGCTGCCTGTGACCAAGCCTTAAAGGAGAATCCTGAAGATGCCACACTCTGGCTAATGCGCGGCATGGCGCTAGAAAATCAACAGCAGTTGGCGGCAGCCGCGATCGCCTACAACACCGTTATTGGTCTGCAGGCCAATGATCATGTGGCCTGGTTTCGTTTAGGCACGGTGCTCGAAGAGCTGGGCTTCCTTAAGCGGGCGGCCAAAGCCTATGGCAACGTTACCCGCTTGCAGCCGCAAAACCACTGGGCCTGGTATCAGCACGGTCGCCTGCTGGAACAGCTCAACCATCATCGCGAGGCGATCACGGCCTACCACCAGGCCAGCCAACTGCAGCCCGGGTTTGCCCCCGCCCAAGCGGCTCATCAGCGCTTAATCGGCCAAACGCTGGCTGATCAGCCCTCAGTCGCTCCGGCCCTATCTCAATCAGTGCGATAGACATTCATCCAAAGTAGTGAACGGGACTGAAGCCTACGAGTTATAGTGTGAAGAACTGTCAAGAATGGCAGTTCGTGACATGCTGGATTTTGCCCTATGCCCCGGTCTTCCTCCGCTGGTGAGTCTTCCTCAAAAGAAGATGTGAATGCTCACAATGGCCAAGTTCCCGCCTCGGCGAATCAGGACGACGACATCATCAGAGTTCGCGGCGCGCGTCAGCACAACCTTAAAAATGTTGATCTAGAGTTGCCCCGCAACCGGTTGATTGTGTTCACCGGCGTTTCGGGCTCTGGCAAGTCTTCCCTGGCGTTTGATACCATTTTTGCCGAAGGCCAGCGGCGCTACGTAGAATCTCTGAGTGCCTACGCCCGTCAGTTTTTAGGACAGGTTGACAAGCCCGATGTGGACGCGATCGAGGGGCTGAGTCCAGCCATTTCCATTGATCAGAAATCCACCTCTCATAACCCGCGCTCAACCGTCGGCACGGTTACCGAGATTTACGACTATTTGCGGCTGTTGTTTGGGCGCGCTGGCGAACCCCACTGCCCCCACTGCGATCGCTCGATTTCGCCCCAATCCCTCGATCAAATGCTGGATCTGGTGATGGCCCTGCCCGACCGCACCCGCTTTCAGATTTTGGCCCCGGTGGTGCGCGGCAAAAAAGGCACCCACCAAAAGCTGCTCTCCGCCTTAGCCGCTGAGGGCTTTGTGCGGGTACGTATCAATGGTGATATTCGCGATCTCAACGACAACATTGAGCTGAACAAAAACCACGCCCACACTATCGAAGTCGTCGTAGATCGGCTGGTCAAAAAAGACGATATGCAAGAGCGCTTAGCCGACTCTTTGATGACCTGTCTAAAACGGTCAGATGGCATCGCCGTCATTGATATTCTGGCCGAGCGACCGGCGGCGGACGCAAATAAGGTTGTCCCCATCAATGCTAAGCAGGCCAAGCCCCTGTCTGACCGCCTTCCCACGGCAGCGGAAAAGGGCGGCACCTACGCCACCAAACCGGATAGTTCGGCAGCGGCACTGCCCAAAGAGCTGGTCTTTTCCGAAAACTTTGCCTGCCCTGAACATGGAGCAGTCATGGAGGAGCTCTCCCCCCGGCTGTTTTCCTTCAACTCACCCTATGGTGCTTGTCCCCATTGTCACGGCCTCGGTAGCCTGCGCACCTTCACCGCTGAGCTGGTGGTGCCTGATCCAACATTGCCGATTTACGCCGCGATCGCCCCTTGGTCGGAAAAAGACAACACCTACTATTTTTCACTGCTGTACAGTGTCGGCCAAGCCTTTGGGTTTGAAATCCAGGATCGCTGGGAAACCCTCACTCCCGAACAACAGCACACCATTCTGCACGGTTCGAGCGAAAAGATTTATATCGAAACCGACTCCCGCTATCGCGATAAAAAAGGCTACTACCGCACGTTTGAAGGCGTGCTGCCGATGCTAGAGCGCCAATATCGAGAGGCGTCATCAGAAAGCTATAAACAAAAACTTGAAAAGTACCTGATCGATCAGCCGTGCGAAGTCTGTCACGGAGCCCGGCTCAAGCCGGAGTCCCTATCGGTCCGCATCGGCCCGTACTCCATCAACGAGCTGACAGGCGTGTCCATTCGCGAATGCCTGAACCGCATTCAGCAACTCATGGGGGTCGATGACGCCGCTCCCCTACTTTCGGCACGACAGCGGCAAATTGGCGATTTGGTGCTGCGGGAGATTCGCGCGCGCCTACAGTTCATGCTGGATGTCGGGTTAGATTACCTGACCCTGCATCGCACGGCGATGACCCTCTCAGGCGGCGAAGCCCAGCGCATTCGTCTGGCCACCCAAATTGGGTCGGGACTGACAGGGGTACTTTACGTATTGGACGAGCCCAGCATCGGCCTGCATCAGCGCGACAACGATCGCCTGCTCAACACCCTGCATCACCTGCGCGACATTGGTAACACTCTGATTGTGGTCGAGCATGACGAAGACACCATTCGCGCCGCTGACCATCTGGTAGATATTGGCCCCGGTGCCGGAGTGCACGGCGGTCGCATCGTCGCTGAGGGTGATTTGCAAACGCTCCTCAAGGCTGAGGATTCGCTCACGGGGGCCTACCTGTCAGGGCGACAGTCAATTCCTACCCCGAGTGAACGGCGTCAGGGCAACAAGCGATCGCTAAAGCTGATCAACGCCCACCGCAACAACCTAAAAAATATAGATGTCGAGATTCCCCTGGGCAAGCTGGTCTGCATTACGGGCGTTTCAGGCTCGGGTAAATCCACCTTGGTGAACGATCTTTTGCATCGGGCCCTGATGCACAATTTTGGCAGCAAGATTCCCTTTCCCAATCAGTTAGAGAAAATTGCCGGTCTTAAGTCCATTGATAAGGCGATCGTGATCGATCAGTCACCGATTGGCCGCACACCTCGATCTAACCCCGCTACCTATACTGGCGTGTTTGATGTGATTCGAGAGTTGTTCACCACCACGGTTGAAGCCAAAGCGCGGGGTTATAAAGCCGGACAGTTTTCTTTCAACGTCAAGGGGGGACGCTGTGAAGCCTGCAGCGGCCAAGGGGTCAACGTGATTGAGATGAACTTCCTCCCCGATGTTTATGTCCAGTGCGAGGTCTGCAAAGGAGCGCGCTACAACCGCGAAACCCTCCAAGTGAAGTACAAAGGTAAAACCATCGCCGATGTGCTAAGCATGACCGCTGAAGAAGCCTTGGATTTCTTTCAAAATATTCCGAAGGCCGCGACTCGCCTGCAAACCATGGTGGATGTCGGACTCGGCTATGTGCGCTTGGGGCAAACGGCACCGACCCTCTCGGGCGGTGAGGCGCAGCGAATGAAGCTGGCCTCAGAGCTAGCCCGACGGGCCACGGGCAAGACTCTGTACCTGATTGATGAGCCCACTACAGGGCTGTCTTTTTACGACGTTCACAAACTGTTGGACGTGGTGCAGCGGCTGGTCGACAAAGGCAACTCGGTGTTGACGATTGAGCACAATCTCGACGTGATCCGCTGCTCTGACTGGATTATTGATTTAGGCCCCGAAGGCGGCGATCGCGGCGGTGAGATTATTGCGACGGGCACCCCTGAGCAGGTGGCGCAAAATCCCAATTCCTATACAGGCCGCTATCTGGCACGGGTTTTAGCCCAGCATGCAGACAATCAGGCGTGAGTCAAGACGAACCGCGATCGCGCCCCTCAGTGTGGAATTCCGTCCTCTTTGGTTACACAAATCTCAGCTTCAGTGCTTACAGTATCCCTGTAGGCTCGGGAGATGTGGGTTAGGGGATGAATTTTGAGTATCTGCACCTCTTTGCAAAAAATGCGGCGGTTTGGCGCGACTGGTTCATCGAAAAACTCGATTTTCGGCCGTTATCGAGTGAGGTCCTCCAAACTCTAGGAGAATTTGCGGTTCAGTACGGTCATATCGTCATCCTTTTATCTTCTGAGTGCTCAGGTCGGCCAGAAGTTGACAAGTTTTTGCAGACCTATGCCGAAGGCATCGGCGATATCGCGTTTCGAGTCCGCAATTTAGACGCGATCGTGGCTCGTGTTCGAGCCTTGGGCGGCAAAATCAACCAGCCCATCCACTCTCTGCCGACTAGCACCGGTAGCCTGCGCTGGTGCCGCATTCAGGGTTGGGGCAGTGTCTCACATACCTTGATTGAGTATCCCCAGTCGCTGTCAACATCGTCGCCGCCAGCACCGCAGGCTAGCCCGCCAGCCGCCTTGCCTTGGCTGAGCATCGACCATGCCGTACTCAACGTCCCAACCGGAGAACTAGAGAACGCCGTCAACTGGTACACAACCTATTTAGGCTTTACTCAACAGCAGCAGTTTTTAATTGAAACGCCTCGGTCAGGCCTGCGCAGCATCGTCCTGAAGCATCCCGACGGCAATGCCACCCTGCCGGTTAATGAACCCACCTCCTCCAACTCACAGATTCAAGAATTTATCGACCAACACAACGGTGCCGGGATTCAGCACGTCGCCTTAAAAACTCAAGACTTGGTGCAAACGATCGCAGTGCTACGCCAACGCGGGCTTTCGTTTTTATCGGTGCCCGAGATCTACTATCAACAGCTGCAGATTCGCCCCGGATTCTGGCAAGAGGCTGGGGATTGGGGGGCGATCGCCCAGCAACAGATTTTGGTGGACTGGCCTGCCGCAGATGCCCAAACTCGCCTTCTACAGACCTTTACGCAACCCCTATTCGATAAGCCCACGTTCTTTTGGGAATTTATTGAGCGGCAATCACGGATGACCCCAGCCGGTATGAAACGAGCCGATGGGTTTGGAGAAGGCAATTTTCAAGCGCTGTTTGAGGCGATCGAGCGAGAACAACAGTTGCGGGGTAGCCTCCAGTAGCCACTCTGGCTGATTACAAAGCCTGACAAAAAGGCTTATCAGACTGGTGGAAGACATCGACCTTGGAGAAATCGACATGACCCATCATGAGCTCAATCGATTGCTTTCGCGATTACTCAGATAGACAAAGTAAGTTGAGGCTCATCCCCTCATCAGGTTGGGGCAATCAGGCTTGATTGAGAATTTGCCAGGATTTTCTCAATAGAATTCTTCTGCTGGCAGGATCTGGAATCGCCTCGGTCTCCAGACTCCATATTTCATCAGGCTGTTGAGCTCTAGTGTTCAAAAAATTCACATATCGCCAAAAAGATGCCTGTCTTGTCCGGATACCCTACGGACAATGACGTATTAAATAATACTGTCCCCAAAAGTTCCTGAGGTCAAACCTACCAAAGTTTCGATACCAGCTCAGCCTGGGTAAGTTGATCAGAGAAGATCGCTGATTTTCTGAGGCGCTGAAAACGATCGCCGACAAAGCGTAGTCAGTACGTAAAAACCGCGAATAAAATATTTCTTCAGGAATCCTCAGTGTTTTTTAAGTGTATTTACTGAACAAAAAACAGGCTTAATTCTTAGATAATTTAGAGAGATATTGAAAGCCGAGGGCATTTACTAATCTATTAATTTTTCGGCAGCAATACTTTTGATGACACTTCTAAGCCTCTCAAAAGGCATTCGGATAAGTCTTGAAAGTGATTTGAGTGCCATCAGGAGCGTATGTATTTACTTCATCAAAAACACACAAAAAGACGCGTTTTCTTTATCGATAAAAAATCTTCTTATCTATGAAGTTTGCGAGTTTTTAAATGCAGGGCGACTGAGATGACTGTGACGGGTTTCTTTTGTGACTTTACGGTTGCTATTCCCACCTATAACGGTGCCAACCGTATTACTGAAGTGTTAGAGCGCCTGAAGTGGCAGCTCGGAACAACAAACATTCGTTGGGAAATTATTGTTGTCGATAACAATAGCTCTGACCAGACAGCGGCAGTCGTGCGCCGTTACCAGCAGGGTTGGCCGAGCTTGCGATATGCATTTGAACCCACCCAAGGCGCAGGCTTTGCTCGACAGCGTGCTGTCCGCCTGGCTCGCAGTCCTCTCGTCGGATTTCTGGATGACGATAACTTACCCTCTTTAACGTGGGTGAATAGAGCGGTTAAATTCGCTCAAGACTATCCGCAAGCCGGAGCGTTCGGTAGTCGCCTCGCGGGCAAATTTGAAACTTCACCCCCTCAGGGGTTCGATCGCTTGGCGGCATTTCTAGCCCTGACAGAACGGGGAGATCAGGCACTGTTATATAACCCTGAGAACAACCTACTTCCCCCTGGGGCGGGCTTGGTGGTGAGACGACAGGCCTGGTTGGCAGCGACCACTGATGGGGAGAGTTGGGGGATTCGGATTCGCGATCGCGATGTGGCCGAAGATCTCGAACCGGTGATTCAGATTCAGAAGGCCGGCTGGGAAGTTTGGTACAACCCTGGCATGCGGCTAACCCACAAAATTCCTCGCAATCGGTTGGAGAGAACTTATCTCGTGAGTTTGATGCGCGGCATTGGGTTGAGCCGCTTTCGCACTCGCATGCTGAGTTGTGTTTGGTGGCAGCGGCCCATGATGGTAACCGTTTATGCGCTGAATGATAGCCGCAGAATTTTGCGGCAGCTGCTAAAGTACGGGCCGAAAGTTTGGACAGAAGCCGTACCGGCAGGGGAGATGGCACTGTACTGCTACAGTTTGGTCAGTCCCTGTTTTTGGCTGTTTGAAAAGGTGAAATCCTTTTGGCCCTACCAGACAGAAGGTCGAGGAACCGCCCAGCTAACCATACAAGACTTGCACGTGTGAGCGTCTTTAAACACTTTGCCTGCTAAGCCCTAACGTGCGTTGCTCCCCAAAGTTGTTGCCTGGGTCAAGAGGCTCAAAATTGGAATGCACTCCCCTTCCGGAATAAGACATCAGCATGACGCTGGGTTCGTGAACCGGAGAAATCCACTCACCGATTATGCTTAAGGTATGGTGAGACGACGACTAGAGAATTGGGGCCAAGCCCTGCGACAAAGAGGGCAATCGACACGTGAATCCCTCGAAATTTATCAATATTGTGGACGAGCCATTCAGCTCGTTTGGCAAACCCATTGGCGGCTAACGGTGCTACTGGCGGTGTGTACCTTGGTAGCAGGATTGCTGCCAGTGGCGATCGCCTATGTTGGCAAGCTCATTGTTGACGCCGTCATCAAAGCGGCAGAATCGGGGGCGATCACAGATCGCAATTCAGCCCTCACCTATCTGGGCATTGAGGCGATTCTAGTCACCCTGCTGGCGGGAGCTCGGCAGGGGCTGAATCTCTGCACGGCTTTACTGCGAGCCCTCTTAGGGCAAAAGGTGAACCTGCTGATTTTGCAAAAGGCTCAAGCCCTGCCCTTGATCTATTTCGAAGATTCCGAATTTTACGACAAAATGACTCGGG
>JBHJJI010000207.1:0-10584 GCA_050042805.1 Leptolyngbyaceae cyanobacterium
CCCGCCGAGTCGTACCGTTTTTGGAGATGTCATGGGAGCCGCAGGTGGGGCAGGTCATTTCTATCGCCATCGTTGCTATACCGCTAGACACACTAAACAGGTCATACTTTTCTCTGTCCTTTACATTAGTGGACTACCCAAAATATATCCATTATGCAATCCGTGCAAAAGCCTTGATGCTGAAGGGCTTCCCCAAGGAGAGCGTTCTGTGAAACGTTCTCCTATCCTCTCAAGAGGCCAGGCATCGGCGCTGCAGAAGTGATCGGGTCAAACGCTTAAGAACAAGCTATCGAAATATAGCGCTGGTCACTTTGCTGAGGACACCTAGGAGCACTCTGAATCCTGAGCGCATCAGCAAAGTGGCTTCGCAGTCTTGTCCTAGCTGGACTAGCGACTGCTATCAATGCCCCACTATTGGGACGGGTTTTGTGAACGGCAGCTGGATTGTCCTTCGAGACATTAGGCTAAACCCACACGTACCCGTACCGGGAATAGATTTTTCTTGGAACACTCTTAAGACAAAACGCTAGTCTCCTCGTTGCCGAGAACTGCTTCAGACCTAAGCTTTTACAGCTTATATTCCAGTCCAGCCCAGAGCGCCGTACACAATCGCCTAAGAAGACGCAGCGGATGCATCCGGCGTTGTCACTTCCGTCGCGACTGCTTCGACCTCATCTGCGACCGGATTCTCCTCAGTCGTCTCGACTTCGCCCTCTGGCTCAGGCAGGGCTTTGGGTTCAGGGCGCTCAATCTCCGCCTTCATCGGCGCGTTCATAGATTTTTTGAGATCCTCTGCCTCTTTTTTAAACTCTGTCTCAAACTCTTGCTGAGCCTTTTTGAAGCTGCCGAGGGCTTGAGCCAAGCTGCGACCAATCTCAGGCAACTTTTTAGGGCCAAACACCAGCAATGCAATGACCAATATCAAGGCCATCTCGGGAAGCCCGATCCCAAAAATATTCATGTTGTCCTCCTAATGGCTGACAGTTACGCCTGTTCACACCTTATCGCGATGATGGGTGAGGCAATAACCGTCGAGCTTTTTGCCACAAACACAGAAGGGTAGAAGCCTGTTTTCTTCTACCCTTCTGCAACTCATCAAAGCAGCAGTTGGTCTTAGAGACCCAGACTGCGCCAGTCAACATCGACATTCTGCAAAATGAGTGAAGAGTTGTAGAGCTGAAGAATAATCAACAGAAATACGAAGAACAGTCCCATGAAGACACCCATGACAGGAGTCGTACCCCAGCCGGGTGATACTTTGCCGTATTCAGAGTTGAGGGGTTTTAGCAGATTGCTCAGCCGCGTTTGTTGTGCCATCAGTATCCTGAACCTATACGCCACTTTATATTCCGTAATATTATAAGATATAAGGTGTTTTATAAGAAACCATATCCTATGCAGCCTGCAACAGTTCTTATCATTTCCGTGGCTGCGGTGGTCGTTGCTTTTACGGCCTTCGCTGTCTATACCGCCTTTGGCCCGCCTGCTAAGCAGTTGGCGGATCCCTTTGATGAGCACGAAGACTAGACGCTCACGAGCAGTCTTGTCTTTCAACGGCTTAACGACTTCAATCAGCTTTGTAGGTGACTAGGGAATATGGCTAGTAGAGCCATGTTGCGTCTAAAGCTTGGCCAGGATGATGTTTGAATAGCATCTTGGACTGTTTTTTACTGAGAAATCACGAGTTTACCCTTGTACCTGAGGCGGTGCAGGGGTTTATTTGTAGCTGCGTTGGGTTGGTGGCGCATTGTCGAACTGCAGATCTTCTCGATGTAAGGTTGCCGGACGATCGCGACCCTGATATTCCCACGCGGCGACGTAGGCGAATTGATCGTCATCGCGTTGAGCCTCACCGTCTGGGGTTTGGTGTTCTTCGCGGAAGTGGCCCCCGCAAGATTCTTCGCGATGCAGGGCATCTTGAGCCATGAGTTCGGCCAGTTCTAAAAAGTCGGCGACGCGACCGGCAAATTCAAGATTTTTGTTGAGTGTATCCGCCTCACCAGGTAGTTTAAGATTTTGCCAAAATTCGTTGCGCAGTTCACGAATGCGGGCGATCGCCTGCTTCAATCCACTGCGATCGCGGCTCATGCCGACATGATCCCAAACGAGGCGACCTAACTCTCGATGAAAAGTCATTACGGTTTTGTCGCCCTGAATGTTGAGGAGCTGGGTCAATCGTGTTTGAGCTCCGTGCTCGGCTGCTTGAAAGGCCTCGTCGTCAGTCGTCACAGCTGATAGGGGGACAGTGGCAAGATAGGCTCCTAGCGTTTGCGGAATCACAAAGTAGCCATCGGCTAACCCCTGCATCAGGGCACTCGCGCCGAGTCGGTTGGCCCCGTGGTCGGAAAAATTCGCTTCGCCCAACACAAATAAGCCCGGAATCGTGCTCATCAGGTGATAGTCAACCCAGAGCCCGCCCATCGTGTAGTGTACGGCAGGGTAAATTCGCATCGGCACCTGATAGGGGTTCTCGCCGGTGATGCGTTGGTACATGTCAAACAGGTTGCCGTATTTCGCCGCGATCGCTGCCTGCCCTTGAGTTTGAATCGCATCTTGAAAGTCGAGATAAACAGCCAGCCCCGTTTCGCCGACGCCGCGTCCCTCATCGGTCATGGTTTTAGCATTGCGGGAGGCGACATCTCGGGGCACGAGGTTGCCAAAGGCCGGATAGCGACGTTCGAGATAGTAGTCGCGATCGCCTTCCGGGATTTCGTGGGGCGATCGGGAATCTCCCGGCGTTTTGGGCACCCAGACCCGACCGTCATTACGCAGCCCTTCGCTCATTAGCGTCAATTTGGACTGATAGTCGCCCGATATGGGAATACAGGTCGGGTGAATTTGGGTATAGCAAGGATTGGCAAAATACGCTCCCCGTTTATGGCAGCGCCACGCCGCTGACACGTTGGAATTTTGGGCATTAGTAGAGAGGTAATAGACATTGCTGTACCCGCCAGTACACAACAGCACAGCATCGCCGACATGGCGCTCTATCTGACCTGTGACCAAATTGCGCGTGATAATGCCTCGCGCTTGTCCGTCAACGACGACCAGATCCAGCATTTCTCGACGGGCAAAGATCTGCACTTGCTGCGCCTGCACCTGCCGCATCATGGCGCTATAGGCTCCTAGCAAAAGCTGTTGTCCCGTTTGCCCTCGCGCATAAAACGTTCGCGAGACCAAAGTGCCGCCAAACGATCGGTTGGCGAGCAGCCCCCCATATTCCCGCGCAAAGGGCACCCCTTGGGAGACACACTGGTCAATAATCTGGTTGCTAATCTCGGCTAAGCGATGAACGTTGGCTTCTCGGGAGCGATAGTCGCCACCTTTGAGCGTGTCGTAAAACAATCGCCAAACGCTGTCGCCATCATTTGGATAGTTTTTAGTGGCGTTGATGCCGCCCTGAGCCGCGATACTGTGGGCGCGGCGCGGCGAATCTTGAATACAAAAGCTTTTAACCTGATAGCCCAGCTCAGCCAGTGTCGCTGCTGCTGCTGCCCCAGCCAACCCTGTCCCCACAATCAGCACGGTGTGTTTGCGTTTGTTGTTAGGACTAACCAGCGCGCAGTTTTCTCTAAAGTGAGTCCATTTGTCACCAAGCGCCCCCGAGGGCGTACGAGAATCAAGCATGGGCAAGGGGATAGTGGGAAAACCAAGAAAACTGAGTCCTGTCCAGAAAACGCCAAGGCGTTCACACCTCGACGTTTTCGACCAGTTTGATCGATAAAGATTGCTGGAGTAGGTAGAGCTAGAAAACCCACAAGTAACCGAAAACGGAGAGGGAGGGATTCGAACCCTCGGAACCTTGCGGCTCATCCGATTTCAAGTCGGACGCATTCGACCACTCTGCCACCTCTCCAGGCTTAGATATTGTAAATCATCTGCTCACAATGGAGCATCCCAGCCTAAGAGGCATTCTAGGAGCTGGCTTGTCTGCTGAGGGAGCAAACTGGCGATGTTGACTTAGCTTTGAAATCCTTCGGTTCAAGCCCGCAAACGTGGATGTAACGCTTATGAGATACCGGCAAACATCTCCGCAAAGGGTTTGGGGGTGACATTTTCTTGAGCGACAATTTCGACAATTTTGTTTTTGGCGGCAGGATCAGTGAGGGCGGCGACGCAGGTTTCCGCCACCTTTAATCGCGGCACGTTGCCCTCAAACAACGTATCCGCAGGTGCCATCATCAGGGCGCGATCGTCAGTGTCATCACTTTTGAGCCCACCCGGTCGCACGATTGTGTAAGGTAAACCGCTGGCAATTAGGTAATCTTCAGCCTGTTTTTTCCACCACAAAATGAGCCAAAACAGATTCAGCGGATGTAAAAAGCGGGAAACACAGAGAGAAGACACGATGACAAAGTGCTCGATGTTATGGGCTTTGGCCACATTAACGAGGTTCTTAGTGCCTTCATAATCCACTTGATAGGGCCCGGTGGGGTCGAGGCTCGGGCGAGCTCCGGTGGCACATAGCAGGACTGTGCAGTCAGAGATCGCAGCTTCGATGCTAGTCAGGTTTTGGACGTCACCTGTGACAAATTCAACCGTGTTAGGCAAAATCTCCTTGGCGATTGCTAGGTCACGCACCATCACCCGGACGGGAATCCCCTTCCCGACTAGCACGCGCACAATGCGACGTCCCGTTTCGCCTGTTGCACCCACTACCAATGCTTTCATCATGCTTCCCCTCAGAGTACGGTGGCAAAATCTATCGTTGCTATCGTTATTATTGAAAAAGTAGCTCTGCGTTGGCTTCAAACCGTAGCGATAGCTTCAACATTGAGAACGATCCTATTCATAAGCTAACCGTACTGCAGTAGGCTTGCGGAGAAAAGGCGTTAACTCATGCGGAAAGGTGATTTTTGTCCGTGTATTTTCGACTAGGTAGGTCAAGTTCACCTGAGTTAAACTTTTGTGAGTTAATCGCGATCGCCATTTTTGACCCCTCTGATTCAGCTGGTGTTAATGGCGTATCCGCTAAAATGGCATTTGGGTTATAACCAAAGCTATAGCAAACGACCGCACCCTGCCTTTTGGCATTTGCTCATAGGAACGAGTGGCTCAGCGCATCCATGCAAACACCTTTTACTAATCATCGAGCTGGTGACCTGTCTGACCCGGTCTTTGGGACGGTCTCTAATCTGGTAGAAACCATCGACGGCAACTCGGAGCCAGCTCAGACCGAAACGTCTCGTGGCACTCCTTTTCTTTTCAAAGGCGGCTACGTCGGGCGCATGGACATGGCGGCCGATCGCCTGACAGTGTCTCAGTATTTAGACGACCATCACGCCTGGTTTTTGCGCTGCGCTCACCCCATGACCGCAACGCCGCTGGGCGACAACGGGTATGACCTCACGGTGGGCCATTTTGGGGCATTGGGTTACGACGTCGAGCCCAAAATTGGCTTGCATTTGCTACCACAAGATCATGGGGTCTATCGGATTGAGACCATCCCGATTCCGGGCTATGTAGCACCGGGCTATGAAGTTGACTTCAAGGCTGCTCTTGAGCTCAAAGAGACGTTGAGCGAGTCAGGGCTCTTAATTACTCAGGTGGACTGGGATCTAGACCTCAAGGTGTGGGTCAGCTTTCCTCGCTTTATTCAGGCGCTGCCCAAGCGAATCGTGCAGAAGACCGGGGATCATCTACTCGGGCAGATCGTTCGTCAGGCGTCTAAGCTCTTGACGCTCAAAGTACAAGAAGACTTTCACAAAACGCTGGATTTACCGTTTCCTGAAAGCTATCGCAAACGCAATCATCATTTTTTCGATCGCTTCTCGAAAGCCGCTGAGCCTCACGAGTAGTTGACGGACAGCTCACAATCACTAGCTGCGCTGGACTCACACCAAAAGTGTGTGTTTATGGTGACAACTGGCTCTCTATTCATGGGGCTGTTGACTTGTGGCGGGTGCAGTGCCGGGGTGCGATATCACTCTTCTAAACTGGCGGTAACATCGATGGCAGTCGTTCAGCCAGACAAAATTTAGACTTCTTTGAGTGAGACAAGTTTTGTGCGGGCGGCAGGCCTGCCGTGATGTGGGGCGTGGGCATCGCATGGGCGCAGGCCATCGGTCATCGTGGTGTGTGTCCTATCCCTGCAAGGTTCTAGCCTGCATTAAGCTTGTGAACCGTCGGTAGGGACTGGCTCGATTGTGACAGTGGTAGGAACAGTGGGCATCGTTTGCTTTCGTCGTGGTGTGGGTATTCTGAAAGCGAGCTTTTAAGAGCATATTGATTGTTGGGTGGCACATGTCACTGGGCAGTGCACTGCAATAATTTTGGGAGATTTTAAACATGACTGTGGCATCTCATTCGCGTAAAGTTAACAAGGCCAAGATGCTGGTTGTTGATGACGAGCCTGACAATCTCGACCTGCTTTATCGCACGTTTCGGCGCGACTTCACGGTGTTGAGAGCTGAGAGCGGTCAACAAGCTCTTGAGATCTTGTCTGAGCATGGCGAAGTTGCGGTCATCATCTCTGACCAGCGCATGCCAGAGATGAAGGGGACTGAGTTTTTGAGCAAAACCGTACCTGAGTTTCCTGACACGGTGCGCATCATTTTGACTGGTTTTACCGATGTGGAAGATTTGGTCGATGCGATCAATGCTGGTCAGGTCTACCGCTACATCACGAAGCCCTGGGATCCGGATGAATTGAAGCATGTGGTGGATCAGGCCGCCCATACCTATGATTTGTTGAAGCAGCGTGGCGAAGCCATTGATCTGCTGGAAAATCAGCACTGGGTCGTGATGCGAATGGCGGAAATTGCCCAATCTGCAGGTGATGTGACGGTAGCCTTGCCTGATATCGCCATAGCGGCCCAACGCGTGATTGGGGCTCAGGGCGTCGCTGTGCATTTAATTGATCAAGATGCCCTGGCAGACCATGTGGGGATTGCCGGTAGTGCGAGCAGTGATTTGATTAAGCAAGATCCCCTGGTGGGTGAGGCGATCGCCAGCCGTGATCTCAAATACTGTACCGATGGCACGAAGGTCTCTGATGGGTCTACTAAAGCTGCTTATGAGGCCGCCGGAATGGGGGCACACTGTGTCGCTCCCGTCCTGTTTCGAGGCGCGGTGGTGGCAATTGTCTCTTTGCAGTGGACGACTCCCCAGGTATTTTCTGAGCGTAGCCAAAACTTCATTCAAATGACGGCTCAACAGGTAGCCTTGACGCTGGCCTGTCTGTAAATAACGGTTCGAGTCTGTCGTAGTCTGAATATGACCCCGACGACGCATACACCTGTGACTCAAACACCGTCTCCCTCTGCTGATGATATTCAGGTCTTGTTTGACCGCATTGCGCCGGTCTATGACGACTTTAATCAGCAGCTGAGCTTCGGTCTACATCAGGTTTGGAAGCAAATGGCCGTTGATTGGAGTCAGGCGACGGCGGGGCAAGTCGGGCTTGACGTCTGCTGTGGCAGCGGTGATTTGGCGCTGCTGCTGGCCCGCCGTCTGGGCAAAGCTGGCCAGGTATATGGCTTGGACTTCGCTTCGGCGCAGTTGGCGATCGCCCAGCACAAAGCGGCTCAGCGGGTCGGATTGGCATCCCTAAGTTGGATCGAAGGGGATGCGCTGCAGTTGCCTTTCGACCACAACCAGTTTGACGTGGTCACAATGGCCTACGGTTTGCGCAACCTCACCGATATTCCTCAAGGCCTGAGTGAGCTGCAACGCGTGCTCAAACCGGGTGGTCGGGCGGCAGTGCTTGACTTTCACCGGCCGTCGTCAACATGGCTGCGGCAATTTCAACAATGGTATTTGGATAATGTAGTGGTTACCGCCGCTCAGCGGTTCGACCTGACTGACGAATACGCTTACATCAGCCCCAGTCTTGACCGGTTTCCGACGGGGCAAGCGCAGCTGCAGCTGGCCCAGACGGCCGGATTTGCTGACGCCACGTTTTATCCCGTTGCGGCAGGACTGATGGGCATCCTCGTGATGACCAAGTAGTGCCGGGTGGGGTTTACACGCCTTACTGGGCGCGCGATGCAACGGTGGGTTTGTTATGATGACTCGGCACGCTGGTATCGGTGCGATCGCCCCCGGTTTCTTAAATGGTCTGGTCTGACATTTGGCTACTGCTAGCCCCGCCCCTAGTCGGCGGTGTGATTGGGTATTTCACCAATGACCTGGCTATCAAGATGCTGTTTCGGCCCTATCGGCCCTACTACTTGTTTAAGCGGCGGTTGCCGTTGACGCCAGGGTTGATTCCCAGTAATCAGGCTCGCTTGGCCCACCGAGTCGCCGACACAATTATGGGGTCGCTGCTCACCCCGACCGAACTCGAAAATCTGGCGCGCCGCCTGTTACAAACCGAGCGCACTCAGCAGGCGATTCGCTGGCTGTTAGAACTGACGCTTGATCAGATCCAGTCTCGCAACCAAGCTCGAACTGCCGAAATTGTTGGCAAGGTTTTGCAGGATGTATTTGGCGCTTCTCTACCTCGCTTGCTCAAGGTTTGGGCTCGGCGCGAAGATTTTTTAGAGGCGCAGATTGATCAGATTTTTGACCAGGTGCTGCTGGAATTTCAGCTATCGCCCGATCAGGCCCAGCAGCTGTCGAGCTGGCTGCTGATTTCGGTACTGCCGCCGGATCGCATTCGACGGACGCTCGTTGATTTTTTGACCGATCGCAACATTCAGGTGATCGACGAAATCTTCCGGTCTAAAACCAGCGGTACCTACTGGGTCGTGGCCAATCTGTTTGGCGTGCGCAACGCTCTGACTCGATTGCGCACCTTTTGTCTGGATGAGCGGGAGACCACGAATCTACGCATCGCGGAGTTAGTGGAAGCGCTGAATCTGAATGCGCGATGCCAAGAGATGCTGCAGCAACTGACCCTGCAGCGTCTGCCGGTGTCTACCGTGCGCGAACTGCGCACCACGATTCGAGAAGCCGTGCGGGGCTATATCAAAACCTTGGGGCCAGAGCTACTAAAAGGGCTCAGTGCCACGATCAACTGGCAAATGCTGGCGACACAATTGCTCAACCGGTTGCGCAACTCCAGCGTGATCAACGATTCCCTCGACCCGGTGAGTGAAGAGTTAGCGCTGATTTTAGAGCGCTACCTCGAAAAAGATATGGAAAACTTGGTGGCGCAGGTGATTCCAATTCTGGATATTGACCAGGTGATTATTGAACGGGTCAGTGCAACCAATCCTGAAGAGTTAGAAACGGCGGTGCAGGGCATTGTGCGCAACGAGCTGCAGGCGATCGTGAATCTCGGCGGTGCCCTCGGATTTTTGATTGGGGGAATGCAGGCGGTCTTTTACTACCTGCGGTAGCGGTGGCTGACATCACCCGTCGGCGATCGCCACTCCGCCTATCAGCACCTACATGAGGAGGAGGAAGATTACCGTCCTGTCTGACGTTCAACAGAGCGGTTCCGGATCGCGCCCGATTGCTTGTTTAATTAAGGAAGAGATTTGATTAACGACTGCTGACATGGCTAAACATACCCAAGCCCACTTGTCGCGCACGGTGCCCAAAAATCAGTCTGAATTTTTTAAGCAGCGCACCCGTGATTCGATGACTTAATACATGGGGGCCAAGCTGATCGAGGTAGGTGTCAATCCCAAAAAAACGATTTATCGTTGGAAATCGGAAATTCAAGGTGACCAGGAAGTGATTACGGTCAGTGCTTACTGGGGCGAAACGCGCGAGAAGATTGAAGCCGAAGAAGCCTGAGGTAGTTAATGCCCTTTCTCGATTTCGAAACTCTACATGACAGATGACTGAGAAACGCTGGGGAGCCGAGAGGGCCAGGGGCAAAGATTGACAGCCTGGCTTGGCCAGGCTTGGCTAGCATCGGCAAGGATAGCCTTCCAGACCTGTGCAAAGTGCCCATATTGCTCGTCTAAATTCGTATGCTGTCCTCCTCCCAATCTATTGGGCAGTGACTGGGACGTTAGCCTGCAGATGGGCCAGTATCAGTTGGAAAACATCGACAGCAGTAATCGACTCCTGCGGTATCAAGTCAGGTTGGTGGGTGATGAAGACAGGACAGTCACCGGGCTGCTGTGTGAGGTGACCATGCGAGCCTTTAACCAGGGTGGCATCGAGGGGGATCACGTCCATCAGGTAGCGGAAGCCGAGGTGCTTCTTGAGGAGTTTGGCAGCCACTTTGAGTTTGGGGGCGGTGAAGGCCGGGTCGATGAAGAGTTCGACGGGGTCGTAACCGGGCTTGCGATGAATATCGACGGTGCGAGCAAAGTCGGGGGCTCGGCTGTCGTCCAGCCAATAGTAGTAGGTGAACCAGGCTGTTGGTTCCGCAACAGCCACAAGTTCGCCAGCGCGATCGTGATCAAGGTGATATTCGCGCTTACCCGCTTCGTCCAGTACATAATCGATGCCGTCGGCCTGCTCTAGCAATTGCTGCACGGTGGACAACACAGCGGGGTCGTTGACGTAAACGTGGGCCAGTTGGTGATCGGCGACGGCAAAGGCCTGGCTCGCTCCAGCATCGAGGATTTCCAGGCCCAGTTCCTCCCGCACTTGCAGGAGCCCAGCGTCTCGCAGCAGACGATTGATGTGAACAGGCTGATTCACCGGAGTGATGCCGTACTCGGAGAGCACAATCACTTG
>JBHJJI010000208.1:0-14463 GCA_050042805.1 Leptolyngbyaceae cyanobacterium
CGACGTCAGGCAATATAAGCCAAACTTATGATTCGGCGATGACAGCGGATTTTTACTTCAACAAAATCGATGCTTAAAACCTAGGTATATCAATCGATTTAGCCTTATTGCACTTCGTTGCAGCTACGCTTGCAGCACCCCATATAAATGGTCAGGCGTCACCTTCAAGGCTCACCGCGTCCAGATTCGGAAATTCTTGGATTTCCGGCCAGTGACTCAGTCCGACAAGCAGCAAATGAAGACCTGGCTGATTGACGAAGTTCTGCCATTGGGGCTGTCCTTTGAAGCCCTCAAAGGACAGGTCCATCAGCGATTTCGAGACCTCAAAATCGAACCGCCCGCCTGGAAGCAGTTGGAGCGGTTGATTCGGTCAGCGGCGCGCACTCATGAGCGTGACTTCTGTCGTCAAATGGCGGCTCAACTCTCTTCTAAAACGTGCGAAAACTTAGATGCTTTGCTCGCTACTGAGAGTCCCCTCACAGATGAAACGGGGCACTTTCGTCAGTCACAACTGAATCACCTCAAGACCGATCCGGGCCGCCTGGGGCTCAATAGCCTGCTAGCGGAAATTGAGAAACTGCAAAGCATTCGAGCCTTGGGCTTGCCCAATAGTCTCTTTACGCTGGTCGCGCCGAAGCTGGTGCAGCAGTATCGGCGACGCGCCTCGACCGAACCCCCACGGGAGTTGCGGCGACATCCGGCAGCCATCCGCTACACCCTGGTTGCTGCCTTTTGCTGGCAACGCGAACACGAGATCATCGATAGCTTAGTCACCTTGCTGGTTCAGATCGTGCATCGCCTCAGCCTCAATGCCGAGCGACGCGTGGAGCGGGAGTTAGTCGCAGCCTTCAAACGAGTGCCCCGCAAAGAGTCCCTGCTGTTGAAGATTGCCATGGCCGCTCTACAATCACCAGAAGGTGCGGTCAAAGAAGTCGTATATCCCGTCGCTGATCCAGAAACGCTGCAAGCCTTAGTTGATGAGCAGACTACGGGTGCCACCTACCAAGAAAAGGTTCACACCCGTATCCGCAGCTCCTATCTGCATCACTATCGGCGCATGGTGCCAGCGATTTTAGAAACCCTCAACTTCCGCTCTAATAATGAACAGCATCAACCGGTGATTGTTGCCCTGTCCATCCTCAATCGCTATCGCGACAGCACCCAACGTTACTACGACCCTGACGAAGACCTGATCATCGACGGGGTTCTCCCGAATGATTGGTCCGAACTGATTGGCGAACCGGATGACCAGGGCGAAATTCAGATCAATCGCGTCAATTACGAAATTTGCGTCCTGCAAGCGTTGCGGGAAAAGCTGCGCTCTAGGGCCATTTGGGTGGAGGGGGGACGACGCTACGGCAATCCTGAACAAGACCTGCCGCCAGACTTTGAAGTCCACCGCCAGGTTTATTACCAGGAGCTGAAACAGCCGCTGGAAGCAGATGCCTTTGTCGAGCAGTTGCAACAGACGATGCGAACTGCTCTGAGCACGCTGGATAGCGGCCTGCCGAAGAATCTGGGGGTGCGGATTTTGGAACGCAAAAATGGCTGGATTTCAGTGTCTCCTCTAACCGCACAGCCGGAGCCGCCCACCTTGCAGCAACTGAAGACGGAAATCAACCGCCGCTGGCCGCTGACGGGACTGCTGGAGATGCTGAAGGAAACGGATCTGCGCGTTAACTTTACGGAGCAATTTGAGACGGCAGCCACCCGCGAGAACTTAGAGCGCACCTTGCTCCAGCGCCGCTTACTACTCTGTCTTTACGGTTTGGGCACGAACATGGGACTGCAACGGGTTTGCGCCGGAGTCGGCGATGAAACCCATAGCAACTTGCTGTACGTCAAACGTCACTACATTCACCAAGAACACCTTCGCAATGCGATCGCCAAAGTCGTCAATGCCGTTTTGCAAGTGCGTATGGCGGACATTTGGGGCGAGGGCACCTCGGCCGGTGCCTCGGATTCCAAACAATTTGGCGCTTGGGACCAAAACCTGATGACGGAGTGGCATCAACGCTATGGGGGCCGGGGCGTGATGATCTACTGGCATGTCGAGAAAAAGTCCGTGTGCATCTACTCCCAGCTCAAGACCTGCTCTTCTTCGGAGGTGGCGGCTATGCTCGAAGGCTTATTGCGCCACCATACCGAGATGACCGTCGAGCGCAACTACGTCGATTCTCATGGTCAGAGTGAGATGGCCTTTGCCTTTTGCCATCTGCTGGGCTTCAACCTGATGCCGCGCTTGAAGCGGATTGGCGTGCAGCGCCTTTACCTCCCAGCACCCGGCACTAAGGCCGACTATCCCAACCTGCAACCGGTGCTGCAGCGGACGATTAACTGGGAGCTGATTCGGCAACAGTACGACCAGATGATTAAGTACGCCACAGCACTCCGTTTGGGCACAGCAGAAACCGATGTGATCCTCAAACAGTTCAACCGCTCCGAGACCAAGCACCCGACTCATCAAGCGTTGAGCGAATTGGGGAGAGCCGTCAAAACGATCTTCCTCTGTCGTTATCTCCACTCCGTAGCCTTGCGTCAGGAGATTCAGGAGGGGCTGAATGTGGTGGAACGGTGGAATGGGGCCAACGACTTCATTTTCTATGGGCGTAGTGGCGAGTTTGCCAGCAATCGACGCGACCAGCAGGAGTTATCGGCCTTGGCGCTGCATCTATTGCAAATTAGTCTGGTGTACGTCAACACCTTAATGATTCAGCGGGTGCTGAGTGAGCCTGAGTGGATGACTCAAATGCAAAGCGAGGACTTGCGTGCCTTGACGCCGCTCCTCTGGCAGCATGTCACGCCCTATGGGGCCTTTCGTCTCGATTTAAGTGAACGCCTGGATTTAGAGCCACAAGCAGCAGGGTTAATCTCTGCCTGAATAAAACGCGAATAGCTGCTCGGCACAGCAACCACTCTCTAGATACAGCAAGGGTTGACCCAAATCGAGTGAACGACAGATCAGGCGTTTCAAACCATAACTCTGGAGTGATATAGGCCAAGAATAGTCCCTACGCTATTTCAGGTCGAAACAACCTAATCTTTTGCCCTAAAAAAACGAGCTTCTAATAGTTCATGGGAACTAAATTGACCCAAATCGCAGCTTCGCTACTTTGGGGCCTAAAAGCCGAGCTTTACAAGCCTCTCTCCAAAAGGCTTTTAGTCTTAGCGTAGGTTTCTGTTCCGTTACTACTCAAACCCCTCATTCAACTCGAAATGGGCGAATTCACCCCAGAACAATCGGGACAGATGAATTTTTACCTGTCAGCAGTTGATAGCCAAGAACGGCAAGAACATGACCAGCCCACGATTGGCATCATTTTGTGCTCTGCCAAGAATCACGTCATTGCGGAGTATGCCCTGAGAAATCTGCAAAACCCGATCGCAGTCGCCGAACATCGCATCCCTAACGTCTTGCCAAGTACCGAGCAGTTGCAGTCAGAGCTCGCTAGTGTCGTCCAATCACTCGATGCAGCCCCGGAAGAAGCCCCGTAGATTCCCTTTCCCCAATAGAGCCCCTGACTCGTCAACCGAGCCCTCGCACATCTGGTTTTCTGGTAAGCCAGAAAACCAGTCAAGTCATCTTTGTATAGATTTCCGTCTTAGCGGCCAAATTTTCTCCAATTCTATTCGACTTCATATTGAGGTAAAGCCTCAGGCTATGGTTCATGTAAACTAAATTTGCGCCGCAGAGGGCAAGAGGGCAAAAGGGTAAAGAGCTACCTCGCGAGCCCACACACCACCCGAAACCCAACGAAGTAGTTAGAGTAATCGGGCGCGTACCTGAGGCGGAACGCCGACCGGCAGTTCTCCGGATTGCCGTCCCAGGAACCGCCCCGCAGCACGCGATGGTTTTCACTGTCGCCAGAAGATAACCAGGCAGAAGCGTCAGCGGGTGCCCCTTCATAGCTTTCATGCCAGTGGTCCTGGCACCACTCCAACACGTTACCGTGCATATCGTGCAACCCAAAGGCATTAGGCGGAAAGAGGGTCACAGCCGTGGTCTCTTCGCGAAATTCGCCGTAGGGGCCATTGCCATAGGCCCCGGAATAGGTCTTACCCCTGACCTCCCAATCTTGCCCGCGATAATTGGCCAGATCGGTGGTGATGGTTTCACCAAAGTGGAAGGGGGTCGTCGTGCGGGCACGGCAGGCATATTCCCACTCGGCCTCTGTCGGCAAGCGATAGGCGCGCCCCGTGGCTTTGGCGAGGCGCTGGCAAAATTCCACGGCGTCGAACCAGGTCACCCGCTCAACGGGGCGGTTGTCGCCCTTAAAGTTAGACGGATCGGGGTTCAACTCGCGCTCGGCCTGGGGCAGGGCAGCGACGGCCCGCCACTGGGCCTGAGTAATGGGGTACTGGCTCATAAAAAAGGTTTGCGCCAGGGTGACTCGATGTTGGGGGCCTTCGCGCTCTAGGCGACCCAGCTCATCCTCAGGAGAGCCCATCTGAAAGCGCCCAGGGGGAATGTCGACCAGCTTCAGCGGGGTCTGCTCTGGAGTGAGGGAAAGGTGATCTTCGCGAAAGAACTGGATGGGCCGATCGCGATATTGCAAAATCGGTTTCGACTGCACAGTAGTAGAAGAAGTCGCCATACCTAGCCCTACGGGTCGTCAATGGATGGGTTAAGCAACCGTTCAGCCAGGCTTACCAGGCTACTTAACCCTGTTTTCTATTCGGATGCCGTCACCAGCATCACCGGAGCACGGCTGGACTCCCCTTCGCACGCCCGACAGATTCCCATCTGCCAGTTCTGGCCCAGAAGAGTGCTCGCGAGCCCACACACCACCCGAAACCCAACGTTGTTGTTAGTGTTATCGGGCGCGTTCCTGTTGCGGTTCGCCGACCGGCAGTTCTCCGGATTGTTGTTCCAGGAACCGCCCCGCAGTCGGGGGGCCTGCCCCGTCTTCACTGCCTCGCAAACACGAGATCAGCAAATAGCCGTTGGCGCAACCGCCAGGTATCGCCATGATCTAGATGAGCCAGCCAACTTTGCATCGACTGATTTAACTCTTGAAAGCCAATCTTACCGTTAGCATAGTCAGTCTGGAGCTGCTGGAGCCGTCGCCGCGCCCGCCGCAGGTTTTCCCGCCGCACTCGAATACGGACATCTTTGGAGTCGCCCTGGCCAACAGGGATGACCCGAAAGCCTAAAAAGTTAGCCCCGTGGCGAGTGGCAAAGAGCTGACTTTTCACCGGATGCACTTTGAGCCGTAGTCCATCCAAATAGGCCTCCAGCGCGTGGCGGGCCTCAGCCAGCCAGCCGCGATCGCCACTAAACAGCGCAAAGTCATCCACATAGCGGACGTATTTTTTGATCTTGAGGTGCTCCTTAATAAAGTGGTCAAGGCCATTGAGATACACATTGGCAAAAAATTGACTGGTAAGATTGCCTATCGGCAATCCGCGCCGCCGCTGCAGCCCGGTTAATAGGTCGTCTCCCGGAAACAGCTCATACACCGGCATCTGCTCGTTGCTGTGGTCAATGATGCGATCAATTAGCCACAGGGTATCAGGGCACTTGATCTTGCGGCGAATGATCGCTTTGAGAATGGCGTGGTCAATGCTGGGAAAGTACTTTTGGATATCGCACTGCAATACATAGTCGCTGGTGCGGATGAAGTGAATGAAGCGGCGCAACGCTCGATGGGTGCCATACCCGAGACGATTGGCATAGGAGTCGCCGATAAATGTGCGCTCAAAAATCGGCTGAATGATATTGCACAGAGCATGATGCACCACCCGGTCCCGATACGGAGCCGCTGAAATCAGCCGACACTTGGGGTCGTAGATATCAAAGGTGGTGTAGCCGCCGGGGGTGTAGATTTTTGCCGTCAGTTCCGCTTGCAGCTTCAGCAGTTCCGTTTCGCGGTGATAGTTAAAGTGCAACACGCTCGCCTTATACCGCTTGCCTAGCTGGGCATTACGGGCCGAGAGCAGCAAATTTTCAAACTCGATCACCTGAGGCCATAAATTGCCGTAACGCTTGACCATGCCTAAGATGCCTCGGCGGCTTGTTGCTGCTGCTGCCGCATCCAGCCGCCCAGCTCCTGGCCAATGCCGTCGATCAACTGACTCACATACTGATAGCGCTGGGCCGACATCAGCTCGAACTCCAGCAGCAGTCGGGTTTGGTGGCGCAGCACATCGAGGCGACCATTCAACACTTTGAGGAGGGGCAGCTTATCGCGACTGTAGCGAGCCACAATCAACCCTTCGAGCAGGTCATACAGCCCGGTGATGATGCGATCGCCCAACAAAAACTTATGGTTACGGGGCAATTTGTTGAGAATTGGCACATACCACTTCACTAAATCGTAAGTCTTTTGGATGATGGGCAATTCTCGCTTCATCGGCGGCAAAATAGTTTTTTTGTACTGCAGGAAATTGCGCCGCAGAGGGCAAGAGGGCAAAAGGGAAAAGGACTATCTCGCGAGCCCACACACCACCCGAAACCCAACGACGTCGTTAGAGTAATCGGGCGCGCCCCAGAAGCGGAGCGCCGACCGGCAGACCTCCGGAAGGTCGTACCAGGAACCGCCCCGCAGGACACGACGGTTTTCATTCGCGTCAGAGGATAACCAGGCGGAACCATCCGTAGGTGCCCCTTCATAGCTTTCATGCCAGTGATCTTGACACCACTCCCACACATTGCCGTGCATATCGCATAGGCCAAAGCTATTGGCCGGAAATTGCCCCACCACTGTCGTTTGCTCACGATACTCCCCCGTGGGGCCTCCTCCAAATGCTTTACTGGCCCGATAGTTCGCTAAATCGGCGGTGATCGTCTCCCCAAAATGGAAAGGGGTCGTTGTGCTCGCCCGGCAGGCATATTCCCACTCCGCCTCCGTCGGTAGACGATAGTCTTTGCCCGTCAGCACCGAGAGCTGCCGACAAAACTCTTGAGCATCTTCCCAGGTCACATTTTCTACCGGCAAGTTGTCGCCCTTAAAGCTGGAAAGATTAGGACTCAATTCACGTTGGTTAATCCAACGAGTGACAACTTCACGCAAATCACTTTTTTTAACTTGCGTATCAAGAACTTCAGACAGAATTCCCCACAACTGTGAAGCCGAATTTCTTATATGGCTTTCTGTATAACCAAAACCTGCCAAGGTACTTTGTGTTTTGATACTTGAATACCTCTGTCCATTCCAAGCACCCTCAATAATCAGCCGTTCTACCTGCTTAAGACCTTCTCCACGAACTGAACCTACCGCTGAATTGAGTAGAGCAAGGGCAACATTTAAATTAGTACTCTCCATAGCCGCAATAGTTCGCCACTGAGCTTGAGTAACGGGATAGCGGCTCATATAAAACGGTTGTAAGGTAACTTCGTGTTGCGGTCGCTCATCATCAGTGCTGCCAGTCTCACTTTCAGGAGCACCCATCGTAAACGTGCCCCCCGGCAGGGCAACCATGTCTAGCCCCACAGCCTCCTCTACCTCTGCCTCACGACTCAGCACTTCGGTATAGCCCCAGGCCGTCGCTCGCCGCTTACGAATCACCCACTCACGCCGTAACCCCAGCAGGTGCCGCTCAGCCTCAATGGTGGCCGTCTCAAACTCAAAAGATTGGTTGAGCATCGCCACAATGGTCGGCGTGCGGATGGTCGTGGTTTGCAAGGGTGGAATGTTCAAATATTCCGCCACTTCGTATTCCACATCCTGTAGCGGAAAGGGGGCGTCGACAGGGGGGGCGGGGGCCGTGCCGGCACCGACGGACTGCTCACCGCAGCATAGCGCTGGGCCAGGGCCGCATGGGAGCCGCCGAGCCGCTGCAACACACTCAGCCCTACTTCCGCCAGGGGCAACGCGCCCTCACCCAAGGCCTCACCCGCTGCGGCATAGGCCTTTAAAAACGCTTCAAAGCTCTTGAGGGTATTGCCAGCCCGGTCTTTGATGAGCTGCGAGAGCCGATCTAGCACCTCGCTAGACCGCGAGACCGGCACGCTATCTAGCAGCAGTTCTCGGACCTTTTCGCGCGGGGGCGCAGCTTCGGCATCCGTTTTGGGGTCCGCATAAAACTCATAGCGACACAGACCAACGTCTTCCGGCTCATCTTGGCGCTGCAGCAGGCCACTCAGCAACACCTCCGCCACATGTTCCTGCCGCGCCTTGGGCACAAACTCATCGCGCAGCAGGTCAATGACGGGCAAGCTCACCGGGGTGGCCGCCAGATATTCCACGAGCTGTTGGGCAATATCTGAGGCCCCCGAGCGGAACAGGGCTAGGCGCTGGCGGGCGGTGCGGGGTTTCGCTTGGGTTTGAGTCGACCAGGTTTGATATTCTTTCGCCATCTGCCGGATGGTCTTAAGTTCAAATACCCGACCGGGGGTGAAGCCATCGCCACTGCCTGCCATCACCCGCGCCCAGCGTTGCATCGCCTGCGGATCGAGGGTCACTACGGGTAACACGAGCTGGCGCTGCTCCATCACCGCCGCAGTACGGTTAGCCGTCGCCCCTAGATCAGCCTCTAGGGACTCGTCGTCGAGATCGTCGTCGTCCCAGTCATCTAAGGCTGGCAAGCCCTCAACTTCTAATCGCGCACTAGGCAGACCCGGTCCTGTCGCCCCGAGCCGCACAATATGGCCGTCCCGCAGGGCGGTGCGCGTCCACAGACGCTCGGGAAACATCTGCACCAGGGACACGGGCTGGGTTTCAGCCCAAGCCCACAGCGTGTCGTGAATCAGCCCACGCCGCCAAAGCAACGAGGTGCAGTCGGTGACCACCCACACCAAACGGCGGCTGCGCGGATCGATGAGTTCGCGGGGGCTGCGGGGGCGCTGATAGGCGCGGTTTTCTGGCGTTTCGTGCCAGCGGGGAAAGAGCTTGATATCGGCAGCCGTGGCGGTTTGCAAATCCGGCACCGCGAGCCGCCAGGTGCGAATGGCTCGAAATGCCCCCTGATATTCCACCAGGTGCTGCAGTTCCGCAATCACTCGTTCCCAAATGAAGGTGGTTTTAGAATCTTCGACTACTAAATCAAGTTCAAGCCACCGTTCTGCCTGGGGTTTCACCACGGGCACCCACAACCCCGTTTCGGCAATTTGCGTGACGGTCGCCTCTTCGTCCAGCTCCTGTCGCAGGCGCGAGGGCACTTTCCGCATGAGGGGTCGCAGCGATCGCGCCAAATCTAGCCGGGTCCGGATGGCTGGAGCAGCCGGCACCGGAAACGGGGTGCCTTGAGGCTCATCGGCCTCGTCTTCCTCATCCTCAACCGTCGTGGTGGAGGTTTGAGTATCGCCAGGGTCATCTACATAGAGGTTAGCGACGGGGTCACTGCTCGTAGTGCTGCCCTCATCCACCGTTCGCACCGCTGGCGTCACCGGCGCAGGCGTCGGCTCATCATCAGCCTGGGCAGCAGCCTCCAGCTCAATGTGCTGAGCCAGCCACAGCATATCGGCCAGATCAACGGCATCGAACTCCAGGCCGAGTCGTTTTAGTTCCCGGGCCGACTGTCCGATAGTTGGTCTTCGCTGCTGCTCAGAGGTTTCCACAGGCGCTCAAACAGGTCATCAGGTGATTCTACCTCGGTGCTCATATTCGGCTTGCGTTCACGGGTAATCAGGTAAATAGCATTGAGCAACTGATCGGTCGCCAAATCTCCCTTATTGACGCTATTACCTCGCTTTTTAACAAACCGTTTGACCAGATCATCAATCTGCTCTCTAGACTCGTCAATCAACGTCGCACCATTCTCTTCTTGCCGTAGGTGAGCTTCCACAATTTGAGTCAGTCGCTGTTCGTCGGGCTCTTGCATCGTCAGGCGAATGCAGCGGCGCAAAAACGGCGGCGGAAAGTCGCGCTCGCCGTTGCTGGTCAAAATCATCAGCGGAAACTGAGTACAAGCAACACGCCCTTTGGGCACCTTGGTTTTCCCTTTCTTCACCACCGCACCATCATCAAAGGTGAATTCAGTCTCGTCTCGATAAGCGGTACGTACTTCCACTTCGTTTTTCACATCTTCGATGCGTACCAGCTCGGGAATCTCAAACGCCCCTTCTTCGAAGACATACAGCAGGTCATTGGGCAAGTCGATATCGCTCTTGTCGATTTCGTCCACAATCAAGATCCGGGGCTTGTCCGAAGGGAGCAGTGCCGTGCCTAATGGCCCCAGGCGAATGTATTTGCCAATATTGTCAAAGCGGTTGGGGCCGCTGCGCTCAGCTTCAGTAGAGTCTTGCAGGCGGGCGATCGCATCATACAAATACAGTCCATCCTTCAGCGTCGTGCGGGTGGTGATCGGCCAGTACAGCACCTCTCCCAGATCCAGCTCGCGGGCGATCGCATAGGCCAACGACGTTTTACCGACCCCTGGTTTACCCGTCACCAACAGGGGTCGCCGCAAAAACAGCGCGGCATTCACCAACTCAATTTCGTTATCTTCCGCCTGAAAGGTCGCCCCGCGTTCTTGCTTGCGGCGATCGGCCCGTCGCCAGGTGGGCGGCGCTGGTAGCTTCTCCAAGGGCGAACCAACAGCATCATCTGACTTGCCCCCCTTAAAAATCGGGTTGAAAATTAGCTGTTTTGGTGATGACTCTGGCGTTTGCTCGTCACTCATTTCCCTGACAGACTCCTTCAGCACGCCTCTGGATCAAACTGCTCCATCATAGTCGGGGGCACGACTTTGAGATCTTCCCAAACCAGGCTCAAATGATAGCCAAGACAAGTCGCGTCGTCTCCCTCAAAATCCAATACTTCGGAGCGCTCTTCATAGACCTTATGGGGCAACTCCATCACCGCGCAATCAAGCAGGCGATCCAGCCCGGCGCACAGTTCCTCACGCCGTACCCAGAGCGCCACGGGCAACCCGACCTTTCGCGCTAGAAACTCAAAAATTTCTTCGACCCGATCGCTCGGCAAGTTCTCCAAAATGGCCATCTCCGCTGAGCGCAATTGCTTGAGCAAGCGGGCCTTATTAGTGCAGTCAGAGCGCACCACGGTACTGCGTACCCGCGATCGCGGCTTACCCTCCAACGCCTCCCACTTCTGTTGCCAGCGCGTGTAATACTGCTTCCCCGTCGGCGACTGACTCAAGTCTGTACGCAACACCAATTTATACTGGCTCCCCAGGGTCAGGCCATCTTGCGTTTCGCAGGCATCCAGATCACAGCCCAGGCGATGACGCGCCACAAAGCAATGCACCATCGGATCATCTAAGTCCGACTCGTCCTCAAGCCACGTTTCTAAGAAGGCCGGCAATGAGGTGAAGGGAATCACCTCATCTCGCAACCGGGGCAGCGGTGGTTCCAAGTAGTCGTAGTGGTTGCGATCGCCAATCACCCACAGCCAGACCTTCACATTGGCCGCATTCTGCTCATCGGGCTTAATCTGCACAATCAAATGCTCAGGAGCATAGGCGGAAGACACATCACGGGCTTGGCGTTCTTCGTTGGCTCTGACATACAACTGCTCGTAATGACAACCCCGGAATCTCACCCACGCTTTTAACGCTGGCCGCAACGACTCCGGCAGCCCATCCATCACGGCGAGGAACAGCGCAAATTGCGTTAGGCGATCGACCTCAGCCCCATCATCTTCCCAATCACGATTTGAAAGTTCCGTCAGATATTGCAATCGCCCTAACAGGGTAGGCCGCTCCACGCGCCCCTCTTCGCACAATGCAAACGCCCGGTCTACCGCATTCCGCACCGGGCCACGGGCTTCTGCTAGTCCCTGCTCCACTAGGTCGCACAAACTCCGGGCAAAGAGATCATTGAGCACTGGGCGCAACTGCTCCTCCGGAATCGCGTAAGCCTTACACCGTCGATCCGTCGCCGTCGTGGCTACCCAGGCGGTGGCCACCATCCCCACGACGCACTCCCGCGTCTGATTCCACACGGGCGCACCGCTAAACCCAGCATCGATGGTGTCATCCTGGGGGTCACCCTCTTTGTGAAACTGAAAACGACCGCCCACCGCATTGGCTTTGGGCTTATACGCATCCGAGCGATCGCCATTTTCATTCGCAAAGCCATAGACCGAATGGAGCTCGTCTTGAATCGCTTCGCAAGCACACCGCTGCAGCGGAATAGGTTTGGCGCGCTCGGGTGGCTCTGCCTGCAATTGCAGCGCGGCAATATCGCCTTTATTCAACCCATAGGGCTGCCAGGCCGTCGGCACCACCGTCGCAGCAATGTCGTATTCATTGGGCAAAAAATCAAGCCTAATGGTGCCTTTCGGCGCAGTCTGGCAATCCACAAACTCGTCTTCTGTAAAGCCGAGAGCCTGCAACACTACATGGGCACAGGTCAGCACATAACCCGGAGCCACTAAAAAGCCCGTACCCACCACATGCTTTTTGCCCTGCCCATCGACATAAAAGATGCGGGCGATCGCATGCTCGTAATCTTCGCGAGTAAAACTCACTTGTGCTGCCACTTCAACGTAATTTCGTAAGTTGCTTCGCCACCCACCTTTGTAACCACGGCACCGACTTCACCGCTGAGTTTGACACTAAATTTCACTTCCACCTCATCGGCTGGCTGGGTCATGGCATCCACGCGATCTCGAATGCTCTCGACCATCGGCTTGAGGTTGTCTAGAGCATGGTCAAAGGTTTGCTTCGCCTGGGCCGCAATCTCTCCTGGGCGCTTCGAGACGGGCTTCACCGCGTCTGACTGCACATCTTCCACTTCGACTAAGACCGATTGACCATTGCCAACATCAAATTCCACCAGTCTGGCCATGACAGCTTACCCCTTCGATACAGCAGTGAAAGCTTCCGGCCTGAAAGCCTTCAACATTTTCTACCAGTGTAGTCAAACGATTTCCGCAATCAAGCATGGCTATTTAGTCAAATTGAGTAGTACATAAAGACTATCTAGCGCCACAAAGGGCAAGAGAGCAAAAGGGAAAAGGGCTAGATTCTCGCGAGCCCACACACCACCCGAAACCCAACGCTGTTGTTAGAGTCATCGGGCGCGAGCCTGCTGCGGTACGCCGACCGGCAGCACTCCGGAACGTTGCCCCAGGAACCGCCCCGCAGCACGCGATTGCTTTTACTCTCTTCAGAGGATAACCAGACCGTACCGTCCTTCGGAGCCTCTTCGTAAGAACTGTGGTACTGATCCTGACACCATTCCCACACGTTGCCGTGCATATCGTATAGTCCCCATCGATTCGCCGGGTAACTGCCTACCGCCGATGTCTGTCCCACTTGCGAGCCGTAATTAGCGAGTTCTGGTGTCAGCGTGTCGCCATAGTGATAGCCCGTCTGCGTTCCCGCCCGGCAGGCATATTCCCACTCCGTTTCACTCGGCAAGCGATAGGGCTTCCCCATCTGGTTCGCCAACCGCTGGCAAAATTCCTGGGCGTCATCCCAGCTCACCCACTCCACCGGCAGGTCATCCCCTTCAAACCTGGCAGGCTCTAGCCTTAGCTCTCGGTCAGCCTTCGGGTACCCAGCCACGATGCGCCACTGAGCCTGAGTGACGGGATATCGCCCCATCAAAAATGGTTCAAATGTCACGCGCCGCACCCCATCCCCAATCACCAGCTCACCACCGGGAATCTGCATTAGCATCAGTGACACGTCATCCGTTAGCGTTTCTACATACGCTTGGTTGAAGCGGCGATAGCGATGCAGCGTCAGCGTCTCAGCAGCCATAAATGATTCTCTCGCGCAATGGCACAGCCCAATTATGACAACGAATCCCCTGAATCAGGCGCTAACCGACAACGGAGCTGATAGACCAACAATTTGAGTAGTAATGGATACTGTTGGCAAAGTCGAAACGAGCCTAAGTAGCCGGGTTGGAGCAGCGGGGGCATTCGTGCAGAAACGGGTATGGCACCGATTCGTGTACAAATGGGCCGCATCTCCCAAAAAGCTTACATATCAAATATTTCAGGCTTCAATCTAGTCGATTTCTTCAATTCAGCACGTTCATTTTCGCCTCATCTGACCATACAAAACCTCTCTTCACAGCTGCTGTTTATTGAGCGCCCCAAAACACCTCAATTATTAGCTGACCTTATCTAATAAAATTGGCTCGATAGATGCTGTAGACCAGTATTGGCCCAAATTTCAGAGCAAATCACGCTCAGAAAATTCTGCGGTCAAACATCTGCGGTTCTAACCCTGATGCTAGCGTGGAATAGTTGCGCGGCGGGCAACCACTCTCAATAGCCCGGATAAAAACTGATCCCCCATTGCAGAGACCGCTTTACACCCAAGCCCCCAAAGGTAGCTGAGGGTCGTAGCGAGCGCAGCGAGGATAGGCCCTCAGCTAGCATCCCCACCCTTCTCTCAGACGATGATGAAACTCTTCACCTCACAACAATTCTGGGGGACCATTCATCAGTCGCACCTGCAGTTGATAGACCAACAAGGTCACTTCTTCAGGTGTGAGCTGATAAAACCGTCTGCCTTCAAACTGCTCTGCAATGTATTGCGTGAGCTGCGGATGCCCCCACTTCAACTGAAAGAGGCACCGGCGCAAGGCCTCCTGGTTGCGAT
>JBHJJI010000209.1:0-27730 GCA_050042805.1 Leptolyngbyaceae cyanobacterium
CGGGTCTGGCGCGGCGAGCAGCCGTCTACATAAACCAGCTGAAAGGGAAGCACGGTGATGGCATAGAGACTATCGAGAGCCTGACGGGTGTGGCTAAAACGCTCGCGGGGGGAGACGATGAGGGGGATGTAGGGATGCATGGCAAATTTGAGGATAGGTTGACGAATAGCAAAGCCTTTTCGATCTAGGTCAATGGCGTTGGGGCGAGAAACGATGGGGTGAGGCACTCTTGCCTGAATATCCTGTCCGTTATACATAAGTTGCGGTATCTCTTGTCAGGGAAAGGTCTTGCAGATCGACTGTGGCAGTTATTCAATCTGTAGAACCTCACCTAGCCTCTCCTTATCAAGGAGAGGAACCGGAGATCCTGTCCCATTTGGGATAAATCCTTTGGCAGACCTTGGATAAACCTCTCCTTATCAAGGAGAGGTGCCGCAGGCGGTGAGGTTCGCTCGCGCAGGCGTAGTCCAGAAACTATTACTGGCATCGCTTTGACCGACTTCTGCCTAATGGCTTGCCTGAATATCGGGGGGGAAGGTTAATCAGTGGCCGCAAAAATGCCTCGCCCTAATGGGCGTCAGGCCGACAGCGCAAAGACTGACTCAGATTTGGGTTGCAGGACGCGCTGGTAAACCTGGGCCCAATTGTTTTGCTCGATCGCGGGGGCGAGTTGGGTCAGCACGGTGTCGCGCGCTTGCTGGCCGAGCTTTTGGCGCAGGGCGGGCGATTGCAACAGCTGCCAGAGGGCATAGGCGAGGGCATGACTATTGCCCGGGGGCACGACAAGCGCGTTGCTGTGATCGCGCAAAATTTCGCCAATGGCATCGACATCGGTACCGACGATGGCCCGTTCGGCCAGCATGGCTTCTAACAGGGCGTTGGGGCAGCCGTCATGCAGCGAGGGCACGGCGAAGATATCGATATAGGGCAGGTAGGCGAGGGCTTCGCGGCGGTCAATCAAGCCGGTGAGTATGACGCGATCGCGCAGGGGACTATCGTTGACCTGCTGTTGCCAATAGAGGCGCTCGCGATCGGCGTAATCGCCGACCAGCAATAGGGTGATGGGCTGCTGGCGCGCCAACTCAGCCCCGGCATCAAGCAAATATTCCAGCCCTTTTTTGTCGCGAAACCGACCCACTGAGCCAATAACGGTGCCCTGCAGGCGATCATGGTGGGTGGGGGTGGGCAGATTGGCCAAATTTAGCGGTTGAATCGAGTTCCAAAAGGCGGTGACCCGAGGGCGCAGTTCGGGCACCAGCACACAGGCTCGCTCTTTGAGGGCATGGCTGACGCAGGTGACCCAGTCGGAGTTGGCCAAAGTCCAGGTAACCTGACCATGCTGCTTGGGGTTAAACACGTGCTTGTGCAGGTCGCTACCGCGCACGCTATTGATCACAGGGACTCCTAGCTCTTTGGCCAGCAGGGTGGTTAAAAAGCCCGTCTCGTTGACGAAAAAGCCGTGAAATAGGCTGAACTGAAATTGCTGATGCAGCTGCTCCATCAGGAAATAGACTTCGCTGAGAAAGTCTTGCACGATGGGACTTTCGGAGCGAATGGCGGGATACAGGCGATGCACATAGAGGCCGTCTTGAATTTTGGACAGGCACTGCGATCGCCGCAGGGTGTCATCTTTGCGCTGTTTGGAATGAAACACCGCCACATGCACCTCGTAGCCAAGGGCCTGCATCATGCGAGCAATGCGGGCGACCGATTCACCGACGCCACCCACATCAGGCGGAAATTCTAAGGTGGTGATGCAAATACGTTGGGGGTTCATAGGATTCATCCAATTAAGTTAATCAAGGGGGCGTCAGGTCAGCCCAGGCTGGTCGGTGGGGAATGCGGGCTAGCCGCTAAGCCGCCTGCGATGGGGTTACCCAGTCGCGCAAAATCTGGGCCGTTTGGGTGACCCCATTCAGGTCAAACTGTAGGGTTGTGGGCTGGGTTTGCAGATGGGCGACCATGCGCTGCGCCAGCCGCTCAGGCTGCAGATCAGCAGGTCGAATAATCGACACCACGCCTAAGGCTTCGAGCCGTTCAGCCCGAATAGTTTGCTCTTGGTCACCGTTGCCGGTAAAGGGCAGCAGCATGGAGCGAGTGCCGGTTTTGAGCACGTTGAGCGTGGTGTTGTAGCCGCCCATATTGATCGAGAGATCGGCCTGCTGCATGTAGCTGACCAAGTCCGGCGTATAGCGGCGAACGGTGAGATTCGAGCAGGTTTGCGCGAATGCCTGGAGCGGCTCATAGACGCTATCCGGCGAAAACGGCCCGGCAAACAGGTGAATGTGATGGGGAATCTGCTGCTGCAGATAAGGGCTGGCCTGGGCGACGCAGTGCAGCAGGGTATGGCCAAAGCGGCCCCCACCGACCGATGCGAGAATCGTGGGCGAGGAGACACCTGACTGAGTAGGACGATCGCCCCCAGTCAACCGCGCAGGGGTCGCAGCTGCCTGCACCACATAGCCGGTGTAATGGACGGGGCAGCGCAGATCGGCCACGCGCGAAAAGCTACGTTCTAGCGGCATAAATTCCGGATCCCCGTGGATCAGCAGCAGGTCGAAATATTGGTTGATCAGCTTGCAGATCTTGGCTTCGTGGCGAGCCTGGTCTTGTTTCGTCACCACGATGTCACGCAAGCTAGAGACGATACGCGCGCCGCGATCGCGAGCGGCCTCAATGACGGGAATCAACTCGGCCGAAAAGCGCCGTCGGCCAAAGGGAAACAGCTCCACCATAAAAATGTCGGGCTGAAACTGCTCCACGACGGCAGTCATCTGCTGACAACGGGCGCTAAAGACCGCCGGTAAGCTGTCAAAATCCGGCGGCACGTGCAGTTCCGAAAATTCATCGTCGGTTTTGAGCGGCGGCAACTGCACGACCTCGACGCCGGGGGGAATGGGGAAATCGGCGATCGCTTCGCCGCCGTTGATAAAGCACACCTGGAAATCCGCCGTGAGACCTTTGACGATTTCCATGCTGCGCATCAGATGGCCGATGCCGAGAATGTGTTGGCAGTAAAACAGTAAGCGCTTCATCGGATGACAGCCTCCAAAGTGGGGGAAAGGGTGGTGGGCAAGAGGGGGACGCGAGCTTGGCAGCGCAGGGCGTGCAGCAGCCAGTCTTTGACCTGGCCGACATTGTTCTCAAGGGTGAAATTTTGGTACACGGTGCGACGGCCCGCCTGACCGAGCCGCTGGCGGCGGTCAGCCTCCTGCGACAGTTGTTGGAGAGCGGCGGTGAGCGCTGCCGCATCTTTTTCGGGGATGAGCAGGCCGTTTTGGCCCGACTGCACCAGCTCGGTAATGCCAGAAATCGCGGTGGAAACCACCGGCAGACCCAAGGCCATCGCCTCTAACAACACGTTGGGAATGCCGTCGCGATCGCCGTCGTCGGTCACCAAGCAGGGCAGCACGAAGACATCGGCCTGGCGATATTGCTCGATCACCTGATCTTGGGTAAGCTGGCCGACCAAGGTAACTCGCTCCGTCAGATCCAGCGCTTGTATTTGCGCTTCCAGCGCGGCTTGCAACGGCCCATAGCCCACCAGGTTGCAGTGAAAGTTGACCCCGGCCACCTGCAACTGCTCGCAGGCATCGAGTAAGTAGGCAAAGCCTTTCTTTTCGCAAAACCGACCGACCGACAGCAACTGCAGTGGTCGGGCAGACGGTGGCACTTGGGAGGTGGTCACGTCGGGGGAATGAGTGAACCGCGACAGGTCGATGCCGTGATAGGACAGGTGAATTGGCGTGTCAGAGGTGGAAATCGAATCTAGGTAGCGACGATTGTAATCGGTGCAGGTCAGCACAAATTCGGCGCTGCGCAGGCGGCGATCGAGAGCCGCGGGTTCGGTCAAATAAATGTCTTTGGCATGGGCGGTGATGCTAAAGGGCACGCCGCTAAAGTGCTGGGCAATCTCGGCGGTGGCAGTGGGAATGTTGGCAAAGTGGACATGCAGATGCTCAATGCCAAGACGCTCTAGTTCTGTGGCCAGATAGCAGCCCTGCAAAAACTCGTTAAAGCGACGGGTTTCGGGGCGATCGCAATAAAACTGCAGGGCCGCCATCAGCTGACCGGGGTCACGCCGCCCCCAGGCAATCTGGTTTTCAACCAGCTGAGTTTCTTCGTCGTGATGCCACTCGGGCAGGAGGGAAGGCAGGTAGGTGACGGGGGCTTGCAGCTGGCTCAGAGCCGGATGATGGCGGCGATCTTGCGATCGCCGCAGGGAGAAAATGTGCAGGTTAAGTCCCTGCCGCTCCAGCTCCAAAATTTCGTTCAAGATAAACGTTTCGGAAAGCTTGGGAAAGGTTTTGAGCAAGTACCCAATCACAGGTTTTTGAACAGTCATAGAGAGGAGGGAATGAACAGCAAACGGCAAATACAGTCCGGAAAACCCAGGGCGCTAGGCGACCAGTTCGGGCTGGCGCGGCGGGGCATGAACGAGCCCTAACAACGCGGCGGTAATTCGGGGCAACGCATTCAGATCGAGCAGATAGTCGGGGGTCGGCGGATGGGTCCGCAGTTCCTGGCAGAGGGTCTGGGCCAGGTGAGAGACGGTGAGCTGATCGGGATGGATCGTGGTGAATAGCCCTAACCCAGCCATCCGCTCGGCTCGTATCCACTGCTCGGCAACGGGGTCGGTGCGGGGCACCACGATCGCTCGCCGCTGCAGCGACAAAATTTCGCCGATGGTGTTGTAGCCCCCCATCGAGACGACCAAATCGGCAGCCGTGATATAGCTGGCCAGATCATCGGTAAATTCCAACCAGTGCAGGTATGGCTGTGACTCAATGCGTTGCCGCAGGTGCCGCTTTTGAGCCGCAGGCATCTCTGGGCCGCCAACAATGAGACTGATCAAGGGCTGATCGGGCACGATCGCGGCACTAGCATCGAGGTAGGTATTGGCCAAGCGAAACCCATCGCCGCCGCCACCGGGTGTGACCAATATCAACCGCTCGGCGGCAGTAACGCCCAGCGATCGCCGTACCTCAGCGGCCGATCTCCGACCCTGGCCCCGGCGAATGTAGCCCATAAATCGGGTCTTGGCCTGTAGCTCGGGCGGAAACTGATACACTCTGGGCGCATCAAAAATGTGAGGGCTGCCGACAATCCATACTTGGTCGTAGCGAGTCGTTGCCAGGGTGTAGTAGTTTTCGCGCTGCCACTGGGCGATCGTCGCGGCCGGACTGTCGAGAATGTCGCGCAGCAGCAGGATGAGCCGAGTCTGGGGCGAGTGCTGCTGCAAATAGTCCAGAGTAGGCTGCAGTTCCCCCCAGAGGCCATTGGGCTTTTTATCGACGAGTACGGCGTCGGGCTGAAAGTTAGTGGCCGCAGTGCGAATCAGCTCACCGCGGAGCTTTAGCGTGTCGGTGAGCGCAGTTCTGAGGAACTTAACGCCCATATTGCCCTGAGCATCCCGGCCCAGACAGGGCAGTTTGATGTAATCGAGCCCATCTGGGAGCCGCAGCTGATGCAGGGCCGGTGAGCCCGAGACGACCAAGATCGAGACGTCAGGAATGGCTTTGAGCAAGTAGTCGCAGATGGCGACCATGCGTCGGATATTGCCCAACCCGAACGCATCGTGAGAATAGACCATTAACCTCATCGTGTAAGTCCCTTGGTGAGTGTGGGAGTGGCAAAGCTGGAAAGTTGGGAACACAGTTGGATGACCATCGGTAGCCCAAAACCGGGCCAACAAAGTCAGAGTTAGTAACGAAGTACGGCTACTTCAATTACCCCAGCCACTAGTTGGGATAGCCTGGGAGTAAGGCCAGTTATCGTTCGATGTTTTTACTTTGCAGTCCTTCTTTAAAGAAGGCATGAAGTGTTTGTGAGACCCACTTAATGAAGGCTAATGAGCCTTTGATGAGAAGATTCTTAGAAAAATCAGGCCTTTCTTTCGTTAAAATTGCGGAGATCTATACTTACGATTGAGGCGAGCCACTATGAACAAAGGGAGCAAATTGCCACCGCTGCTGTCTGTTGAGAACGGCGCAATGCCTAGGGCTGAATCTTTTTGCCCAGGGCACGGACGATCGTCTGTCACCGGTATTCGTCACCTTTAAGCGCCGCCCTCAGCGATCGCTGACCAGTCCTTTGAGGAACCTTTTAACGCCTTAGGGCATCTGATCAACCCGATGAGGAAGCTTCAAAGACCTTGAGGCAGAACTCAAAGAGTTGCGTCGGATTTTGGCCCCTAACCCCTGATTTTGCGGGGAATCGGGTGCAACTCTCCCCAAAAGTAGGGGATACCAGGGGCCATGCGTCAGTCCGATGAGAGATTGCCATCATGCTGGACGTGACTCATGTTTCGACATCCGTTAGCCCTCCCTGTATCGGTTTGTGTATGAAAAGTTCTATGCTGCCCCCACCCTCGCCAGTGAGCTTACCCCTATGGCCGCCGGGCCGTTGGCTCAGAAACCTGAGGCGCGAAACTCGCACCCGCATTTTGCTGGTTTACGCCGTGACGATGTTGGCGGTCGTGGCCGCAGCGGTGCCGCTCTTCCGCTATTTCTTATTTGCAGAGGTCGATGAGCGGGTGCGGACCGATCTGCGAGAAGAGTTCGAAGAATTTCAACAGTCGTATCGCGAGTGGAATGTCGACAGCCCAGAAACGCAGGAGGCGCTGCTGGCGTTTATTGAGACGTATTTGGAAGATGATTTGCCCGAAGATGACAACTTTCACATCGTGACGCTGAGGGGTGAATTTTATCAGTCGAATCCGCGAATTTTGCCCCCATCACTCGTCAATTCTGAGTTGTCTCAGCAGTGGCAAACGTTGCAAGAAGCCGTAGAAGTGAACGTACCGACCAGTGATCCTGAAGTCGGCAGCGTCTTATATAAAACTCATGTATTGGAAGTAGATGACGAGCCGGTGGGGGTCTTTATTGCCGCGCACCTGTCAGCCGGAGAACGCGCTGAGGCCCTAGAAGGTGTCTACATTTTTGCCCAAGTCGCCGTAGGCGTTGTGGGCGTATCGTTTTTGCTGGCCTGGCTGGTCAGTTATCAACTGCTGCGGCCAGTACAACAGCTGGCCAAAACCGCTAAAGACATCAATGAGACGAATCTGTCACAGCGGTTAGAGATTCATGGGTCAGGCGAACTCGCTGACTTGGCCACGACCTTTAACACCATGATGGATCGGGTGCAAACGGCGTTTGATACACAGCGCAGCTTCATTAACGATGCCAGTCATGAACTCCGCACCCCGTTGACCATTATTCAAGGTCATTTAGAACTGATGGATGATGACCCTCAAGAGCGCCAGGCAACAATGGCCTTGGTCATGGATGAGCTAGCGCGCATGGCGCGATTTGTGAATGATTTACTGCTCTTGACCAAGGCCGAGCGGCCTGACTTTTTGCAGTTAGAAACCCTGGATGCGATCGCGTTTATGCCCAAGGTGTTTGCCAAAATCCAGAAGCTGGGCGATCGCGACTGGCAACTCTGCGATCGCTGGTCAGGCAAGTTGGTTGCTGATCGCCAGCGGCTCACGGGGGCCCTGGTTAACTTGGCACAAAATGCCGTTCAGCATACCTTCCCCAACGATGTAATTGAGCTGGGCGTTGAGCGCATCAATGGTCAGGTGAGGTTTTGGGTGCGCGACACGGGCGAGGGTATTTCTTTAGCCGACCAAACCCGAATTTTTGATCGCTTTGCCCGAGCCGCTAACACCTACCGCCGGTCAGAAGGGGCGGGCTTAGGGCTAGCGATCGTCAAAACGATTGCCGAAGCCCATGGCGGCCATGTTGAACTTAGCAGTCAAGTGGGCGCGGGCTCAACCTTTAGCTTGATTTTGCCGATCGAGCGATTGGCCCCGATGGCGCTCCCGGTGGGGAGGGTGAGCTAATGACTCACATTCTGGTCGTTGAGGATGAAGCGCGGATTGCGTCCTTCGTCAAAAAGGGATTGGCCTCTAATGGCTTCACGATTTCGGTGGCGGGTAATAGTGCCGAAGCGTCAGCGATCTCTTTAGATGGTCAAATCGATTTGATGATTTTAGATCTGGGAATTCCCGGCCGAGATGGCTTGGACTTGCTGGGGGATCTACGGGGCCAGGGGTTTGTAGCGCCGGTTATTATTTTGACAGCGCGAGACGATATTCAAGACAAAATCAGCGGCTTTGAGCGGGGGGCCGATGATTATATGACCAAGCCCTTTCGCTTCGAAGAGCTACTGGTGCGGGTACGGGCGCGGTTGCGAACCGTAGCGACAGCGGCTAATGAAAGCCAGGGCAATACGCTGTTAGCGGTTGGGCCTTTAGTGCTTGATTTGCGGACGCGGCGGCTTAAGGTCGAGGGCAAAACGATTGATCTCTCAGCTCGTGAGTTCACGCTAGCGGAAACGTTTTTGCGCCATCCCAATCAGGTCATGAGTCGTGAGCAACTTTTAGACACGGTTTGGGGCTATGACTATGCGCCGGGCTCTAATGTGGTTGATGTTTATGTGGGATATTTGCGCAAAAAGTTCGGAGATGGCCTGATTGAAACGGTCAGAGGCATGGGCTACCGTCTCCGTTCATGAGAAAACTTTCATCCGTAATCAATGCTGGCCTTAACTGAGCCATTTTTACTGTAGAGAAGCAACCCGTAAATTTTTATTAAGCGGAGAATTTGTCAGCGTTGGGTTGCTTCTCTACAGTATGCATTACCCTACCGGAGAGTATGAGTCGCATTTTGATCGCGGAAGATGAGCCAAAGATCGCAGCTTTTATTGAAAAAGGCCTTAAACGCTCAGGATTCACAACCGAAGTAGCCGACAATGGCAATGCGGTTTTGCAGAAGCTGCTGGAAGAAAATTTTGATCTCTTGCTGCTAGATTTAGGGCTGCCCGGCAAGGATGGCATGGACATCTTGAGAGAAATGCATCAACGAGGGAGTGCTTTACCCATTGTGGTAGTGACGGCTCGTGAGCTTGAACCCATTGACCAGCAAGTGTTTCGTTTGTTTGACATCACCATTTTCAGAAAGCCATTTTTGATGAAAAAACTCCTCGGCAAAATCGGTGAATTGCTGAGCACGGAGTCAGAAGACTCGGCACCAGGAACAGCGGAATCGCCTTAATGTGGGCGGCTAGGAGTGGGCGATCGCGGTCTCTTCTGTGAGCTTTCAGTTCGCCCAACCAGCAACGGGGTACAACACCCCGAAGAGCATCTTTTCAACCCCAAGCCCTTCTAATTGACTGATTTGGGCTGATGACAACCGGTCTGATGACAATTTAAATAGGACTTACGCAGAAGCCCCCTCAGTCCCCCAAATCTGGGGGATGTTGAATCCGATTTCCCAGATTTGGGGATTCAGGGGCCAAAATCGGATTCCACTGCGCAAGTCCTGTTAAATTGACAACAAATGTCTCAACTTAAGACTTGAGTGATGTCTTTTGAGTCCTCGAAGAGCATTCATGAGTCTCACAAAAAGACTCAAAGGCAATTCTGGGTGGCTGCATTCATGGTGATTTTGTTCCAGGAGGAATCGCCAGGCGAAATCTATGGCAGAAGTCGGAATGCGGAGGTCGGAACGTGGAATTGAGATGCTTGTCAAATCACGACTTCAGCGATCCAGAGTGTCTTGACCTAACTGCAGTTTGCTATCGCCGCTCAGTAAACCCTTCGTCTCATGCTAAGACCTTAGACTCCATTTTCAGGTCTGGTTGCAACTCGATTGAGTCTCGTTGCGGGACTGACTATTTTTTGATGTTCTGAGTTTCGTGCGGGCTTGAGGGGCTGATGGGCTCAGGTCAGTCGCCTGGCTTTGTGACTAGACTGGCCTTGGGGTGTTTGCTTGTCGGGTCAAGGCATTAAAGTCCGGGATCGTGATGGTATGCGGCGAAATGGTTTTCAGTCTTCAGCAGTTTAATCATGGCTGAACAAAATATGCGATCGCGCCCCTCGCCTTCGATATTGGGAGGTAGCGATAACATTCGAGTTGCGGTGGGTCGAGTTTTGGCCCAGGAATCACTGAGGAATGAGCGCAAGCTGGCGTATGTCAGGACAGTTGTTCTGGTGATTTCGAGTTTCCTGGATGTCCTGGTTTATTTCTTTCCTCAGACGTTAATTGGGCAAGCTAGCGTATCCTCCACGATCGCCGTGATTTCTGTCACGGCTTGCCTGATTGCTGGAGTCTTTTTGGGGTTGCTGCGTCATCCTGATGCTTGGCGGTGGTCAAACAATCTACAAACAGCGATTCCCGTGTTTGACGGGGTTCTCCTCTTCCTGTTTATTACGAATATTTGGCAGGTATTGGGTGAAACTCAGCCCAAAATTATTACGAATATTGCGGCTTTTTGTTGCTTATTGGCGGCCTCTGGGGGCATTCGCATTCGGCGTCGCGCCTCAATTTTGACGACGGGATTAGCGTTAGCGGACTTTGCCTATGCCGCTATTTTGTTTCGCCTAAGTGTTGCCGTGGGTTTATTTGCCCTCTTTACCGTTTTAGGGACGGGGCTGTTGGGCATGTTGACGGCGGGGATTGTCCGGCGGCAGGGCAAGAATGAGGCGGGGCGCTTGTTGATGGAACAGTTTTTGCCAGAAACGGTGGTCAATACTGCGTTCGAGAGTCCGTTGCGCTTATTAGAAGAGCCAACGCGGTGTGATGTGACTATCATGGTGACTGATTTGCGAGGGTTCACGCGCTATTCCGAAAAGCTTGACCCGCTGGAGGTGCTGAGCTTTTTGAGTCAGGTGCAGGGATTTCTGTCGAGCACGGTGGAACATCATGGTGGGTGGGTCGATAAGTTTATGGGGGATGGCATGTTGGCGGTTTTTGGTGCGCCGCGAACCCTGGATAACCACGCTGAGCAGGCGATCGCGACGGGCAAAGATATCTTGCGCGAAATCGAGCACTTCAGCCCGTTGCCGATTGGCATTGGCTTGCACTCGGGCACGATTGTGGCCGGCTGCCTGGGCGTCAGCGGTCACCTGGAATTTACGGTGATTGGCGACACGGTCAATGTGGCTTCTCGGTTGGAGGCGATGACTAAAAAGGTGGATCATGCCCTTGTGTTTAGCGAAGCCACCCGGCGACAACTCGATACCCCACAGGGCCTGCAATTGGGAAGGATGAGCATCCCCGGTCGAGAAGAGCCCATTGAGGTCTTTGGCTTACCGCAGCCCAAGGACGGGACATGAAGACTGTTGCCTGAGCGATCGCGACCAGGAAACAGCTCTTTGGGCAGACAAGGCGTGGATTTCTGGCTGGGGATGAATACAATGACGGTAGATACGAGGGCGATCGCACAACACTTCAAGTTAAGCGGTCAAAAGACCTGATAATTTAGTCCAAAATTAGTCCAGAGCTTCTCGAAATCGACCAGAATACCTTTCACAAAAAGAATTCACATGATTGGAATGGTTGCGTGATAGGCAACTATTCAGCAGAGATGCGTTTGCACTCCCACAACCAGTAGTGGCTTGCTTCATCAGGCGAAGTTGGCGCACTAGTTTCTCAGGTCGCAACCTGGTTTGCTCTCTGACCCAGTGTATTTGTGGTCAATGGTGTTTTGGGCAGACGTCAGAGTCAAATGGGCAATCGATCTACGTGATTACCGAAGTAAATTATACGTCAAGCAGACAGACCTCCCTGCTTGACCAGGCTGGAATATTCTAGGTAAAAGTTCCTTCATTTAGGTAAAGCCTTTATGGAGTGGGCGATTGATTCAAGGTGCTGTGAATTGTGGCGTCCAGCCATGTTACGTAATCTAGAGGCTGGTTAGTGTTGTTTTAGTTACAGGGTTGTGTTGATCACGGTTGTGTTTGGGGACTTTTGCCGGCACCAACCTGGGTCAGCGAGGAAATGACCTACACACGCAAACTCAAGATTAAAATTATGACTGCACATTCAATTTTTCGCGCACTCAAGCAGGTTGGCTACGTTGCTCCGATTTTGGCTGCGTCTGTTGTAGGACTGGGAGCGATCGCGCCTGAGGCTCAAGCCAGTTCCCTCGTTCCTCAACAAGAAGGTGAAGTGAACGTTGGTCTCGGTAATTGCCTGGGTGGCGGCTGTAGTTATCTGACCCTAGCTCCCACCATTGAGTCCATTGTGAGCCTAGTGGATGACTCTACAGGCACCCAGAGTCGCTTGTTTGTCGATCAAGCTGGCACCAACAATACCTATGGCGCTATCCAGTTTCTTTCCACAGATATCGGGACTTCTGATGGTTCTGGAGACTTCTGGTTTCGTCCTGTAGCCATGGACGCCACTGGCGATGCGCCGCTAGTGGAAGATGGGCAGCTTGAGGTGGGCACTTTCGAATTCACCTTTAGCAAGGTGCTTAGCGATTTAACGGTGAACTGGTTTGATACTGAGCGAGCCGGTGGCACTAGCTACACTGCGTTTGATAGCAATGGCGACGAGATTGCCTCAGGCACGATTGCCACAGGCCCCAATGGCAACGTTCAGGAGACTACACTCACCGGTGTTAAGTCGATTGTGCTCAATCTAGGTGAGCGCCATGGTAGTACTGGCGACGGGGTCAACTTCCAAGTTGATGGTGTAGCGGTACCAGAACCAGGCTTGATGATGGGGCTTGGTGCCTTTGTTGTGGCTGGTGGCCTCGGCCTCCGCAAGCGTCAAGGTGATAGCACCGCTGCCTAAGTAAGCTGCGTAGCTACGGCAACTAACGACGTCGAGTATCTGAACAGCAACTAACAACGAAAAGCTGCCATCTCTTGTCTAGAGATGGCAGCTTTTCACTATTGCGCTATTTCCAAGATTTCAACCGATTCCCTGGATTTTTATAGCAAGCCGCAGTTTGATCAGGTTACCCCAATGCCTGAAATCACCATCAGAGCAGCTTTTTAATTCTGACTTCCGACTTCTTCATTCCGCATTCTGCTATAGCCGGTTCCAGAGGGTTGCAAGCCTCCAGGGAGTAACTCACATGGCGTGATGGCAAGCGTTTAGGCCGCGCTGAAATGTTCCTTGAGTTTTTCTTCCTGCTCCTTCGTGAGGTTCGAGCGAATCAGCTGCGGACTATCCTCTTTCAGAGCATCTTCAACCTTATCAAGGGTGACGTTTTCGGTCATCAAAAACAATGCCGAAGTCCCTTCACTGACCTGATCTCGAATCTCTTTGATGAAGTCGTCGTTAATGCCGTAATCGCGAAAATGACCCGACAGTGCCCCACTCAGCGCTCCGACCGCCGCTCCAAAGAGCGGCACAAAGAAAATTAGGCCAAACAACATCCCCCAAAAGGCTCCGTCCAAAGCACCGAGCCCCACCAGCGGCAACGCCTGCTGAGTTTTGGGCTTCTTTTTGCCGGTGGGCCAAGTCACGATCGCCGCATCTTTGATTTCAATCAGGTGTTGCTTTTGCAGTTCCGCCAGCTTAGCGAGCACAGTTTGCGCTCCGTCTACGCTGTTAAATTTCCACACAGTTAAATCGGCCATGATTGAGCTTGTCTCCTGATATTTGGTGAACAACGATACTCAACTGCCTTCATCCTCAATGAGGCCAGTCCGCCAAGCGACAGCTTACGTAAATCACGTTAAGGATTTGCTGCTAACACAAGCTGCAGTCTCACTAGCCATCTTTTGCTTTCTTCCACTCTGTCAATCCGCCGCAATCCAGCATATGCCAATCACGCTGCGATCACCCAGGATTGAATAGCAGCTCACGGGAACATCTCATCTTATAAGAGATTCCTGCCTCAGCAGCGATCGCTGCTGAGGCAGGGGTGAACGAAATTCTGTGCCGAATGTTTGTACTACAGCATAAAAGTCATCACTAAACTGGGATTTCCAGACGGCGACTTAGCCTTGAAAAGCCCTGATTTTTGGGATGTCCCGCTTTTTTTGTTCCCCCGCTGAGGCATGAGTGTGCTCGTTGACCAGAAAAATCACTTTCTTGCTGTCACCGGGTTTGACCGGCGTTCAGAACTCAGTCTCAGCCCTTATATTTGAGGGAAGTTGCCTGGGTCGGCTTTCTCGCAGGAAGGATATGGAATTTCGTAATGCTTCTAACCAGGTTTTTGCCTGGTTTACCCAAAGACGCCAAAAAGCTTTAGAAGCTGCCTACGAAGGGGCGTTGACGATTCAAAAGTTAGAGGTCGAACTATTTGAAGGTCAGAAAATTACCGACGCGACGGATAAAAGCAAAACCGTCGCTGACTATGCCGCTAGTCTGCGCGATCGCCAACTCCTTAAAATTCGCTTTAATCTGACCCAGTTCAAAGCCAATAGCTTTTTGTTCGATACCGCCACCGCTGCACCGCCCGTCGAGACCGAGCTGGATTTACCTGAGGACGAAACTCAGCGCGATCGCGCCCAGGTGCTCGCCAAGCTGGAATTTATCGAATCGGTGGTGGCTAAATATCGGGCCGAGGGGAACGCCCTAACCTTTTTGACCGGTGACGCTGCCTTAGACACCTCGCTTCCCGATGTAGAACAGATCGCGGCTAAAGATGTCACCCTCGACATGCCCATGTTGGCCGCCGATAGCGATCGCCCGCGCGAGTCTTTTTTACCCCGCCTGCGATCGCCCAACAAAGAAACGGAGAGTGACTACGAACAGCAGCTCATTGGTCAACTGCGACTACAGCGCCAGCAAAACCGCGTTGCCCTGCGCTGGTTGGCAGTGCTGCTGATCATTCCCCTCTCAATTCAAATTCTGACCAGAAACCTGATATTCGAGCCCCTGATGGGCAGCTACAGTGAAGTTAATCCCACTGAGATCAGTCTGAGTGAGGAGATTCAAGAAGAATTTGCGCGCGAATATCTCTTTGCTAAAGAAAAGCTCGAAGTCGCCACCCTGTTGGGTTACTACGACGAAATGAATGACGAAATCCGGCAGGAATATTTGCAGGAGTCAGCCTTCGATATCTGGCGCGAAGCGAGAGAAAGCGAACTCAACGGATTGAAAAATCTGCTGGCCGATCTGATTGCCTTCATGGTCTTTGTGGGGCTGGTGCTAGTCGGCAGACGACAAGTCAATCTGATCAGAACCGTCTCTAATCGCACCTTTCTCAACCTGCGGGACCCGATGAAGGTTTTTCTGTTTATTTTGATTACTGACATCTTCGTCGGCTTCCACTCAGCGGAAGGTTGGGAAGTGGTTTTAGAGAGCATCCTCGGACATTTCGGCATTCCTGATAGCAAAGTTTTTATCAATGGGTTTATTGCCACCGTGCCCGTCTTCATTGATTCCTGCATCAAGTTTTGGATCTTCAACTACCTGACCCGCTACTCACCCTCGACTTCCGCCATTTATGAACGGATGAACACCTAGGAAATGTTGGCAAAAAATACTTGTAGGGGCGGGTTTTGTTGATGCCCTGTCACCATAAAATCAAGGTTCTGGCTAAACCAGCCCGACAGTATCGGTCTCTTCTGGCTTGGGAATCACCTTAAGATCAGACACCGGCCCTTCGTTACGGGACTCCCTAGGCCGACCGCAGACGAGCCTTCAAAAACCGCCTTTTGCTTTATTCCACAACAGGAGAATGCCTTGGAACCGGTAGGATTTGCGCGATCGCGGGCCTTTTGGCAGCGCTTTGGCTGGGGCAGTTTGATGGGGCTGTTGGGCGGGGTGGCCGCGTTCCTCTACGCCGGGACGATGCATCAGGGGCTGCATCTGCTCTGGCCCACCGAGCCCTCTCTCGCCCCCTTCTCCGGCCCCATCAGAATCGTCGTCATCATGACCCTCGCGGGCGTTGTTGTTGGCCTCATTCATAAACGCCTGCCCACCGCCGAAGTCGATGTGTTTGCCGCCATCCCCACTGGGGATATGCCCTTGACTCACGTCACCGGGGCCGTCTTGGTCTCCCTAGCCTCTCTCATCGGCGGCTTCTCATTGGGGCCAGAAGCCCCGACCGGCATTGTGGCTGGAGCCTTGGCGGTTTGGCTGTCGCGGCGACAAAAGTTGCCCGCCGCCATCCGACGCACTAATTTGTTGAGCGCCGTAGCCGGAGCGTTTGCCGGGCTGTTTACCGCGCCCTTTGGCGTGTTGCTCATGGGCCTCGAACTGCGACATCGCCAAACTGGTTACTACTACGGCACCCTGGCTATTGTGGCGATCGCGTCGCTGCTGGGGTTTACCGTGTTTTACACCGTCGGCGGCGATCGCTTTTCTCAATCCCTGCGATTGCTAGAACTACCCCCCTACTCGCTAGCACAGTGGCATATTCCCCTGGCGATTTTGCTCGGTCTGCTTGCTGTGCCCCTGGCGCTGCTGTTTGCCCAACTGCTCAAAACGCTGCATCACCTCATGGCCCCCTTACACCATCGGCCGATTTTGCGGTGTGGTGCTGTGGGGCTACTGTTGGGGCTACTTGCGATGGCTATGCCCTCTACCCTATTTTTAGGCAGCGCGGGGTTGGCCGCAGTGGTGAGCGATCAGGCGCAGCTAAGCATTGGCTTCATTCTCGTCGCGACCTTACTAAAAATCCTGGCTACGACAACGGCGCTCGCAGCTGGCTTTATTGGCGGCCCCATCTTTCCGCTCTTTTTTGTCGGGGGGGCCACCGGTGTCGTCGTCGCCAAGCTGTTGCCCGCCATTCCCGTGGCGCTCGCCGTCGCGAGCCTGATGGCCGCCGTGCCCGGCGCGATCGTCCCCTTCCCGATTACGCTGGGGCTCATTGTTTTGCTAGTCGCCAGCGTTCCCGTACAAAACGCCATCCCCGTTATGACGGCAACTCTCACCGCCCATCTCGTTTTTCAAGGCGTCGTGCGGCGATCGCCCTTGCCGACCGACCAACAACATCGAGATATCGATGCTGAGCTGCAAGCCCAGGACGTCCTCCTCGATCCCTTACCTAATGAGCAGCCATAGGCCTCTCTTGCTCCCCTGCCCCCTCCACTCCCCTGCCTCTAAACTCTCCACCATTGCATCATGCCGATCGCAACCGCGCCTTCAATCCCCTAGCCACTCGCTTCACGGATTTCTTCAGCGACAACTGACGCCACCGCGAGGGAGTCTGCATTCCCGTCGCAATTTCGGCATCAATCTGCTTCAACAAATCCATCCGCGACTGTTGAATGCCCGCGCCCTGTCGGCCTAGCGTCATGTAAAACTCAAAACCATCCGTCTGACAAAAATCAATTTCCTTCAGAGAAATCAAGCCGAGGCCGAACAAATCGTGCATCATCAGTCGAAAAGAATGCGGCACAAAACACCAGGCATGGACATCAATATAAACGTCTTCTTGAATGACTGAGGCCATCCCTTCCAGCGCGTTGTCGATGGAATGAACGAACTGGTAGTCTCCGGTTGTTTCTGCATTCCAGGCAATCTGGCCGGATTGAGACACCACATTCAAAAAGTATTCCGCGATCGTTCCAGGTGTATGGTTAATCGACTTCTGCAAATGGTTATCAATGATTTTGGCTAAGCCCGTGATGGGGCGGTAATGATCAAAGCAATAGCGTTTATCGGGAATCACCAGGGAAAGCACGCCATCTGCTTTTAGCACCTCATCACAATTGTTGATAAAGCTGATCAAATCAGGTGCATGCTCAATCACATGGGAGGCAATAATCCAGTCGTAGTAATCAGTTTTGCCCGTCAGCTTTGCATAGGACTGGCCTTGCCAGACAAAATCGACTTCCTCAATTTGACTGAGGTCTAAGCCGTGCGCTTGATACTTTTCGATCAGCTGCTCACGGCTCATATGATCAATGATATGCACCTGATAGCCGTCTTTTTTGGGAGCAACCGGATTGTGGCTAGGGCCAATTTCGATGCCGCGTCCATTACGGTCAATGTGACGCAGTATTTTCGCTTTCCGGTTCATACTCAAGACCTGCTCCAAGTGTGAACATCATAGATTCAAACTGCCGCAATGAATTCTTCCTGGGTTGCGGTGCCATGATTCAGTTGAAGGCGGTGGGTCGTCAAGTCCCCTAGCTGGAAGTTTTGAGCAATTGTTTGGAGCCTAACCCACCCCCTACACGGGCTATCCATTCGACAGAAGTCTTTTAAAGTCTTGTTTGGAAAGGATTCTAGACGATGCCTCGGCGGGTCAACCTCACCGCCTGTGGCTTATATAGCCGAATTCGGAATGAAGAAGTCGGAAGTCAGAATTAAGAAGCTTGTCTGGTGGTGATTTCAGGCATTGGGGGTGACCTGATCAAACTGCGGCTTGTTATACATAGATCATTCTTTAGAACACGCATGAGGCTAGATCCCCCTCAATCCCTGCGGGCATGGCTGCGCTTAGAAAAAGGGGACGTCCAAGTTCAAATCGGATAGAGCCCCTTTTTTAAGGGGGCAGCGACAGCGGGGGATCTGCCATTTTCGCTGAGTTCTAGGAATGTGTAAGCCGTAGCCTTGCAAAGGCGAGGTTAAGTCAGTGAATGACAGCCTTAGCAACCGGCATCGCCGACGACGATTTTCTCAACGACCCCGCTCGAACTCTCAAGTCTCAGCGTACCCTGTTCAATATTGACCGACTCGTAACCCTCCTCGGTGCCCACGGTCACTGTGACATCTACCTCAGTGCTACCGTCTAAACTCACAAAACTCTGAAAGTTTGTCTGTCCATAAAACTCACCACCTGACGCTGCCGTGCGCTGAAACTTGGTCATGGTGCCATCCAGCTTCATCCACATGTCTTCGTTCGGCAGTCCGTTGAAGAAAATATAGTCATCGATGCCGGCGTTAGTGGTCCAAAGTGTCATACCGCAACCGCCACTCCCCACGGCAAATAACTCATCGGTGGTGAAGCCATCAACACTGACAGCTGCCACCGAGCCACCCCCAGCAGGCTGGCCCGAGGTATTCACAAAGTCACCGCGAACCCAACCTTCAGCACCAGAGCCGTCAAACTTGACGTAGTACCAGGTCAGGCCCTGCTCACCCTCTGCTGCTTTCAGCAGCTGAATCGGATCGCCCACCAAGCCATACCCCTTAGACTTGGCCTGGGTCGTCGGTTGCTCGCGCAAATTGATTTGGGCGTCTGCCTGCGCCGCCTTCAAGGTTGCTGATTGCGCTGGATTGATGGCAGTTTCAACTACCGTGGGTGAGTCTGGCGCTGCAGCAGCTGTTTCATCGGCCACCGTCTCTGCGGCATCGGTCTCCGTCGTCTCTGCGGCGGGCGTTTCTGACTCAGTGGCAGGGTTGTCTATCGCCGCGTCTTTTTGACCACACCCCAACAAGGCGCTGGTGCTGAGCAAAAAGACGATACCAAAAGTTCTTAGGCGTTTCATAGGGCAGCAAGCTTCAACAGTCTAATGATAAGAGAGGCATTGGAGAAGGCGATACACTCGGGGCGATCGCCTCTCACAATGTACCCATCAAATTAGTCAACCCTGCGCGCAAATCGTTCCCAGCCGGATTTTTGCAAACATTCTCTGTGATAATTTCACGCTACAGCAGAATGCGGAATGAAGCAGTCGGAAGTCAGAATTAAAAAGCTTAGGGATTGGTTTGAAAATAACGTACCGATCGCAGGGGTTTGGCACTGCCAAACCCCTACAGAAAACGTTTCCAGAAATGGGATGTTATTTAAGCGCAGATCCCTTATCTGATGATGATTTCAGGCATTGGGGATGACCTGATCAAACTGCGGCTTGCTATATCACTCGAAAAAACTCCAGGTAACCAAGCGCATGTCGAAAGCGGTATCGCAGATGTTTGCGATCGCTGCAGTTATGGCACTGCAGAGCGCGATCGCCGCAAATTTGGTCGCAATCACAGCGCTGAAAAACTGATCTACGGAGTGGAATTTCCCTTGGGTTGCCGACGTGGGATCTGAATGACAAACTCTGTACCCTGTTCTGGTGATGAAAAGCATTCCAAGGTACCACCGTGTTTTTCAGTCACAATTTGATAGCTAATTGACATGCCCATGCCGGTACCTTTGCCAGAGGGTTTGGTGGTGAAGAACGGATCGAACACTCGGCGTTGAACCGCCTCTGGAATGCCGGGGCCGTTATCCAAGATATGCACGGCAATGCGATCGCCATTGATCGGCTTGGTCTGAATCGTAATCGTGCTCGGGAATTGCTCCATCGCTGCTGTCGAGCGATCTTCCAAAGCGTCTAAAGCATTCGCCAAGATATTCATAAAGACCTGATTGAGCTGCCCCGCATAGCACTCCACCAGTGGCAGCTCACCATACTGTTTAATCACTTGAATCGCCGGGCGATCAGAGGTCGCTTTCACCCGATGTTCCAGAATGACCAGTGTGCTATCCAAGCCTGCGTGAATATCAACCGCTTTGTAATCGGCCTCATCTAGCCGGGAGAAGTTGCGAAGCGAGTTGACGATTTGGCGAATGCGATCGGCTCCCATTTTCATCGATGAGAGGGTTTTCGGGAGATCTTGCTTCAAAAAGTCGAGGTCGATCGCGGCAATCTCATCTTGAATAATCGGCAGGGGCTTAGGGTAATGGATTTCGTAGAGATCAATCAGATTGAGTAAATCTTGAGCGTATTGATCGGTGGGGATGATGTTGCCGTAGATAAAATTGACGGGATTGTTGATTTCATGGGCCACACCCGCCACCAACTGACCGAGAGACGACATTTTTTCGCTCTGGATCATCTGGAGCTGGGTTTGTTGTAGCTCTTTCAGCGTCGCCTCGAGTTCCTCGGCTTTTTGCTGCAGCTTAGCTTCTGCCACCTTGCGATAACTCACATCGCGGGCAATGCCTTGAAAGCCAACGACCTGACCGGAGGCATCCTTAATCGGAGAATTGCTACAGGTCACCCATGTCCAATGTCCCTTTTGATGCTGCAAGCGAAACTCTAGCCCGGCTTGTTTTTGGCCCGTTTCAAACAACCGCTGGTTAGAGACCATTACTTGAGGTAAATCATCGGGATGTACTAAGGGTCTAAAGGATTGATGTATTAGATCGGCAACCTCATATCCCCACACTTTTGTCAGTTGGGGGGAGAGATAGGTAAAGGTGCCATCGGGGCCGATCGCATAAATCAGGTCATTGGCCCCTTCGACTAACCGGCGGAACTTCGCCTCACTCTCTGAGATCGCGGCTTCAGCGACTTTGCGAGCGGTAATGCTCAACCCTGTTCCCCGAAAGCCAGTAATCTCTCCCTGCTCATTCAGCACCGGGAGACCGCTGACGGCTTCCCAAACCATCTCGCCTGAGGGCAAGATATTCCGGTGTTCAAGGGTAAACGCCGATTTATTCATCGCGGCGGTTTGCACGATAGCGTCTACCTGAGCCGCATCTTCTGGGGGCATAAACTCGAAGGGCGTATGCCCGATGAGTTCAGTCGGGTTGTAGCCTTTAACCGTTTTGGCGCGATCGGTCACAAAGGTATAGGTGCCGTCGGCAGCAAGTTCCCAAATATATTCTCAGGCGGCTTCCGTCACATCTCGAAACCGCTGCTCACTTTGACGCAGTGAGGCTTCCATCGATTTCAGATCGCTAATGTCTTGAGCTAAACCAAGCAAGCCGACAATCGTCTCCTCATCATCATAGAGGGGCGTTTTGATCGTGAGATAGGTACAATCAACCCCATGAATCGAGATGACTTCTTCAAAGCGCTGGCCAACCCCCTGCATCATCACCTCCTGATCTCTGGCCATGATCGCGGCGGCCATGTCTGGGGCAAACAGTTCGGCATCGGTTTTGCCGACAACCTCAACAATGGGTTTACCAAAAAACTCTGCCAAGTTGGAATTCAAGGCCACGTGCCGACCCTCGATATCTTTAGCGAAGAAAAAGCCGGGGATCGTCTCCAGCAAAGAATTCAGTAGGGTATTGGTCTTTTGCAGAGCCTGTTCAGCGGCTGCGCGCTCCGTCTCAAGCTGTTTCTGCTCGCTAATATCTCGCACCACTGCTAGAACGTGGGGGTGGTCACCATAGGAAAAGGGCACCCCGGTTACCTCAATATTGATAGGGTTGCCATCTTTATGCCGATCGACAGCTTCACCCGCAAAACGCTTGCCGGCCTTAGCCGTTTCTATGAAATTTGAGAATACGGGCAGAGACTCGGGATGAATATAGTCCAACGGGGTGAGATTTAAAAACTCTGCCTTGGTATAGCCATGCATGCGGCAAGCAGCCGGATTGACTGTCACGAGTTTGCCAGTGTCTAATTCCGTGATAAAAATGCCGTCATTAATCGCTTCAAAAATGCTGCGATATTGAGCTTCTTTTTGCTTTAACGCAGCCTCAATCGCTTTACGCTCAGTAATATCAAATGTCGTAATGACGATCCGGTAAATTTTACCGAGCGGATCTTTAAGTGGGTGCACTGTGGTCAACCACCTCATGTCACGCCCTTGAAAGGGCACAGACTCTTCGTAGCTGATAGAGTGGCCTGTCTCTAGACACCGCTGATAGTTTTCTTGAACGATCGCCCCTTGCACTTTTCCCAAGAGTTCTTCAGGGGTTTTGCCCATCGTCGCCGCACTCGCTATGCCCGTCAGTCTCTCCGTAGCAGGGTTCCATCCGACAAAGCGAAACTCGCCCTCTGCTGACACATCGACAATCCAGATGCAGTGCTCGACCCCCTCATAGGTGCTGCGTAATAGCTGCGCTTGCTCTCGCAACTCGACCTCTGGATCAATTGCCGTGCTCGCGGTTTCAGACGGTGACCAACAAGGTTGATCTAAGGTGCCGATGGGGGTAGCTGGGGTGGGGCGATCGCCGGGAATTAACTCATCGATGTGCTGCTCTAAAGTGGTTTGCACTGCCTGCGCTTCTTGCAAAAGTTGGCATAGTAGAGCCTGCTGCTGAGGCTCTACCGTCTCTAGCGCTAAGCAGGTTTGCTCGGCTTGCGCGAGCTTCTGCTGCAGTGTCCGATTAGCCACCTCTAATGCTGACTGGTCGAGTCGAGTGTGGCGGTTCAGCATCTTCTTGACATCCCTAATCGGTGGATCAACAACCCTGTAATTCGGAGGAGATGAGTGCTCTTGCGGAGACGTCCGTCTTCCAGAGCACCTTGCGCTTACAGAATTCCCGAAAGCTAAACGTAATTCCCTTGAAATACCCAGCGATCTAAAGTTCTCTTAACAGGTGCCTTACAAGGATGCGACCCAGGCCAGTCGACTCCGATCAACCGGGGTTAGAGACGGCACTTTGGGAGCATTTTCAATCACGATCATGGGCCTGAGCCTGAGTTCGCGCGCTGTGTGGCGGTAACCGCGCGCCTCGTCTCTAGTCCTATTTGCCTGCCGCAGGGCGGTCATGGTTGACGACCCATCCTTTCCTTTCCTTAACAAGGGTGACTAAGTACGCACATCTTGGAATCGATCTTAAAATGCTGCATGGCCCCCGACCCCCCGATTCTGGGGAAATCGGATTCAACATCCTCCAGATTTTGGCGATATATATATCGCCAGAAATGCACACATATCGGTGATTGATGACTCCCCAGCCATCAACAGTCGGGTCAACCGATTGGTCTCTCACCCTGTCCGATCGGTCTGTCTACAAAAACCCACTAGATGATGTGGCAGATTTACCCGCAGCGCCATCGTTTAGGGGCGTAGTCGCTCACCCCGGCAACTTGTCAGGGTTGCTTGAGACTGCGCTTAAAGTCCCGATTTAGGAACCCTAAACATGATTAGAAAATTTACCCATCGAGTCGGTTTAGCAGCGCTTTTGCTCGGATATTCGGGTGCTTTGTTCGCCGCTAATGCGGCCCCTGATCCACTTTTTGAACCAATATTGGATGATCTGCAGCAAGAGCTGCCGGATGGCTGGCAATTCCGCTTACCGTCGACTCTGCCATCAGACGATGAACTGTATCCATTCATCAGTCAGGCCTCTGATACGGAAGTGGTGGTGAGTTTGGCGCTCACCCCTGACTGTGCTGATCCCAGCTGCGCCATCGGCCTGATCGGCGTCACCGACGTCGAACCCACGGCAGATAACTGGCCGCCGACTGGCGAAAATGTCACCCCAGTTGAGTTAGGCCCAGGTATTGAGGGCTATTATCTGCTGCGCGGTGAAGGGGAGGCCATGAATCAACTGGTGATGTGGCAGCAAGATGGACTGACCTATGCGATCGCCACCCTGGCTGATTCTTCCTCACAGGAAGAGTTCATCGAGATCGCCCGCTCGATGGTCAGTGAACCCCCCATCAGTGCCTCCGAAGATGGCATGACTGAAGACAATACCCTCGAAGAAATTCCCAGCGAAGAGCCGATGAGGCCGATTGATGACCTAGAATCTCCTGCCGATGACCCCATCCGTCCTGATGAAGCGCCTATGTCGCCCACCGATGAACCCTTAGACCCAAGCGCCGACCCGATGTCGCCGATGGATCAGCCGACCGACCCGGTCGAAGCCCCCACCGCGCCCCTGGAAGAACTGCCAGAGTAGGCCGTGGCGGTAATTGGGGGCTAGAATCTTCGGTTGATTTTTACCCAGCGACACCCGTGCCTCAACATTGCCGTGAGCGGGCAAGGGTTGTTTAACTCACCGGCGATTTGTGCCCCATCCCCTGAACTCCCCGATCTTGCCACGCTGGCATCGTGGGGAGTCCGCTCCCTCAAAATAAGAATGATTCACTCGTTTACCCATCTACCCCCATCTCCTCGCGATCGCGGCCAAGCTCTGCCTGGCGCCACCGGCAGACTCTAGATGTCTACCGTGCCAACGCGATCGCGGGTTTCTTATCGGTGGGCTACCCGATCTGCCATCCTTAACGATTCAAGCAAAACTCAGTTTTATTGAGTGTGATCGGATAAGCCTCCTCAAACCAGTTTGTGGCGATCTCGTTCTCAGCATCGCTGACCAGGAACTGGTTGATAGTGGTGCGCCATTCTGAATCATCGTTCGGCAAGATCAGACCGTAAAAGTCGCACGTCAATGGCAGCTCAGGAATGAGTGAAAAGCCCTGTACCGATCGCTGGTCAAGCAGCACCTGGGCATAGGACAAAATGCCATCCCCAACAAACGCGTCGATTTCGCCCGTGGCGGCGGCGGCAATCCCGTCTTGGCGACCTTCCACCCCCGAAAACAGCACAATGTCAGCATCCGAGTAAGTCTCTTCAACAAACGTCTGCGTCGTGGAATTATTCAAGACGCCCAACCGCACATCAGCCAGTGGTGTATTGGGGTTGACGTTGGCTTCGTTACCCACCGGCACTAAAAACTGCGTACTCGCCACAAAGAAAGGATTGGAAAAGATCACCCCGTCCACATCATTGCGAATCGTGTTGGGGCCACATTCAAGATGCACGTCGTTGTTGCGCACTAACTCAAAGCGATTGTCTAACGTCGACGTGAGTTCGGCGACTTCTACGTCAACGGGTCGATTGAGGGTTTGGGTCAGATAGCGACTCAGCCCGATCGCTAAATCGCCACAGTAGCCATCCCACGCATTGCGGTGATTGATAAAGCCAAACGGTGGTGCGTCTTTGCGGAGCGCCATGCGCAGCACGCCGGTTTCCTCAATTTCGGTTAAGACGCTTTCTGGTCGCGGTGGCACTGTCGCCGCGATCGCAGGCGGAATGATCGGTACCGGAGCCGGTCGCCCATAGGCCGCTTCAATTTGCTCCGGCGTCAGTGACGTAATAATGTCCACCGTCATCGGTTGGTCGGCACTGACTTGTTCGCCGTATTGGGCTGTGAGATAGGGTAAATAAGCTTCATCACCCCGCAAATACACATTCCAAAAGGCGACGCTGAGCGCCCGATAGTAAGCCGCTCCCACCTCTCGATGTTCACCTGCGATCAGCTTAAAGAACCCCGCCGCGTCGCGCCCCGGTTTAGACGAGAAATGCGTACCCACATCGAGCATGGCCAAATATTTGGGCTCCGTCTGCAGCCAGATAAACGGATGAAACTGCTCCGTGACGACCGGCGAAACAATATCCTTAGAGCCCGACACCATGAGCATTGGCACATCGATTTGGCCTATCCCTTCGGGCCCATACAGTGCCGCCCCGAGGGGATGCCCCGTCACAACCGCCGTCACCCGAGGGTCTTTCAGGTCGTAGTTTTGGGGCGGTAAATATTGCGCTCGACATTCTAAATAGAGGGCTACGTTGAGCAGAATATTCTCGCGATCACAGGCTTCTATCAACCGGGCATAGTTAATCTCCGCCCCAGCCAGCGCTAGGGTAGTCGTGCTACCGAGTGAGTCACCGGCGATGCCAATATTGTCCAGATCCAGCACCGCTGCCCACTCAGGCGATTCGGCCACCAGCGACTCTAACTTGTCGATCAAAAACGAGATCTCTTGGGGGCGGTTAATAAATTCCATGGGGCTGAGCAAGGTGTTGAGCCGCCCCTGCAGATAGACCTGGCGATATTCCAGATCGCTGCCGACATGGTCGGGCACCACCACAATAAAACCGTAGGAAGCCAAGTGCTCAGCCAGAAAGGAGAAGCTCTCTTTGACGTCGCCAAACCCGTGGGAAATAATCACAACCGGCGTCGGCCCAGTGAGTCCGCTAGGCAAGTAGACATCTGAGTCAAAGTCATAGTTAACCGATAGCCCGGTTTGGGTTTGCCGCAGCGCCGGGTTAGTGACGGTGATTGTCTGCCGCGTGAATTGCCAGGGGCCAGGTTGCCGCAGATCCGCCAGAGCCGTGGTGCTCAGGCCATTGGACGCTGCCGCTTCTGCAGCTGCCTGCGCCTGCACGGCTGCCACCACCGCATTGTTATAGCTCAGGTAAATCGAAAGCTCACGGCGTAACGCCAGCAAATCACCCAGTTCAATCTCTAAGGCCGGGGTCGGAAACTCGCGCAAGACATCGATAATCGTCCACCCCGATCGGTCCGCGTTGGCGGCTGCCCCGATCACCGCCGCTCGCAGGGCTTTTTGGCCATTCACACCTCGGTATACCTGAAAGACTTTACCCAGATTAAACAGGGCATCTCGACCCAAAGGCGAATAGGCCAGATTATCAACCGTGACCACATCCAACGGCAGTCTGCGGTTCAACCCCTGCCGTAACAAACCCAGGGTCTCGTCATTCATAAACCGCGCATAGAGCGCAAAATCGCCTGTGATTTCCCCCGTTTTGGCAAACGTCTCCAGTGAGTCGACCGACAAGTCAAACAACAATGGCCCGCCCACCAACAATCTGATCGTCTCAGCACTTTGAGCCGGTCGAGGTAAAACGACCTCAGTAGCCAGGCCGATCGCGATCAGGGCAGCCGTGGATAAACCAGTTTGCAAAAATCGACGGAGTCTTTTCATTCGATGTTGACCTAAACGTAGAGCTTCGCCACCTTTAGGTGTAGAGAACTGTGGGCAGAGTTTTTCGACGCAATCATATACTCTACCGGTATCCGGTGACTGGCTTCCTTAAAACAAATATTGCAAGGCTCACAATGCGATCGCCACTCACCACCAAATGGTCTTCCTTTAGCGACCATAATTACGCGGTCTGAAGAACGACATGGTTTGAGAGCTGGCAGTCAAAGCTGGTGGTGATAGCACGGTGACGTACAACACTCGCGATTTTTGCGGCATTGAGCGTGGAGTTAACGCCATTACCCTGGCAGCGTTCTTAAAATCTAGCGGAGCGTTGTCATGCGAACCCTGACGTATTCAAATGCCTGACTCCCTAGACTTTATCGGTAATAAACTGCTCGACATCCAAATGAATATAGAGGCTATGAGAACATTTAGGTTCTGATTGAGAATTGACTACCTCTTTAAATTCTGATTAAGTCTCCTGTATAAAAGTCGGCAAAAACTGGCTGAGCAGGACGGCGTTTCTTGAGCATCAGTTCATCACTCCAGTGCTTGCTGAGAAGATTTTAGTGTTAACGACGGCAGGATATTTGCCAGAACGCGCTAGCTATGGCGATCAGTCAAAATACGACTCTGTGATGGCAAAAGTCCCTAATGCTGAGTCTGAGCCTA
>JBHJJI010000210.1:0-38323 GCA_050042805.1 Leptolyngbyaceae cyanobacterium
GTCGATCATAAAGGGGGTTGAGCGTTTCAGTGAAGGTCTTTCCGCATTGAGGACATTTGAAGCGCTGATTGCCTTTGCTGGTTTGATCGTGCTTGTCAGCTTTCGGGTGGTCACAGTAGGGACATTGCATGATGCATCACCTGATTTATCAAATCCTGATGACGAATCCCACGTTTGTTTAGTTCACAACCGTTCATTGAAGCGACGGCCACAAGCTTTAACACAAATATCGTTGGAGAACTTGGCTACTTTTCAGAGGCTTGCTACCGTTCTTGACGACCTGTTTGCTTTAGCAATAGACACAGTTCATTTGGCTTAGATGCTTTGCGGGATATACAGTCTAGCTCTCACCCCTTAAGCTAACAGTGCCCAATTCTGAGCGGATGGAGCCCCAAACGCTGTTCTGCTATGTAAGAACTTAGGCAGGGGGAAGTCGTTTGTCGCAGTGATTCAGAAGTCTGGTTTACTCCACTATCGTCTCTAGGTCGAGAAGCCAGTCCTTAAACGCCTCTTTAAAGGGCTGGGCCAGCGCGTCTAAGCACTCATGCGCAGCATGGCCTCAATGGGTTTTAAGGCAGCGACCCGAATAGCTTCTGGCATCGTAATCTCGGGCTGACGATTTTTCATCGCTAGATACAGCTTCTCCAGCGTGTTTAACCGCATGTGCGGGCACTCATTACAGGCGCAGTTGCCGGTTGATGGGGCCGGAATAAACTCTTTGCCAGGCACCTGCTTCTCCATTTGGTGAATGATGCCAGGCTCGGTCACGACGATGAACTGGGTGCGATCGCTCGTTTGGACATAGTTCAGTAGGGCTGTCGTCGAGCCCACAAAATCTGCCTGCAACAGCACCGGTTCCTCACATTCGGGGTGGGCAATAATTTCCGCTTGGGGATGCGCGACTTTGAGCTGCACCAGTTTCTTCTCAGAAAACGTTTCATGCACCATGCAGCTGCCCTGCCACAGCACTAGGTCGCGCCCGGATTGCTGCATCACATAACGCCCCAGATTTTTGTCAGGGGCAAAAATAATGGGCTGGCTCTCAGGAATCTGCTCAATCAGCCTGACGGCATTGGAGCTGGTGCAGATAATATCGCTCATCGCTTTGATTTCAGCGGAGCAGTTGATATAAGACACCACAATATGGTCGGGATGCTGTTGCTTAAACGCGGCGAATTGATCGGGGGGACAGGTATCGGCCAGCGAGCACCCGGCATTGAGGTCGGGCAGCAGCACCAGTTTATTGGGGTTCAGAATTTTGGCAGTTTCTGCCATAAAGTGCACTCCGGCAAACACAATTACCTCAGCATCGGTATCGGCAGCCTGACGAGAGAGACCCAGAGAATCGCCAATATAGTCCGCTACGTCTTGAATATCGGGCTCTTGGTAATAATGCGCCAGAATTACGGCATTCAACTCTCGTTTAAGCTCTGAAATCGCCTCAAACAGGTCAAATGGCGTGTTGGAATTTGCAGGTTTTGGCAGAACAGTAGTAAACACAGCAGTTACTTTTGGTGAAACTAAAGAGTGGGTGGGACTTTAATTATAGTCATTTTCACCAAAATTGTATTAACCCACTCCTGACTGCTTCAATCAGAGGATTACCAGCCATGAAAATACCGCACCTGTGTTGCGTCACTTTCGCTCTAGCCAAGTCCTGAGGAATCGTCTGGTGAGCTGACGGTTCGATGTAGAGGCTGCTGGCTTTGTTGCGGTCAGAAAAAACTAACAGCCCGTGATGTTGTTGCAGGGCGAAAGGGTTTTCGCTCTGAGCAGAGAATTATAGCCGCTAGCTTTCACAAAGCCAAAGGCCATTTGCCGTAGAGGCGGTCTGGTTGGCAGGCTTGTCCCGGTTAGGCGGCCAACTGAGCGCGTCAGACGGTCAATATTGACCACAACAAACGGGGTTCAAAAATATTAGCTATGCAAAAGCGGCACCGCTGATTAGCGATGCCGCTCTAAATGTTTCGCATTCCGCCGGCAATTAAACGCTTATCGGAAGCCGACAGCGGCTTGCCAGACGAACGCTAGCAGCAAAAAGAAAACTGGAATTACGGGCAGCACATCCACTAGGGGATCGAACAGGGAATAGGCTTCGGGCAGTTTGGCTAACAGCAGAGCGGCTTCCATCAGTGAAATAACCTCTTCAACACAGTTCTCATAATTGCCATGAATTGTAACATGCTACCTTGTCCCACTAACGCCTCAAATCAAGTCTTTGGCGTTAACCAAGCCCCAAATTCTTCGACAAAGCGATCGCCCAAAATGGCCGCGCGAATCCGTTGGGTAAACCGCACCAACTCCGTAATATTGTGAATCGACAGCAGGGTATGGGCCAGGGTTTCACGAGCATGCACAAGATGGCAGAGGTAAGCCCGACTAAACGTGCGGCAGGTGTAGCAGTCGCAGGTTTCATCGAGAGCCGCTAGATCCTGACGGAACCGAGCGTTTTTCAAATTCCAGCGATCGCCCTGCACAATGGCGGTACCGTGGCGGGCTAATCGGGTGGGAATCACGCAGTCAAACAAATCCATGCCAGCGGCGATCGCCTGCACCATTTCGCGATGGGTGCCCACGCCCATCAGATAGCGGGGCTTTTCTGGCGGTAGTAGCGGCGTCGTAGCCTGCACGATTTTTTCGATCAGTTCGGGCGGCTCGCCCACACTGACGCCACCAATGGCATAACCGGGCAAATCTAACGTCGTTAACACCGCCGCCGCCTGGGCTCGCAAATCGGGATAAACGCCCCCCTGCACAATGCCAAAGAGGGCCTGATCAGGACGCTGATGGGCCACAATGCAGCGCTGGAGCCAGCGATAGGTGCGATCGGTCGCCACTTCCACCGCCTCACGACTGGCCGGATAGGGCGGACATTCGTCAAAGGCCATGATGACATCGGCACCCAGCGCATTTTGAATGCGAATCGATTCCTCTGGCGTCATGTTGATGATGCGGCCATCACGGGGCGATCGAAACTTCACTCCCGCTTCTGAAATCGTCCGCATTTCACTCAGGCTAAAGACTTGGAAACCACCGGAGTCGGTCAGCATCGGGCCGGGCCAGCCCATAAACTGATGCACCCCGCCCGCAGCAGCGACTAAGGTTTCTCCTGGCTGCAAATGTAAGTGATAGGTGTTGGCCAGCACCATTTGGGCTCCCGTAGCCTGCAGCTGGTCAGGGGTTACGGTTTTGACGTTGGCCAGGGTGCCGACGGGCATAAATCGCGGGGTCTCCACGATGCCATGGGGCGTCTGAAAACAGCCTGCGCGAGCCGATGTGTGGCGGCAGCAAGCCTCAATTTGGTACGCAAATTTGCTCAATGCAATCTCTCCAGCGCGCTGGCTGATTACGCCAACGGCCCGTCATCGTCTAAACAGGCATCCCAACTGGCAGAGAGGGCTTCGGCCACGATCGCTTCCAAGTCCACTGGGTCGATGTTGCGAGTCGCTTGTTCTTTGATGGGGGTCGTCAACGGCACCAGCTGTAAGCAGCGGTTTTCTTGCATCAATCTAAAGCAGGCTTGGTCACCGGGCAACTTTTCAAGCTGAATATAGTCAAAGCTATAGACATTGAGATACAGGCTTTGATTCGCCACCAACGTCGAGACGCCGGGTTCTGCAAAGACATCCATAATGTAGCCAGTACCTTTGCTCATCACGTCTTCTGCGTGAATGTCGGTATAGGCAACCTGTCCCAAGTCATTGAGTAGCCGCAGCATATCGGTCTTATTCACCACAATGCCATGATCGACCAGGCAGGGTGCAGGCAGATGAGATGAGCCAGCAGAATCGTGGGTCATAGGACTGTCACAAAAGCAAACTTCGACTCCGCGAACGCCCAACAATCAGGGGGTTCATCAGAGGCCTATATCCACGATAATCGATCATCCGAGATCGAAGTTCAGGAATAGGACGGTTTTCTCAAATTGAGCTAATTGAACCAGCCAAACCGCTCTGGGACAATCGCCACAAGTGCCTGTTTATAAGCACTTAGGCCATTTAACTGATTGACTCATTGACTGTGGCAGCTGGACTTCAACACTCAGCAAAACCGGGTTTTTGCTCATCAGAAATCCTGTTATAAAAGTTGGCAATTTTCAGCCCAAATTCTTCACGCAGCTACATATCGACGGTACACCGGGTATTAGTTCCTAACACCACGCTATATCTAGTAGTGATGCGAAAAGCGTAATGATCGACAAGACCTCAACGAGCGCGACGTGATGTCTGACTTTTCCCCGCCACCATCGCCCCCCGACCCACCTCAATGGCAACGTTGGGGCGCTCAATTAATCGGCGCGGTGACTTTTTATACCGCAATCCCAATTCCGCAACACTGGCCGATGCAGTTTGAGGGCATTGCTCGCTATGCGCCGCTGGTAGGGCTCGGAATTGGAGCCCTGCTGGCGGGGATGGATGCCTTGCTGGCGGCGATCGCCCTGCCAATGGCAACTCGCTGCGCCTTGCTCGTCGCGCTGTGGCTGTTGATTACCGGCGGTCTGCATCTCGACGGCGCGATGGACACAGCGGATGGTCTGGCTGTCCCCGACCGCAATCGGCGACTGGCGGTCATGGCCGATAGTCAAAGTGGCGCGTTTGGCGTGATGACGGCGATCGTGCTGCTGGGGTTGAAAGGCGTCTGTTTGTTCGATTTAGAGGCGATGCGGTGGTTTGCCCTGATGGCAGCCACGGGGTGGAGCCGCTGGGGACAGGTAGTGGTGATCGCCCGCTATCCCTATCTCAAGCGAGACGGTAAAGGGGCATTCCATAAAGCGTATGCTCAGCCCAAAACGGACTGGCTAGTAGGCCTGACGGTGCTGCTCGGGCTAACGGGGCTGACGGGATGGCTGTATCCCGAGCAGGGTCAATGGTTGGTGGGTACAGTTCTGGGCGGTAGCACGATCGCGCTCCTCACTGGGGCTTGGTTTAATCGTCAACTGGGCGGTCAGACTGGCGATACCTATGGGGCGATCGTGGAATGGACGGAGGCGTTGTTGCTATGTCTGATGGTGGGCCAGCAGGGGGTGTTATGAGGGGAGCTTCTGGAGGGGGAGCGGAGGGGCAAGGGAGCGGGGGAGCAGGAGGGGCAAAATTTTTCGCTTTAACTTTGCCGGTTTACGACAGGCCTTTCACTGACTGCTTTCCCCACTACCAAGCCACGCTGTCGCAGTTGAGAAAATGGCTGGTTTTCTATAGCAACGGCTCATGACGCGATGGCCCTCTGGACCGGTCTTCGACCATCGCGCCATACCAAACAATGAAAAGAGGCTTGCAGAACCCCGGGTTCTGGGGTACGCCCCGTCTATCACGGGTTTTCTCCGACAGAAACCGGGGTTCTTGGCGCTATTTTCAGCGCAAGCCGCAGTTTGAGCAGGTCACCTCAAATGTCCAAAATCATCCTCAAATCGGCTTTTCAATTCCGACTTCCGACTGCTTCATTCCGACTTCTGCTGTAGCAGTTCAGGCGTCTGCTGTAGCGCCAGCACTCGACTCGATTGCGGGTGCCGACCAGTGCTACATCGACCCAATAGCGTCGCTATAGTGGGAAAGTATGTTTCCTGGCAATTGGTGACCTCTCAAATTTATGCAGATTCCGGTGTTTGGCAAGGTGCGCCGCCCGCTGCCCTGGATTGTGGGTGTAATGGCGCTCGGCGCAATCGGGTTGGGGGCTATTGGGGTAGTCGTCACACGGAGCCGTGGCCCAGCTTACGATGTGGAGGCATTGACTGTTCCTGTAGCGGAGACCGCCCTCACCGTGCGCATTACGGCCAGCGGCACCGTCGAACCTGTGCAAACGGTGAACCTGAGTCCTAAAGCCTCAGGTATTTTAGAAAATTTGTTGGTTGAGCAGGGCGATCGCGTCACCGCCGGACAGGTGATTGCCCAGATGGAAAACGACGACGTCGCCGCCCAAATCCGTCTGAGAGAGGCGGCAGTGGCAGAAGCGGCGGCGCAACTAGATGATGTACGACGGGGCAACAATCAAGAGGCGATCGCCCAAGCGGCGGCGGCGGTTGATACCGCTGCGGCTCAGGTCAGTGATGCGATCGCTCGACTCGATCTCGCTCAGTCACAGCTAGCGCGCAATCGCAGCCTCGCCACCCAGGGGGCGATCTCGCAGAATGAGCTGGATACCTTTGTGCAAGGCGTGCGAAGTGCCGAAGCGGCGTTAGACACGGCGCAGTCACAACGGCGCGAAGCGGAGGAACGCTTGGCCGATTTGCAGAATGATCCCCGTCCGGAAGACATCGCCCAGGCGGAAGCCCGGCTGGCGCAGGCGCAGGCCCAGCTGGAGGCGACTCAGGTGCAGTTTGATGACACCCAACTGCAAGCGCCCTTTGCGGGCATTGTGACGCAGAAGTTTGCCAACGAAGGGGCCTTTGTGACCCCGACGACGTCGGCCTCTGATGCCACCTCGGCCACCTCCACCGCCATTGTGGCCATTGCCAGCGATTTAGAAGTCTTGGCCGAGGTGCCCGAAGCCGATATTTCCCAAATTCGTCCGGGTCAGACGGTGGAAGTGGTCGCCGATGCCTTTCCCGATGAGGTGTTTCAGGGCCAGGTGCGGCTAATTGCCCCCGAGGCGATCGAACGCCAAAATGTGACCCTCTTTCAAATTCGGATTGAGCTGCTGGCAGGACAGGATATTCTGCGCTCCAACATGAACGTGACGGTGGCGTTTATTGGGGATGAACTCACCGATGCCCTGGTGGTGCCCACCGTGGCGATCGTCACCCAGGAGGGCCAGTCGGGCGTCTTGGTGCCCGGCGATCGCGATCGCATTCGATTTCGTTCGGTCACCTTGGGCTCTCAGGCCGGTGATCAGATTCAAATTTTGGAGGGCGTGGATGAGGGAGATCGTGTCTTTGTCGATTTGCCCCCCGGCACCACGCTCGAAAATCTCACCTTTGGCCGCGGCAGCGATACTAGCGACACTGAGGCCGAATAGGCAGGGGGTTCAGCCACCCCTGGCCCCGCCCGCCTGCCTTCAGTGCTGGCGCATGAAGAGATATGTCAAATTCGACACATGGCCGTTCAAACATTGGCTATAGCGATCGTATTTACACCTTAGGGGCCTGTATTTCAGCGCTTTTCATATCCTCAGACCGATGACAATGCCGTAACAGATGCCACTTTTCTAATGGGGAGTTTTGTCATAAGGTGCTAAAAATCCCTGAGTAGTCGCAAGCACTGAGGGATGGCTTGGCCCAAGTCACGGGTGGTTTCGGGCGATTACCGAATCAGCCTCAGCCTTTATCCGCTAGCGTCGCGTCCCCCTCCAGGGGCCGCTGGCTGGATCAGGCAGGCGTGATGGTCGCCACCGATCTCGTCCCTTGAGCCCAGCGCGGCAATCCCTTTTCCCGTTCCCCTGATGGAATCACGCACCGATGGTTAGTAACTCTGGCGAGTCAAAAAAGTTGAATTGGAAGCAACTGCTGCGGGACGATCGCTTCTGGAAGATTGCCTTCCAGGTGATTACCCTAGCCGTGGTCATTCTGGTTCTGGGCTATTTTTTACTGAATTTGCGGGCCAACCTTGCCCAACAGGGAATCTCTTTTGGCTTTGGCTTTTTGTCGAGCCAAGCTGGCTTTAGCATCGGCGAAAGCGTCCTCGAATATCTGCCCAACGACCCCTATGGCAAGGCGCTGCTGGTCGGCCTGGTGAACACGATCACCCTGGTGGTTGTGGGCATCGTCTTGGCGACCACGGCGGGCGTGTCAGCCGGTGTGGCGAGCTTTTCTAAAAACTGGCTAGTGCACAAAATCAGCCGCGCCTATGTCGGCCTAATCCGTAACATTCCGCTGCTGCTGCAGCTATTTTTCTGGTACTTCGCCGTATATGGGCTGCTGCCCCGCCCCCAAGACCAGCTGAATATCGGCAACGTGATTATTGGCAGCAATCGGGGCGTCTATCTGCCCTGGCCTAGCAGCAGTGGCTTTTTGGCCTGGCTGGCGGTGCTAGTGGGGCTGGCCGTTGCCGCCTTTTTTGTCTGGCAGTGGCGGATTAATGTCATCGTCGAACAGGGTGACACAGGCCAAAAGCAGCTGTTTGGGTTGATCGCGATCGGCCTAGTCAGTCTCGGGATCCTCTTGTTTGCGTTGGGCTGGCAGCCCCCCACCGTACAAGAGGGCGGGGGCGCTACCGGGGGCCTGCGACTCTCGCGCGAATATGTGGCCGCCCTCACCGCGTTGGTGTTTTACACCGGGGCTTTTATCGCTGAGATTGTGCGCGCGGGCATTCAATCGGTGTCGAGAGGCCAGTGGGAAGCGGCGCGATCGCTGGGCCTCGCCGCAGGATTATCCATGCGCTTGGTGGTCTTTCCCCAAGCCCTGCGGGTGATTATTCCGCCGTTAAACAGCGAGTTTATGAACCTCGCGAAAAACTCATCGCTGGCGTTTGCAGTCGCCTATCCCGAACTGTATTCCATCGCCAACACGACCTTTAACCAAACCGGTCGCCCCATTGAGGTGTTCTTAATCCTCATGGCCACCTATTTGACCATCAACCTGTTGATCACCCTCGGCATGAACACGTTGAACAAATCCGTCCAGTTCAAGGAGCGTTAATCGATGACTACCGCAACGCCTGATACCGTCTCGACCGCTCCTGAAGTTAAGCGCCTCGCCATTGTGCCCTGGCTGCACAAGAATCTGTTTAGCAACTGGTTCAACAGCTTGCTCACCGTGGTGGTGGCGGCAATTTTGGGCTATGCCGCCTATGGCATGATTCTTTGGGGCTTCACCGTTGCCCAGTGGATCGTCATTCCCAACAACATGGGGTTGTTTATGACGGGGCTCTATCCGTCAGAGGAATATTGGCGCATCTGGATCTTGCTGAGCATTGTCTGTACGCTAGCCGGCCTCTCATGGGGCTTGCTGGCTCGTAACCTGCCCATCTTGTTTCGCCGCAACGTGTTGATCGGCTTTGCCGTCGTCTGCGCTGGTTTTGTGCTGTTTCCTCCCACTCGCCCCAGCAGCCCCAAACTGTTGCTGATGGTGGCGATCGTCGCCGCGATGGGGTGGGCCGGGCGCTATATCGGTCGCCGCAAGCCGGGCTTGGGTAAATGGATCACGCTGCTCTGGTTTATCTCCTACTTCATTGCGATTTGGCTGATTGGTGGGGGCCTCGGGCTCGCAAATGTCTCGACCAATGACTGGGGTGGCCTGGTGTTGACCCTGTTGATGGCCGTGAGCGGTATCGCCCTGTGCTTTCCGCTCGGCGTGGCCTTAGCGCTGGGCCGTCGCAGTAGTCTGCCGGTGGTTAAATGGCTATCGGTCGCCTACATCGAGCTGATTCGCGGCGTCCCGTTGATTGCCATTCTGTTTATGGGGCAGGTGATGATTCCCCTGTTTTTGCCGGAAGGCATGCGCCCAGATCGGGTGCTTCGCGCCATTATCGGCCTGACGTTCTTTAGTGCCGCTTACTTGGCAGAAAACGTACGCGCCGGTCTGCAGTCCGTCCCGCGCGGTCAGCAAGAGGCTGCTGCCTCCCTCGGGCTCAACACGCCCTTGAGCCTGACCCTAATTGTGTTGCCCCAAGCTCTGAAAACCGCAATTCCGGCAATCGTCGGTCAGTTCATTAGTTTGTTTCAAGACACGACGCTGCTATCGATTGTGGGACTAGCAGAGCTACTGGGCATCAGCCGGTCCATTTTGGCCAACCCCAGCTACCTGGGTCGCTATGCCGAGGTTTATCTGTTTATTGGCGTTCTCTACTGGTTTTTCTGCTATGCGATGTCCTTGGGCAGTCGCCGCATTGAGGAACTCTTGAACACTGACCATCGATAATGACCGGCGAATCATGGGCGACTTCGTGTAACAGTTAACAGCCGCGATCGCCGAGATACGGATATCCTGTTGCACAATGAAGTCATCTAACTGCTCAGCTGCTGCCCCTAATCTTCCGCCAAGGCTGGTTTGCCAGCTTTTTAATCCCTAGCCACTTAGCCACTTAGAGATATAGACCCATGACCCAGTTTCAAACTGAAACCGTTCCTGTTTCTGACCAAGCCGGTGAACCCGTTATTGTCGCCACCGATGTCGAGAAATGGTACGACAACGGCTTCCACGTCCTGAAGGGCGTCAGCATGACGGTCTACAAAGGCGAAGTGCTGGTCGTCATGGGGCCATCGGGCTCGGGTAAATCAACCTTCATTCGTACCTTTAACGCGTTGGAACCGTATCAAAAGGGCAGCATTGAGGTCGACGGTATTGAACTGGCCCACGACCTGAAGAACATTGAAGCCATCCGCCGAGAAGTGGGCATGGTGTTTCAACAGTTCAACCTGTTTCCCCATTTAACCGTGCTGCAAAACGTCACCCTGGCCCCAATTTGGGTGCGCCACTGGCCCAAGGCTAAAGCCCAAGAAGTAGCGATGCAGCTATTAGAGCGGGTCGGCATTTTAGAACAGGCGCAAAAGTTTCCCGGTCAGCTCTCGGGGGGGCAACAGCAGCGCGTGGCGATCGCCCGATCGCTGGCCATGCAGCCCAAGGTCATGCTGTTTGACGAGCCGACCTCAGCCCTTGACCCCGAAATGGTGCGCGAGGTTTTGGACGTCATGCGCACGCTGGCCACCGAGGGCATGACGATGGTCTGTGTCACCCACGAAGTGGGCTTTGCGCGGGAAGTGGCGGATCGAGTCGTGCTGATGGATGGTGGCGTGCTGGTGGAAGAAAATACTCCCGAGGCGTTCTTCAACGATCCTCAAGAAGACCGCACCAAGAAGTTCCTGTCGCAGATTCTCTAGGCCGAGTCTCTAGAATTTTTCGAGGCGGGTTCAGAACCCCTCAACTTCTCGCTAGCATGGGGAATGGCTGGGCCGTTGTGCTGCAGCCTAACCTTTTTTGGGCGGTTTGCTGAATGGCGGGCATTCAATCACTGCCGTTAGACATTGTCAAACTGATGGCGGCTGGGGAGGTAATCGATTCCCCCGCTGCTGTGGTGCGCGAGCTGGCCGAAAATGCAATTGATGCAGAGGCTTCGCGCATTATTATCACGGTGCGATCGCAGCCCTGGCACATTCAAGTCACCGATAACGGCGTCGGACTAGCGGTGGCCGATCTGCGCCAGGCTGCCACCTCCCACAGCACTAGCAAACTCTCAGCCAAAGCCGATCTGTGGAACATTCACAGCCTCGGTTTTCGCGGCGAAGCGCTGCATAGCCTCAGTCGGCTGTCGCGACTCACCCTCTGCAGTCGCCCTCAGGAACCGGGGAGTAGCGGCTTTTGCCTCACCTGCGATCGCACCGGACGGCCCCTCAGCGTTACACCGATAGCGATGGCCCCTGGCACGCGGGTCGAAGTGGCCGATTTGTTTTATCCCATGCCGTCGCGGCAGTCATTGGCCGACTCTCGCCAGTCACAGCTGCGGGCGATGCTGCAGGCGGTGCAGCATCTGGCCCTGTGTCACCCCACCTTGACCTGGCAAGGCGAGCTGGACGAGCGGCCCTGGTTTACCCTCTGGCCGGGACAGTCGGCCTTGCACATCTTGCCTCAGGTGATGCGGCGGCTACCGGTGACTGATTTGCGCGAGGCGCGGCAGGCGGTTGAGCTGCCCGAGGCGACGGGACAACTCTATTTACTGATGGGCTTGCCCGATCGCTGCCATCGACGGCGGCCCGATGGCCTCTTTGTGGCCCTCAATGGTCGCATCGTGCAGCTGCCCGACATCACCGAGCGGCTGCTAGCAATCCTGCGGCGATCGCTGCCCCGAGATCGCTATCCAGTCGTGTTTCTGCATTTGCAGGCCCCGCCTCACCAGGTGGACCGGCATCGCGCCCCCGACAAATCACGGGTGTTTCTGCAGCACAGCGATCGCTGGCACGAGGCCATTGCCGCCGTCATTGACCACACCCTGCAGGCATCGCAGATCGAGCGCCCGGCTGCGGCCAGTCATCAACGTCTCACCCAACTGCTGAAGCTGGCTGAACCGGACAGCCGCTATGGGGCGACCTCACCGGATGCCGACACCGATTCCTCCCCCTTGGCGCTGCGGGCGATCGCCCAGGTACACAACCGCTACATTTTGGCCGAGCATCCCGCCGGGCTGTGCCTGATTGAGCAGCACATTGCCCATGAGCGCGTGCTGTATGAAGAGCTGTGCGATCGCTGGGAAATCGTCGCGATCGCAACCCCCATCGTGCTGTCCGATTTGACGGAGGCGCAGGTGGCTCAGCTACAGCGCATTGGCCTCACCGTGGAATCCTTTGGGCCGCAGCTCTGGGCCGTGCGCACGGTACCCGCCCCCCTACAGCACCGCGACGACTGCGAAGCGGCCCTGCGAGAACTCAGTCTCGGCGGTGATTTAGACAGCGCCCTCGTCGCCACCGCCTGCCGCACTGCCATCCGCAACGGCACGCCGTTGGAGCCTGCGGCGATGCAGCAAATTTTGGATGCCTGGCAGCGGGCGCGTAAACCCCACACCTGCCCCCACGGTCGCCCCATCTGCCTGACGCTGAATGAATCGAGTCTGGCTCGCTACTTTCGGCGCAGCTGGGTAATTGGCAAAAGTCACGGCTTGGAGCCGTAGAGCGATCGCTAGAACGTTGTTACAGAAACCCGGTTTCTGGGGCAAAAAGGGACTCATGCCATCATTGCCTGACACGAGAAACCGGGTTTCTTGCAATCCTGTACCGGTGCTCTAGGCGTGACCCCGTTCACGGCTTTCTTGAGCGGTTAAAAGTCAGCTTTCGGCTAATGGCGGCAGCCGCCTTTGCACGGGTGAAGATTGAATCAAAGACGTGTTGGTCTGAGCATAAGGAATCAGCTGATTGATAATGCACTCAAGCTCCTGCGTCGATCGCACGTGAACCTTAGCGATGAAGCAGTCGTCACCCGTCACCCGATCGCATTCCACAATTTCTGCAATCGCTTGAATCAGCAAAACCACTTTTGACAACTGACCCGGTAGCGGGCGAATCCGCATATAGAACGACAACGCATAGCCCAGCATTTTGGGGTCTATGGCGATCGTGAAATCTTGAACAACACCTGATTCTTTCAACCGTTTCAGTCGCTCTGAGACGCTAGGAGCAGACATATTCAGGGCTCTTGCTAAATCGGCGATCGAGGTGCGGGCATCTCGATGCAGGGTGCGGAGTAGGCGCGTATCGACATCGTCCAACACGAATTTCTGTATGCGAAGGTATTCCTTCATTAATCCCTACATTTCAAAGTCTGTTTAGAATATTAGCCTTAAATACACTATATAAACCTCCAAAAGGCATTGATAGTATTGACCCGCTAACACTATCAATGCCTGAACGCATGAAAAGGCTAACTGCCCTATCCACCCAAATCGCTACAGCGCCCCCCCACCTTTGGTTTGTGGTCAGTGCCATCTTTCATTATTTAGGTCCCTCCTTTGCTGTCCTGCTGTTCGAAAACATCAGCGTTTTAGGCGTCGCCTGGTTCAGAATTGCCAGTGCGGCCCTGATATTTGCGCTGTGGACTCAGCCCTGGAAAACTTTTCGCTCAGCGAATCGAGCAACTGTCATTTTGCTGCTGCTATTGGGTGCTTGTCTGGCCCTGATGAACAGCGCATTTTATCTCGCCATTGATCGGTTGCCGTTGAGTTTAGTCGCCACGATGGAATTTGTGGGCACGATTGCGGTGGCCTTGTTTGGTCTGAGAGCCCTCCGCAACTATGCGGCCCTAGTATTGGCGATCGCGGGTGTCTTTATTTTGATTGATGTGCGCTGGTCAGATGACGTATTGGGCTTGACGTTTGCCGCAGTCAATGCGCTTTTATTCATGACCTACATTATTTTGGGGCACCGCATTTCAGAACAGGGAGCCGGAGCCGGCGTGGGTCGATTAGGGGCAGCCATGGCAGCGGCGTTTGTCTTTGTGATGCCCATTGGCTTTGCCGATGCGGTTTCAGCCCTGGGGCATCCCCTGCTGATCTTGGCAGGAATTGGCGTGGGAATCAGTTCTTCGGTCATTCCCTACATCTGTGATCAGCTCGCCATGTCTCAGCTACCGCGCAACACCTATGCGCTGCTGCTGGCCTTACTGCCAGCGACCGCCACGATCGTCGGCGCGATTGTACTGAGCCAGATTCCGACCCTCAGAGATGTGGCTGGAATTGTGCTGGTGATGGCCGGCGTGGCGCTTCACAAACCGGCAACATCACCTTGAGCAATTGATGAAGACCGGTGATACGACGCTGAACCGGGCTCCTTTTGGTTGTAGAGCAAAATATATCCCCTACCTGTAGTCTTCGCAGCGGTAAAATCGCTCGCCTCCATTCTTGCCCAGAGCTTGGGTCAGAAGCTTTAGGCCTTCTTGTCGTCCGCCGATGAGTGGTAAATAATTTGACAGTGTTTTCTAAGGACGGCTTGGATACCTGTCTACACCAGCTAAGGTGCTTCAAGATCAGTTGATCGCGCCAATTCAAGATCTGGCCGATCCCCCCCATCGTTTGACCTACACTAGGCGACTATTAACAAAACGCAGCCCCCGCGCAGTCTTGACTCCCTAAAGAACGGGCGATCGCCCGTTACCGTCCTCCATCCAATCTTTTCCTCAAAGTTATTTTCTAGAGGCCTGTTTGCATGCAGACAACTGCAGTCCGTCCGTGGCGCTTAGTGTTTGCCTTGAGTGCTGTATTAGCGCTCACCGCCTACCTACCCCATCCCAATCTGGGAGAGCCGTTGCCCCAGTCACTCAATTCTTTGGTGAAAACCTTAGCCCAGTCCAACACCCAATTTTGATCGCGAGCGTTCCTGTCCACGGCAGCAACTGATGCTCAATCACTGCCGCCACCGTCGCGATTCAACCGTCAAATCCTTCCACCAACGGTATATCGCGAGTTTAAGACAAGCCAGCGCGATTGGGATAACGACGCAGCAGCGTCAGAAATCGATTGGTATCAAACGTCCGCGGATCCTGGCGACTGCCAGAGCGATCGACCGCTTTATGGGTCGTCAGACGGCTTTCGGGGATACTGCTTTGGGCGATCAGCCAGGCTAACGATTCGTACTGAGACTGGGTATAGCCACTGTGGTTAGGGCCATTGCCGCGTCCGTCGCTGGGGGTTTCGAGCGAGACATGGTAGGCAAAATTATTGACCGAAGAGGGAAAGGCCGGATTCGTCGTGACGGTTTCGGGGCCATTGGGGCCGTTGAAGATGGAATTGCCCGCTCCGTAGGCCCGTTTTTCGGGTGGCACGATGTAATAAATAGTGCCATCTCGACCAATCAGCGTGTGATAGCTCACCTGATCATTGTCGTTGGGGTGATAGGTCTGAAACAGGTTGAGCGCACTTTGGGCGGAACCGACCGTCTCATGCATGACTGCAATGAATTGATTGTTCACCGGCTGACCATAGGCGTCGCTGCTGTAGCGATCGCCATAGTTCGACGGATCCGCTAGCTGAATCACCTGACGGGGCTGATAGTTGGGGGCCGTCTGCGCTAGCAGCGGCGCTGACACTGAAAAATCTAAGGGACTATCAACCGTTTCTGGGGTCGTGGGCACCAAGGCAATGTCGGTCACCTCGTGCTCATTGGGGAGTCCTGACACGGTTTCGATCGCCTGCAGCGCCATGCCTCTGGGCCAGACAATGAGGAAGCCCAGCGCCAAGACAATCATCCAGATCCAGTTGCCGCCCAGCCAGTTTCTCAGTCGTCCCATCATTCCCCCAGGTTTTTACACTTGCGAAAGTTAATCTTGGCGAATTTTTCAGAAATCTGACATTAATTTTGTCTAAGACTGCGCAAATCAACGCAGTCTATCCCGATTCTTTGCAAAAAATCACTGAGACGACCAGCGATCGAGGGCTCGTTTGCCCCCCCAGCGGGCCACAATTTCGTCATCATAGTTGTCGGCCAGCCTCACGACCGTCGTGACTGAATATTTCAGCTCGATTTGGTCACAGGTAGACCCCACCAAACTGTGTTCAAACACAATGTCATCTTCAGAGTCCAAGGCAAATCGGCCAAAGCGGATGCCGTTGTTTGCCCGCAGTAAATAATAGGACAGCTCTTGTGTCACGGCGATATCGGTCACCACATAGGAGCGCGTAGTGCTCAGCGCGTCATCCTCTTCCCAGGGAATCACCCGCGTTGATGCGACTGCCGAACCAAAATTAATCACAAACAACGGCTCATCATCGAACAAAACCACGCTGCCGCCAAATAGGTGATGCATCCAGGGTTCAATTCGTTCGTAGCAAGCTAGTTGAGCAGAGGTCTGAAATTCCATTACACATGCAAACTAATCCTGTCAGTTATTTTCTCATTGATGGGGCACCCTTAAGACCGCTTCGGTGCAACAAAGCCACCGCGACCGCAAAGCCAGTATCTTAAAAACAGTCATTGGATTTTGCCTATGGCATCCTCGGGGCCACCGGCTGGCGACACGTCTGACAACTTAGTCGATGAACTAGACCAGGTCATTCTAGAGTTTGAAGACCTCCAGTCAGAATTCACCTACCGCCAGGCCAAAGGCGTTTTGCAATCGCTCTTAGATCAGCTGGAGTTAACGCCCCGAGAGGCTTCCAGCTTAGGGCGTGAAGTGCAACATCTGACGAGCCTGCTGCAAAAGCTCGACCAGGCGGTGGTGCAAATTGCGGTTTTTGGCTTAGTGGGACGGGGCAAGTCATCGCTACTCAATGCCTTAGTCGGTCAGCCCGTGTTTGCCACTGGCCCTACCCATGGCATCACGCAGACCGTGCAAACCGCTGACTGGCAAGTGGAGCAAGAAACGCTGGCCGCTGGCCCCACCGTTTCCCGCGTCAGTTTGGGCGGGCCGGGGCGATCGCGCATTGAACTAATCGACACCCCTGGCTTGGATGAGGTGAATGGCGAAGCTCGGGCTCAGATGGCCCGCCAGATTGCGGCATCCGCCGACCTGATTCTTTTTGTGATTGCGGGCGACATTACCCGCGTGGAATACGAGGCTCTCGTGGAACTGCGCGCAGCGAGTAAACCCATCCTGCTGGCCTTCAACAAGATCGATCAGTATCCCGCCGCAGATCGCGACACGATCTACGCGGCCTTGAAGGACGAGCGCCTGCGCGACCTGATCTCCCCAGAAGAAATTGTCATGACGGCGGCCGCCCCCTTAGTGGCGGTGATACAGGCAGATGCCGAAGAACGCCGACCCCAAATTCAGCGCGGTCAGCCCCAGGTCGAAGCGCTCAAACTCAAAATCCTAGAGGTTTTGCAGCGAGAAGGGTTAGCCCTCGTTGCCCTCAATACCCTGCTCTACGCCGATGAGCTAAACGACACCATCGTGCAGCGCAAGCTCAAAATCCGCGACCAGGCCGCCAAAGAAGTGATCTGGAACAGTGTCATGACCAAGGCGATCGCGGTGGCTCTGAACCCAGTCACCATGTTGGACGTGCTCACCGGAGCGATCGTCGATATCGCAATGATCTTGATGCTGTCTCGCCTTTACGGCTTACCTATGACCCGTGCCGGGGCTGTGCAACTGCTCAAAAGCATCGCTGCGGAACTGGGCGGTCTCTCTGCCAGCGAGCTGCTCGTCACCCTCGGCTTGAGTTCACTCAAGGGGGTGTTGGGGGTGAGCGTGCCCGCCACTGGTGGACTCTCTCTAGCGCCTTACACCACGGTGGCAATCACCCAAGCCACTGTCGTCGGCGTCGCGACCTATGGCATCGGTTTGGTCACTCAGCAGTATCTCGCCAACGGCGCTAAGTGGGGACCCGATGGTCCCAAACCGGTCGTCCACAATATTTTAGAGAATCTCGACGAAGCATCTATTCTCAATCGGATCAAAGCTGAGATCACCGCTAAGCTCAACCGTAATTCGGCAGATCAGTCTGTGGCCAAGCCTGAGATCTAGACAATGGTCGGTCGGCCCCCGAGCCTGCGCTTGGCGATGAAGGATACGGCCTGAAGCCGCTTAAAGACTTTGGCAGGATATGACAAGATAGACAACGTGCCCGTAAATGCCCAGCTTGATCGCATGACTGACTCAACCTTTCGCTCTATGCCCGCCTACGAAAAACTCAGAACCCTCCGCTCACTGTTGCTGAAGTTGCATAAAGCCCTACTCGACGCTGAACAAGACAGTTACGAACGGGTACATGGCCCCATCACATCTAAGGGAGAGCTGTTTCAGCTAGTGATCAGCGATGAGTGGTTCGACTGGTTACGCCCCATCTCACAGTTCATCGTGCGCATTGACGAAACCCTTAGCTCGAAAGAACCGGTCTCGCCAAATCAGCTTCACGTCCTGTTAGAAGCCTCCCGCGACCTGCTGCCTCTGGAATCAGCGGCTGACAGCGAAACGGCAGTGCGCTATCAGCGAGCGGTACAAAACTATCCCGCCATTGCCACGATGCATGCAGAAATGATGGAGCTGTTAGGCCTGTCCGCCACTGCCGAAGGGTAGCGTTTGGGCACGAGCCGACTGGTCATCACAGGCACTCCTCGATCGCGGCCTCGCCGCCGGCAAGTAGAAAAACAATGAGATTTTGAGATGACAATTCGGGCATCAGAACCGTTAATCTCGATGCTCTGAAACAAGGCTACCGATCTGGCTCCCCTACCCCCCAGCTCCCCGGCGTTGCCAGGATTGCATGGGGAATCCGATCTCTGAGAACTGGTATAACGCCCTTCTAATTCAGTCTCTGCTGGAGCCCTACTTGCCGATCAGACACGTTGAGTCAGCCCCAAACGGACTTTTCAAGTAACAGCACCTCACCGCAAGAAATTACAAGACTCGGGTTGGCTGCTTCGATAGAGTAGCGAAGCTGATTCCGTCGAGTCTGATGTCGGTTAATTTATTGCTGATTTGTTTGGCTGCAATTGCTTGGGGCACCACGGGCACTGCGATGGTGCTGCTCAATCAAACGACCAGTCTGAACCCTTTAGTGGTGGGGTTTTGGCGCATGGCGCTGGCTTCACCGTGGCTGTTGCTGATGGCTGGCCGCGACCCTGACTTTTGGCACTGGCCCCGTCAGAGGGGCACAACACAGCTAGGGATGGGCGCCTGCATCGCCGCCTATCAGGTCTGCTACTTCTGTGCGGTGCCCCTCAGCGGTGTGGCGGTTACCGCTCTGGTGGCAATTTGTTCGTCGCCTTTGATTATTGCCCTATTGGCCGCCTGGCGCTTGGGCGAGCGTCTGACCCCAAAAGTTTATGGGGCGCTGTTTTTGGGGATTACTGGGACTGTTTTGCTGGTGGCTAGGCCGGAGGTGATCGCGGCCAACCCTCGTTTTTTCCTCGGCGTTGTGCTGTCGTTTGGGGCCGCCCTTGGCTATGCGGGCTACGCGGTGATGGCAAAAGTGCAGCTAGCTAGCCAGCCACCGCTGGCGATCGCCGCCTCTGGGTTCACTATCGCCGCCCTATTTTTATTGCCGACATTGGCCTGGCAACCGCCCTGGCAAGATTGGGTGAAAGTTCTGCCCTGGCTGCTGTATTTGGGCATCGTCACCACCGCGATCGCCTACGGTATTTATATGATTGGCTTGAGGCATACGTCAGCGACAGCAGCGGGCGTTTTGGTATTGCTAGAGCCCCTAACGGCAACCTTGCTAGGCGTCTTTTTCTTTCGAGAGCCGATGTCGCTGACAGGCGTACTCGGGGCCGTCCTCTTGCTGAGTGCGATCACGCTGCTGACCCTAAATCCCAAATCCGCATGACTGTCAACTGCATACCCGACCCGCATGGCCAACAGCTAGGCGAACACGCCCAAGCCTGGCGAACTGACCTCTTTCAGGATTTAGAGGTGCTCCATGCGACCTATCGTCACCATCGCTTCCCCCGCCATCTGCATGAGGAATTTTGCATCGGCGTCATTACGCAGGGAGCGGAGCAGGTAGGCTATCGAGGCGCAACCCATTTAGCGGCAGTGGGCAGTTTAGTGGTGATTCCGCCCGAAGCGGTTCACAGTAATGTGGCCGCCGATGCCACTGGCTGGAGCTTCCGAGTCTGCTATCCCAGGGTCACTCTGTTTGCCCAGCTAGGTTTTGGGGCATCGCCACCCTGCTTTCAAGAACCGATTATTACCGATCCGCTACTGGCCAGGAAATTTGTCAATTTTCACCAGCTGCTGTCGCAGGCCAATCCACAAACAGCCCTCCCCGCCGAATCAGTCTTACTAGAAGCTTTGGCCCAACTCGTCCAGCGGCACAGTCAGTCTAGATTGACGGATCAACAGGGTCATGAATCGAGGGCGGTCAACCAAATCCGAGACTACCTGCACGTCTATTATGCAGACAAGATTGTGCTGCAGGATTTGACTAAATTGACCGGCTTGAGTCCTTATCATCTTTCACGGGTGTTTCAACGCGCAACGGGGTTGCCGCCCCATGCTTATCTGATTCACGTGCGGATTGCTAAGGCTAAAACACTGTTGACCAGCGGGTACTCATCGGTCACCGTCGCATGTGAGGTCGGATTCACAGACCAGAGCCATTTCACCAAGACGTTTAAGGCCATAGTAGGCGTGACGCCCAAGCAGTATCAGGGGAGCAAGCTGCCTCGGTAGTTAACCATAGAGCGGATTGAACGGGGCGAAATATCGGCAAGGCTTGGGAGGTAGGCGCATTGAATTGAAGAGAGTACAGATGCCTCAAGGGCTCAATGCGATCACACACAGACCCTAGAAGTTTTTAGAATCGGCGGGTTCAGAGAATTGTCTAACAACCGACATTTCGCAGGTCCTCTCACCAAACCGCATGGTTTTCAAAGCCTTGTCCAATAAGGCTTTCAGCAATAGGGACTGGAATGGAGTAATCTTGGGCTCGCTGCGTTCTGCATCAATTTGGGTGTCTTGATGAACGCTGGTTGGGTTTTCTGAGCGAGATCGCGGTCGACAGGTCGGACTGAAAGGTCAGCGTTACTGGCGTTTATGCCGGAAGCTCTGCTTCAATGTGAGTCTGCTTTTCAGCGGTTAAGAATTGAACATCCCAAAAATGGTAAAATGCTTACACGGTAAGCGTTTTAGGGTATCCGATAAAATACCTTTTTATGTCTTTCAACCTGCGAAATGTGGGTAACAAGTAAGTTGGGCTAATTAAACCGAGGTACATAACAACGCGCCTATCACCTAAAAGCGTTTGTGGACAAGGGTTCAAGGTTGTTTACCTTTCTTAAAGTGCCTCGAACTTTATACACCAACCTACTTACCGATTCTCTGAAACAAGGCTAAAGATCTGGCTCCCCTGCCCCTCGCCCCCCAGCTTTTCCAAGATTGCATCGGGAGTCCGATCACTGAGAACGGGTATAAGGCGGCCAGACTAGAGGAGCCATATAGCAGTCATCACTCCAGTTAGGACGAGACTACGAACCTGATTGCGGATGCACTGAGTCCGATTTCCTGACGAGGTGTCCTGAGCAATTGGGCCAAAGCGATGATTTACGCGATCGGAAGTTTGGGCACCAGCGTTTGCTCAGCATGACGGCGAGTGCGACGAATTTGCCAAAGTAAACGCCAAGGAGCCAGTTTCAGGCAAACCGGAAACAAAAGAGCGCTAGCCATGGAGAGTTTGCGTTGCGAGAGGGCAACTAACCCCCAGTGTAAATACACGTATTGGCTGATGATGTCGATGGAAGGATAGTTGGATTGCTGAGCTTCCTCTGTGGGTATGTGGCCATAGATCCGCTCTTTAATGATGACGTTCAGATCTGCCCGGCCTTTGAGATTCTTCCTTTGCTCAAATCCACCTGACCATAGGGTGCGGTAGGCCAGATGGTCATTGAGAAATAACGCGTCGCCATAGGCCGCAATTCTAACCCAAGCGTCAATATCGTCGTAGTTAGTGGGCTCTGTGATATCCCACCCACCCGCTTTCAAAAAGGCTTGGCGTTGGGCCGCCACTTGTACAGGCGTGCCGATGGGCGTTTGCTCAAGCAGCATGCCATAGTGAATGGCGGCTTGGGGCACATAAAACATCTGACCAGGCCCCACTGCACCGGTCCGGCGCAGCTCATGGCCATGCTCATCAACTTGAATCGACCGGCAGGAACAGAGCACCGCTTGAGGATGCTGGGCGATCGCTTGGCCCATTTTCTCAACGCAGTCTTCGGCCAGGTAATCATCATCATCGAGGAACTTGATCCAGTCTCCGGTGGAGACCTCGACACCCGCGTTCACACTGCCAGCATGGTTGAGGTTGGTCGCATTGCGATGGTAAATAACCGGGTTTCCCAGACTGCGAACATAGGCCTCGGTATCATCCGTTGAGGCATCATCGACGACGACGACTTCGCAGGGCACCGTTTGATTGAGGGCAGAGGCGATCGCGCGCTTCAGAAACTCAAGTCGGTTGTAGGTGGTGATAACAATGCTAAATTTCACTGCAGATTAGTGGGTGAGCAACCGAATAGGTAATCGTTCTTAGCCAGAACTGAGGGCAGAATCAGTCTCGTCCCTTAGTCCCATTCTGAAGGCTTAGATTTGAGAATCCTCCAGGGGGTGGAATTCCAGGGGGCAAGGCCTCAGTTCTATTGATGCAAACAGCGAGTCCTTGTTCCAAAAACAAACTGCCCACAGCCAAACCTAATCGCTTGACGCGGGCAGATCAACCCCAGCCATTTTTTCTGTTAGGGTGCCCAGCCATCTCAGTGACTTTGATGCCAGCGTTCAAAAAATCAGAGCATGGCTAAACGAGACTGCAAAATCTCGGCTTGAGTCTCCGCTTCAGTGAGGGCGTCGCGGGCTCCCTGTACCACGTCTTCAGGGGCTTTATTGACAAATCCGGGATTTCCGAGCCGTCCCGAGAGCGATTTGATTTCCCCCTCGACTTTAGCCAGGTCTTTTTCGATTTTGGCCTTGAGGGCATCCACATCAACAAGCCCCGTCAGCGGAATCAACACCTGCACCGTTCCCACGACACCGGCGAACATTTTAAGAGGGGGCGTCGATGAAGCTGTCATCGGTGATATTTCAGCGGTTTCTAAGACTGCAGCCGTGTCGGCAGTGGACTGAGCAACGGACGTGATGGGTGCCGGTGCCACCTCAGTAGAGGCCGCTGGCCGGGCCGCTGTTTGGCGGTTGATCCAGTCTTTAGCCTCGCCCATCACCTCTTGACGCCAGTGGGCCAACTGCTGCCAGGTTTGGCGACGTTTGGGCGCATACAGCAGATTTTTGCTCACAAACCAGGTAGTGTAGCCGATACCCACCAGCTTAAGCAGCGGCGCAATTAGCGGCAGACTTTCTAAGGTACTGACGATCGCGGATAACACCTGCAGCGTAATTAAAAGCGCTGCAAACAATATCAACGAGCCAGCGGGTCGCCGAAAATCGCTAAAAAAGCGCTGGATATAGGTCAGCGGCTCCTCTAAGAGAGGACGCATCGTCACCCAAAAGTCAGTCACCTCAGCCTTGATCGCGCTGAAGCTGAACCCATCAGCCGTTTCAGTATCCGGCCTCAAACTCGCCGGAGGACTCAGGACATCCGCCGTTTCTGCGTCCGTCACGGGGCTATTCAGGTCAGTTGCCGTGTCTGAGGTTGCAGTCGGAGTCGTGGCCGGTGACTCAGCGACCGCATCGCCTCGAATGGTGAGCGTTTCGACTTTGCCCAACGCCAGAATGTAGGGCTGGGTAGATTCTAAAATTCGTCGCTCAGCGGGATTAGCTGACTGCAAAATGGTCTCAATGCGAGCACTGGGCTTGATACCGGCTTCGGCCCGCAGGTTGCGAATCGTGCGCAGGGTGCCAAACAGCAGATCAAACTCATGTTCCAGCGTCGGATTGATTACCGCCCCATCGGCAGTGGGATAGGCCTGCACCGCTAGAAACTCATCCTCATCCATCTGGTTGAGGGTGTGCCAGATCTCTTCCGTAATGTGGGGCATAAAGGGATGCAGCGATCGCAAAATACCATCAAGGACGTAGGCCAGGGTTTGCTGAGCCCCTCGTTTAGAGTCGCCATCCCCCTGTAGGCGCGGTTTCACCAGCTCGATATACCAGTCGCAAAAGTCACCCCAGACAAAGTCATAAAGATGCTTGGTCGCTTCGCCGAAGCCGTACTTCTGCATGTCGGTATGCACCTGCTGCAAGACGCCGCTGTAACGCGACAAAATCCAGCGATCGGCCAGTTCGAGGGTGGCAGGATTGGGGACGCCAAGCTGCGTCGGGGTTTGCCCTTCGAGGTTCATCATCACGAACCGGGCCGCGTTCCACAGCTTGTTGGTGAAGTTGCGTGAGGCCTCCACCGAGACGGACTCGTCAGTTTTGCGATCGTATTCCAGGCGAATGTCTTGACCGGCCCCAGCGACCTCACGAATGAGCGCGTAGCGGAGAGCATCGGTGCCGTACTTGTTGATCAAAATGAGCGGATCAATGCCGTTGCCCTTGGACTTCGACATTTTTTGATTGTTTTCGTCCCGCACCAGGCCATGAATGTAGACAGCCTCGAAGGGCATTTGGTCGGTGAAATGTCCGGCCATCATCGTCATGCGGGCCACCCAGAAAAAGATGATGTCAAACCCGGTCACCAAAGTCGTGGTGGGGTAATAGGTTTGAAAGTCTGGAGCGCTCTCATCGGGCCAGCCCATCGTCGAAAACGGCCACAGACCTGACGAGAACCACGTATCCAGCACGTCCGGATCTTGGGCCAGCAACACATCTTCGCCAAACTGAGAGATCGCTTTCTCCTCGGCTTCATCAAAATTCGCCGCCACCACAAAAGGCGTATTGTCGCGAATCTCACCATCGGTTTCGCTGACGGCATACCAGGCCGGAATTTGGTGGCCCCACCACAGCTGTCGGGAGATGCACCAGTCGCGCAGACTCACCAGCCAATCGCGGTAAACCTTCGTCCACCGTTCGGGCACAAACTTGGGTGAATTGTGATTGTCCAAGGCCGCCAGTGCTTTCTGGGCCAGGGGCTCGATTTTGACAAACCACTGGGTCGAAAGCAGCGGTTCCACGGGCACTTTGCCGCGATCGCTATAGGGCACCGTGTGCTGATAGTCTTCGATGCGCACCAAAAAGCCGTCATCCCGCAGGCGATCGACCACGGCTTTCCGCGCTTCAAACCGATCCATCCCTTCAAACGGCCCGGCGTCAGAACTCATCGTGCCGTCTTTGTTCATGATGGTGATGCGGGGCAGGTCGTGGCGCTGGCCCATAGCAAAGTCATTGAGGTCGTGGGCGGGCGTTACTTTAACGCAGCCGGTGCCAAATTCCTTGTCCACATAGTCATCGGCAATGATCGGAATTTCGCGTTCCATGATGGGCAAGGTTAGGGTTTTGCCCACAAAGTCACGATAGCGATCGTCCTCCGGATTCACCGCCACGGCGGTATCGCCCAGCATCGTCTCGGGGCGCGTGGTCGCCACTTCCAAATAGCCGGAGCCATCCGTCAGCGGATAGCGAAAATGCCACAGATGACCGTTAACCTCCGTGGGCTCCACTTCCAGATCGGAGACGGCGGACTGACTGGCAGGACACCAGTTCACCATGTAGTTGCCCCGATAGATCAAGCCCTCGTCATAGAGCTGGGTAAACGCTTTGACCACCGCCTTCGATAACCCTTTATCCATCGTGAAGCGTTCGCGGCTCCAGTCAACCGAAACGCCGAGCTTCCGCAACTGCCCCACAATGGTGCCGCCCGATTCCGCTTTCCATTGCCATGCCCGCTCTAAAAACTGCTCACGTCCCAAGTCTTCCAGCGTCTTCCCGTCCGCTTTAATCTGCCGCTCTAGAATGGTTTGCACGGCAATGCTGGCGTGGTCAGTGCCCGGTAGCCATAGAGTATTGCGCCCCTGCATCCGCTGATAACGCACTAGCGTATCAATCAGGGCATTCTCAAAAGCGTGGCCCATGTGCAGGCTGCCCGTGACGTTGGGCGGTGGAATGACTACACAGAAGGGCTCTCCCGGATGATCGGGATCAGCCTTGAAGACATGGCGGGCTTCCCAAGCTGTTTGCCATTTCTCTTCCGTCAGAGAGGGGTCGTATTGACTGGGAAGATTGGGGATGGTGGCCGTCATGGGGGTAGAGTTCTCGTTCGGGGCAGTCGCTTACCTCATGATCTTGCCATGAGATTTCCTTTAGAGACTAAGAGAGCCGAAGAATTTTGCATCACCGGGCGCTTCACAGACGGCCTTTCTAAATATTTCGTTCAGTCGTTCCAGAACTGCGCTCTTATCGACGAGGTCAGGGCGGCCTAACCCGTCGTATTCATCGCTGTGGCGATCTAACTCATGCTCGATAAATTCGTTCAGCTCTGGCACGGGTTTACCCAGGCCCAGTTCTGGAGACTGGATTTTTAACGCCAACAGCTCCTCAATGAGGGGCACCAATGACTTGGGCGCAGTCTTATCGACTAACCGCCGAAACTCGACCGGAGGGACACCAAGCCCCTGCTCCAGATGACGAATGGCAAGTAGTGGACGCAAAACATAGAAGTACTTCTTCAAACGAACTGGGTCACGATGTAGAATCTTCGCGGACTGTCCTCGTGCCATGTGACTGTAGTGATAACCCAGCGCCACGCTGTTAGCGGTGACCTCTGCTAGGGCTCGCAGCTGCTCAGCGCAGTCCCCCACCTCGATGTAACGAATCGGGCTGTTTAGCCATTCCAAAAGAGCACCGTTAGTGCGAGTAAAGAGGTAAAGCGCCTTGCGAATATCCCAGCCGTTGCAATCGATTTCGTCAACGATGGGGTACTCGATCACGTCACGGCGTCGCTCCACGTCAAATGACAAGTACCAGTCTGCCGGGTGAGCGTAGATAAACCTCACGTCGTAGTCAGAATCAGGCGAGGCGAATCCCCAGGCCCGACTGCCCGACTCACAGGCATACAAAATTTTGACGTTGTGCTCTAATTCTGTTTGAGCGAGCCGCTGCTTGATCTCTACAGCAAACGACTCAGGGATTTGAGAGAATTCCACGGTATCTCTAGCCCCACGCAAAAATGACGTTGAGTAAATGGACGGCGGATTTAGCGACCTTCGTCGTAGCGATGACCGCTCTTTTAAGATGCCCGAGCATGACCCGATAAAAGTCGATATTGGGGCGATCGCGGACTTAAGGCAAACCGTTAATTATTCCATTCTCAGTCCCACCAGCCTCGGGCGTAGTCGAGGCCAATAAAGTCGTTGTGCACCCAACCCACGTGCTCGGAGCTGGGAAACTGGACTTGAATCCAGGTTTCGCATTCCCGACTAAAGGCTTGACCGATGATCTCCACGTCTTCACCGACCAGTCCGTAGGCGGTGGCCTCGTAATCTAACCCTGGCCCGGTTCTCACATTGACCCGACTGCCTTCGGTTTCTCCATCGATAAAGGCGGGTTCGGGGTCATCATACGAATACACTTCTTCAACCGGAATGTAGGTTTCGTAAGCGTATACCGGGCAGGTAAGCACGGTTTGGCTGTGGGCAGGTACCGCCAGCGAGAAAAGAGTGGCGGTGGCAATAAGCAGTGTTTTCATCGGGTTGAGAGACCTCCAATCAGCTCGTTTACGATGAGCGATCGCACCTCTCAAACTTCAAATTCCGCACTCCGAATTCCGCACTTCAAATTCCGCATTCGCCTTTTATTCACACTCAGTGGTGCCAGGCGACTGGGAGATAACGTCATATAAGCTTCCACAACCAGGATATGAGCGTCTGGAATAAGGCGGCTTGGCCATAAGTCGGTGCTGCCAGAGATTGGCCATTGATGAGGTCAGAAAAATTCTGAGTAACTTAAGCTGACTCTATCGCTTTTCCTGATTCCTTATTAAGACCTCGGTGCCAAACTGATCGGCAAATAGCTGTTTGATCAGTTGAATCCGTTCTGGCTCTAGACCATAACCTTCGATCTGAAGTAATTCAGCCGCAAACTCATCAGCTGTAATCTCCTCCCTGCCAGCAAGCCAATTTTGGTCATCTGTGGGAATACAGTGGCCATAATCTACACAGAGATCATTAAGCAAGTAACGCAGTCCCTGTTCTTGAGCACTAATTCCCTTTTGTCGCCTTATGCCCATAGGATTTCCCCGTTCCCTATAGACCAATTTAGGAAACTAAACTCCTCTAACAGGATCCTCCTTTCCGCAATCCGAATTCGCTCCCTACTCCCACTCAATGGTTCCGGGCGGCTTGGAGGTGACGTCATAAACGACGCGGTTGACGCCCTTGACCTCATTAACAATGCGATTGGAAATGGCTTCCAGCAGATCGTAGGGGGTGCGCGACCAGTCGGCAGTCATACCGTCTTCACTGGAGACAAACCGCAGCACGATGGGATAGGCGTAGGTGCGCTGGTCGCCCATAACACCAACACTGCGCACAGGCAACAGCACTGCAAAGGCCTGCCAAAAGTCGTGGTACATCCCTCGGTTGCGGATTTCTTCGCGCACGATGTAGTCGGCATCGCGCAGAATGTTGAGCTTTTCGGCGGTGACTTCGCCCAGGATGCGAATGGCCAGGCCAGGGCCAGGGAAGGGATGACGGCGGACGATTTCTTCGGGCAGGCCGAGCGATCGCCCAAGCTTGCGCACCTCATCTTTAAATAGTTTTCGCAGCGGTTCGACGAGCTTGAACCGCAGGTCTTTAGGCAGGCCACCGACGTTATGGTGGCTCTTAATTTTGACGGCGACCCGCTCTCCCGTTTTGGGATCGACATTCGTGTCGGCGGATTCAATCACGTCGGGATACAGGGTGCCTTGAGCCAGGTAATCAAACGGTCCGAGACGGCGCGACTCTTCTTCGAACACCTGAATAAATTCATGGCCGATGCGCTTGCGCTTGACCTCTGGATCGGTGACGCCCTTGACCTGTTCGAGGAAGCGATCGCGGGCGTTGACGTAGCTGACATTGATATGGAACTGCTCTTCAAACAGTTTCACCAGCCGCTCGGGCTCGCCCTTGCGCATAAAGCCCTGGTCGATGAACATGCAGGTCAGCTTGTCACCAATGGCCTTGTTCAACAAAAATGCCAGGGTCGAAGAATCGACCCCGCCGGACAGCGCTAGCAGCACGCGGCGCTCGCCCACGCGGGCCCGGACTTCGCGCACCGCTTCTTCGATAAAGGCTTCCGTCGTCCACGTGGGCTGACAGTCGCAAATGTGATAGACAAAGTTGCGAATCAGCGCCTGCCCCCCTTTAGAATGCACCACCTCGGGATGAAACTGCACGCCGTAATACTTGCGGGTGTGGTCGGCGATCGCCGCGCTGGCAGTGTTGTCGGTGTGAGCCAATATTTCAAACCCGGCGGGCATTTTGGTCACCGAGTCGGCATGGCTCATCCACATCGTGGAACCATCTTCGACATTAGTCAGGAGATCCGTGGGATCATCAATGGTCAAAGAAGCTTTGCCGTATTCGGCCCGTTCGGCCCGCTCGACCTGGCCGCCCAGCTGCTGCACCATCAGCTGCATGCCGTAACAAACCCCCAACACCGGCACGCCTAGATTCCAGATCTCCGGGTCGCAATGGGGGGCACGTTCGTCGTAGACCGAGTTCGGCCCACCGGACAAAATGATGCCCTGGGGATTGAGCTGTCGCAGCTGCTCCGCCGTCGTGCGATAGGACAGCACCTCGGAATAAACTTCGGTCTCGCGAATACGGCGGGCAATCAGCTCAGAATATTGCGACCCAAAATCTAAGATCACCAACATTTGGCGATCAAGTCTCGCCGTACTGGGCTCATCAGGGGTTGTCGCGGTTTGGGTTTGCAGAGTCACGGCAGAAATCCTGTGAATGAGTGAAGAACTTGAAAGGTGTAGCTCGTCAGCGTTAGCAGCCAATCAGGAACGGGGCAGTCGAGCGTGATTGAACGGGAGAAAAAGCAAAAAACGACTTAAAAAAAGATAAGCAAAAATCTCCCGTTTGACCCGTTCACACCGGCGCAGACGAGAGGCTAAGTGGGCAGCGAAAAAAATATTCCTCCTAGCTTACCAAAAGAGTTTGCAAGAGTGCCTGCCCGCGATCGCTGATGGCAACAATCTCGCGCGAGCGGTCAAACACCGCCGAGCCGACGACGACTGAGCGATCGGCATTGGCCCGCAGATAGGCTGCCGCTCGCTCATCGATCCGCTGCACGAGCGTTTGGTAACTTTGCGACACCCAGGTCATCTGCTCCTGGTCGTCTAACTGCCGCAGATAAGTGAGGCCCGCTTCCATCGTCTGGGCCTGCAGCAGGTGCTGCACATGGATAGTCGGTAAGCCTTGAGCGGCCGCGATCGCGGTCAAAATTTCCTGTCGGCCATCGGCCACATAGTGGTGGGTATGAAAAATGCCACCGGCTAGCTTGATCAGCTTGCCGTGGTAGCCCAGCAGCAAAATATTCTGCACGCCGTTGAGGGCCGCTTCCACCAGCAGCGGCCCGATCCAGTTGCCGGTTTTGATCCGCTGCTCGGGCCGAATGCCCAGCGACAGGGCTTTGTCTAACCCGTTTTCGCCCACACAAAAGACCAGCGTGGTGAATTCCGTCGCCCGCTCCCGCACCGTTTGCCGAAATGCCGCCAACTGTCCCGGCGCACTCAGCGGCTCGGCAATGCCCGAGGTGCCCAGCAGTGACAGGCCGTCTACCACGCCAAAGGCCGCGTTAGAGGTGCGCAAGGCCAGCGATCGCCCTTCCGGCAGCACAATTGTCACCCGCAGCGATCGCCCTTCCGGCAGCAACGGCAGTAGATTCGCTTGCAACAAAGTCTGGGCATAGGCATAAATCGCCGGTTGCTGATCGGCGTTGACCTGTCGGCCTAGCCCCTCGCCACCGTCAATCTGGAGGCGCTCTGTTTGCCAATCTGCGCCCCAAGCGGCGATCGCCCAAACGGGCGTGTGGCGAGTGATATCCAGATTGTCGCCAGGGTCGCTGCGGCTGATCGCCAGCACGGCACCATCGGGCAGCGGCGCGACCTGCTCAATCGCAATCTCGGCTGACCGAGCCGGATTCACCAAATCAACGGTGACGGACGCGGCAGCCTGGGTCGCATCCAACAGCAGTTGCAGCGCGGCGATCGCACTGGCACCGGCAAACACCGGCAGCGTATAGCCCGCTCTAGGTTGAGAAGCTTTTGTCTCAGCCGACATACTTTGGCAATTAAGATGTTGTTAAAGTTGAGAGCGATCGCGCCCCATGGCCGCGATCTTCGCCCAGTTTATTCGCCAGTAGGGTTTGCTGTTGTTATGAACGCCATCGACTATCTCCGCATCAGTCTGATCGATCGCTGCAATTTTCAGTGTCAGTACTGCATGCCCGAGGGCGCAGATTTGACCTATGCGCTGCAGCAAGACTGGCTTACTCGGGCCGAGTTGCGATCGCTGCTGCAGGGGGTGTTTGTACCCGCCGGGTTCACCCGCTTTCGCCTCACCGGGGGGGAGCCGCTGCTGCGTCCCGACGTGGTGGAAATTGTGGCCGATATCGCCCAGCTGCCCCAGACCCAAGATCTCTCGATGACGACCAATGCCTTTTTGTTGGCGAAAAAGGCTGAGGCGCTGTGGCAGGCGGGCCTGCGACGACTCAATATCAGCCTCGATTCCCTCGCTCCCGACACGTTTCAAGCGATTGTGGGCGGTCGCGGGCGCTCGCGCTGGCATGACGTGTGGGAAGGCATTCAAGTCGCTCACCAGATCGGCTTCTCACCGCTGAAGCTAAACGTTGTGGTGATTCCCGGCGTCAACGATAGCGAAATTTTGGATCTGGCCGCCCTTAGCCGCGATCGCGAATGGCACGTGCGGTTCATCGAGTTTATGCCGATTGGCAACGGCGATCTGTTTGAAAACAGCGGCTGGATTGCCTCCGAGGAACTGCGCCAGCGCATTCGCGATCGCTGGGGACTAGCCGAGGGCAGCGTGCGCGGTAATGGCCCCGCCGACGTGTTTCAGATTCCGGGCGCGCTGGGCACGGTGGGCTTTATTAGCCAAATGTCAGAGTGTTTTTGCGATCGCTGCAACCGCATGCGCCTATCTGCCGATGGCTGGCTGCGCCCTTGCCTGCTGAACGAAACCGGTCAGATCAACCTGCGCGAACTGCTGCGTCAAGGTACGCCGTTGGAGGAAATTCGCGATTTAGTTGCAAATCTCGTGGACGCGAAACCGGAGATCAACTTCAAAATGCGCGACTCAGGAACAACCGGCGCTTATAGTCGCACGATGTCTCAAATCGGCGGCTAGGAGAGCTGGCGTAAGTTTCGCATTACTTGTGTGGTGCTGGAACCGGGGGCTAGAGAGCCGAAGGAGCTGGAGGTTAATTTCTGCCTGACTGCGAGCCTAGAGGGATGAGGCGATCTCATTCGTTAATTCGATGTCAAAGAGCGAGGCTTACGCCTACATTTCTGACATCAATGTTATGGCAACCATGCATGGGGTAATCGGCAGACGGCACCGAGGTACCGCCGCAGAATTAGCGCTACGGTGGAATGGAATATTCTTTCGTGAAATTTCAGCTCAGTCCCAGTTTGGAACCATAGGCCGGATGACGAATCGTCAACTCACCGCTCAGCTTAAGCAGCTCACTGCTGGGTTGTGGCTACCCAGCGAAACCGAAGCCCCGTGGACAGTGCCCACCTGGACTTTGACCACGGGCGATGCCGCAGAAATTCGTCAAGTCTTGCGTCGCGCTGAGGACGTTTCAGTGACTGAAAGCTCCCTGGATGAGTTGATGGCGCAGATCAAGCAGCGCTGTCGAGCCTATGGCCCTGAGGGCAAAGCGATCCACCAGCAGCACCAGACGCTATTCGACTACCTGCAAACTGAGTGCGATCGCGTGCGCGTTTTTCGTGTCGGCACCGTCACCATTGATGTGGTGATCGTCGGCGAAACCGCCGATGGCTATGGAATTTTGCAAACTCAAAGCGTTGAGACCTGACGGGGTCTAGAAACGGTGCCCACTTTGGGTCATGCTGTTAGCGACGGAATTATAAGTTGGGAGAGAGCATCATGGCAGAGATGGACCCGGTCAAGCTGATGAAGCAAGAAGTCGGACGGGCCGCCGCGGCGCAGGTCAAGTCGGGCACCGTCGTTGGCTTAGGCACCGGCTCGACGACCGCTTTTGCGAATCAATTTATTGGCGAACGGTTGGCCAGCGGTGAACTGACCGATATCAAGGGCGTGCCCACCTCCTTTCAGGCGTCAGTATTGGCCAAAAAGCACGGCATCCCTCTGACCACGCTGGATGAAGTTGATTATATTGATGTGGCGATCGATGGCGCTGATGAAGTCGATGCCCAGTTCAATCTGATCAAGGGGGGCGGTGCCGCCCACACCCGCGAAAAAATTGTCGATGGCCTAGCCGAAAAGTTCATCGTGGTGGTAGACAGCTCCAAGCTGGTGGATAAGCTGGGCTCGACCTTTGCGTTGCCCGTCGAGGTGCTGCCGATGGCGGTAGCTCCTGTGACTCGCGCCTTGGCAGGCTATGGCGCTAAGGTCGAACTGCGCATGGGCATCAACAAAGACGGCCCGGTGATTACTGACCAGGGCAATATGGTATTAGATGCCAAGTTTGACGCGATCGCTGAACCTGCCGAGATGGAGAAGGCCCTCAACAACATTCCCGGCGTGCTCGAAAACGGCTTGTTTGTTGGCGTCGCGACTGAAGTTTTAGTGGGCGAAGTCAAAGACGGCAAGGCCTCGGTGCGCAGCCTATAGAGATCGCCGCCACTGAATCATGGATTTCTTGCCCAGGGTCGTAGCCGTTCAACGCCTGGGCCGATTTCCCATTGAACCATAGGCAGTTTTTCCCGATGCAATCGACTGCTTGCATCGATACCGAGGGTTCTATTGCAAAATACGGGTAACGGATGCCAGCGGTTCAATCACGCCATTCCCTCTGCACGCTGGTGCCTGGGCGTTTTCATGTCGTCTTCATCTTGAGAGACGCTAGCTTTATCTAAAATCCGCGTGTCTCCTTATTTTCTGGGTAAAATTGATACATCAAACCCAGTTTGCACGTAGATTGCTAATGTGAAAACCGCTGCCCCGTCTCGTGCCCCTATCGGTTCTTTCACACTCCCCTGACGACTAAATCAATAGGATTACCTTTAGCAATCGTCTCGCGCCGCCCCCTTCGCCTCCCGACGCTAGATTGATTATAGAATTCGTTATCGGATTGCTGGAGAAGCCATCCTTCAGCGCATAGTGACGGAGCATCGGCACTGCCGTAACCGCTTTGGCTGTTTTTGAGAATGCTCAAACCTTAATCACGCTTCGGATTTAAAGTCCTTAAGATTTTCTTAATCAATGAGCTTTCAGCCCTAAAGTACAAAGCCCAACATATAGGGCTAATCAACACAAATTTATGCATTGATCACCCCCGTAAGTCTATAAAAAGTGTAGGCAATGCCACCCCCTACTAGCTTGTTAAAAACTATTTTTTGGAGAACGTATACAAGAAATGGGCAGATGGGAGCACACCACAGTCGATCAAATAGCGGATAGCAACGGTTATCTAAGCGAAAATCGCCTGGAGAAATTTGTTGTGATGGTTTTTCCGAATGGATTGCAGGGGCAAATCTGGTCCGCTATTTTGCGATCGCAGAATCTTTCTGTGATTTGGGAATCGCCTGATGTCTCTCTGCCTCAAGCGCTCAAGACACTGCATCACAAGCGTGCCCTGCCAGATCTGATTGTTGTCGATACTCGCTTACATCACCTACAACCGCTGCAACTTTGTCGCTGGCAACAAAAGTATCAATTGGCAACCAAAATTTTATTGGTCAACGGCGTTCAGCCTCACATTGTAAATGCGGAAAGGCAGTGGGCATTGCCCCAGGGAGCAGCTGATTTGCTGCCTAGAATTTGCAAAAACACTCTCGTCAGTGGGGCCTCAGCAAATCTTCGACGAGTGCTTGACGTCCTGGAGATTACATCCTGCGATCACCACACACTGATTAAAGCCCTCCTCCGATTAGGCTTGGTGACATCTCCTCGGGGCGCCCAGTCTGACCATACACTCAACTCTCGGGATGCGTAAGTTGAGCAGGCTGTCCTGAGTTTATCAACGAAAAGTCTCAGCCCGGATTTTGCCCTCAGGGAAGCGAGAAAGGCTGTCAGCATGGGACGCGCAGCCACAAGTTCTCGCTTGATGGCAGCCAACGTCATGATTACGACGTAGATATAGCAGAATGCGGAATGAAGAAGTCAGAATTAAAAAGCTGATCTGATGGTGATTTCAGGCATTGGGGGTGACCTGATCAAGCTGTTGTCTGGCCAACCTGAATTGATTTCTGCAAAATCTGTGCCTACTTCAAGCGCAATCGCTGGATGTTGACATTTTGATCAGCTTTTTCGTGCCGATTTGTCTGTTAAGTATTGGCAGCAGGCGATCGCCGCCGACCTCTGGATGCCGTAGAGCCTGGCTCTTCTGTGGATTCTGCGAGGTAACCTCACAAGCTTGCAGCAGCAGACAGAGTGGTCGTTCGCTCTGACGCCTACAGACATCACGGCCGAGCCTCACAGTCCGCCCATGGCAGCATGCTTTCTCGACGCCGAGCAGGGGCTAATGCCGTTAGGATAAAAACCGTCTAAACTCATCACGGCAATCTTTTTTATTCACGATGCAATACCGACGCTTTGGCCGTACTGAATTGCAGATGCCCGTTTTCTCCTGTGGGGGCATGCGCTACCAGCATTCCTGGAAGGACGTACCTCAGGGAGACATTCCACGCAAAAATCAGGAAAATTTAGCCGCGACGATTCGGCAATCACTGGCCGTGGGCATCAATCACATTGAGACGGCACGCGGCTACGGCACCTCCGAGATTCAGCTCGGCCAAGTGCTGCCCCAGTTTCCCCGCGAGCAGCTGATCGTGCAAACCAAGGTGTCGCCCGAGGCGGATGCCCAAGCCTTTCGCACGACCCTGCAGCAATCCTTGCAAAACCTGCAGCTCGACTATATTGATCTGCTCGGCATTCACGGTATCAATACCCCCGAGCTGTTGGACTATGCCGTGCGTCCCGGCGGTTGTCTTGACGTGGCTCGCCAGTTCCAGCAGCAGGGTCGGATTCGCCACATTGGCTTTTCGACCCATGGGCCGACCCATGTGATTGTGGACGCCATCAACACCGGCGAATTCGACTATGTGAACCTGCACTGGTACTACATCAATCAAGATAACTGGCCCGCGATCGCCGCCGCGACTCGGCAAGATATGGGCGTATTCATCATCAGCCCTACCGATAAAGGCGGCCACCTTTACAGCCCACCACAAAAGCTGGTAGATCTCTGTGCCCCTCTGAGCCCCATCCTATTCAACGATCTGTTTTGTCTCAGTCATCCCCAAGTGCATACCCTGAGTTTGGGGGCGGCGCGACCCACCGATTTTGACGAACATCTCAAGGTCATTCCCTTACTCGATCAGTCCAACTTGGTGCTGCCGTCCATCCTCAAACGGTTAGAAGACGCCGCGATCGCGGCACTAGGGCGCGAGTGGGTGCGCACCTGGAAAATTGGCTTGCCCAGCCCCGACCAAACCCCTGGCCAGATCAACGTGCCGATCATCCTCTGGCTGCACAATCTGCTCGAAGCCTTTGACATGCAGGAATATGCCGAAGCCCGCTACAACCTGTTGGGCAACGGGGGGCATTGGTTTCCGGGCCGCCCCGCCGATCAGCTGGATGAAGTGGATATTCGCACCGCGATCGCCCAGAGCCCCCACGCTGACAAAATTCCTGCGCTGCTGGCCGCCACCCACGAACGGCTTAAGGGCAAAACCGTGCAGCGCTTGTCGAGCAGTTAATCGCGGTGCCCAAAAGTGGGAGGTGCAGGATTGCCTGCAGAGAGGTTGATCGTGAAGACGAAAAATAGACTCTCCATTGTCGGCCTTTTGACCGTCGTCAGTCTGGGATTAGCCAGTTGCGAACGAGATCGCTCTACTGAACCCAACCTGGCTCCTTGGATCGGGCAAACGGTGACGCTGAACGCCGATCACCTCGTCTGTATTCCCTTCAGCAGCCGCGATGCAAGGGGAATTGGCAGATGGCTGGTGAATCGCGACACCACCTCCTATCTGATGGTGAATGCTGACATCCAAGCCGCTTGCCGTCAGGATTTCAACGAGTTGATCGGCCCTGTATCCGCAGGCAGTCAAGCTGAAGTGGTGAGCTTTCTCACTGAATATGGCCTACTGGTAAGCCATGAAAATCTGCAGGCTGTTCTGCGTATCGAAGTTGAGACCCCGGAACCATCATCCTTGCTGGTCAAAACCCAGGTTGAGAGCAATGCCGAGGGCTATGTCTTTCCTTGGAAGCCGTAACTGCCCTCAATAGCGTTCACAAGATTCCGATCCTGTTAGCCGCAACCGATGCACAATTCAAAGATAAAACCGGCAACGCTTCTCTTGTTTTGAGGGCCATTACAATTAAGATATCTAGTTCGATTCTTCCTATAGCAAGTCTCTATTGCGATGAGCAGAACGGTTACCAAATGGACCATTGCCGACTATCACCGCATGATTACAGCGGGGGTGTTGAACGATCGCCAAGTCGAACTCATTGACGGTGATGTGGTTGACATGGCCCCTGAATTACCGATGCATCGAGCCACCTATCGCCGGAGCGAAAAGAGCCTGGCACAAGCCTTGGGCGATCGCGCCGTCATTTTCACGGCGGCCCCGATTACCCTGCCAGATAATAGCGAGCCGCAGCCCGATATTTGTATCGCGATGCCGCCCGAGTCGCGCTACGACCAGCGTCACCCGACGCCCGCCGATATTTACTGGCTGATTGAAGTTGCCAACTCAACCCGAGACTACGATTTAGGCCAAAAAGCCCAGCTCTACGCCCAGCATCAGATCCGCGAATACTGGGTGATCGACATCCCGCAACAGCGGTTGTGGCTCCATCGTCAACCCTTGCCGCAAGGCTATCAATCCGATGTTCACATCAATTCGGGTACCGTTGCTCCCCTGGCTTTTCCCGACGTGCGCCTGGAGGTTGCGCGTTGGTTAAATTGAGTCGCCAGTCCGCTAAGGGTCTATGATTGACAGTGATTTGGGCGATCGCAGGAGCGCACGTCAAAACTATGTGGAATCGGGTACTCAACGGACTGAACTGGCTGCTGGTCGCTAATCTCTTCTTTGTGCTGGCGAGTTTTGGCTGGTTTGCTACCGCCGTCGTCGGTCGCAGCATGAACTTCAATCTTGGATTGGAAACCTGGTATAGCCTGTGGACGCCAGTGTTTCAACCCGCGATCGGCATTTTGATGGCCGGGGCGATCGCGATCGGGATTCTTGGCTGGGCCTCCAAAAAGCTGGCCTCACTGCGAGAGAGTTGATCTCACCCCTCGTCATTCGCGCCGGTTTGAGGGGTGAACTTCAGACGAAAAGCCCAACTCACGCCGGCACCTGCTTTAACCTTCAACTTCCTCATTCTCCTGCGTCTTCTGGCGGCGCTGTTCGCTCAGTTTCAGCAGAATCTCAGCGTGCGCCGTGCGGGTGAGCGGATAAAAATAGCACAGCATCAGCGCACAGGA
>JBHJJI010000211.1:0-16240 GCA_050042805.1 Leptolyngbyaceae cyanobacterium
TAGTTCTTGAAACCGGAGTTTATGTTAAGTTAACGAAGCAAAGTTGCTTTGCATAACGGGGCGTAGCGCAGCTTGGTAGCGCACCACTTTGGGGTAGTGGGGGTCGCAGGTTCAAATCCTGTCGCTCCGATTGGCTGAAACCTCCTAGAGATAGGGGGTTTTACTGTTTTAAAGTTGGCTGATTTTGCCCTTCGAGCAGTTCGGGGGTATGTCAAATGTATTCGAATCTCGTCAGATGTAGTCGCAGATTGTGATCCAATTGAGATCATTCAATCGCTTGAGATCTCGATGCCGAAGTCAAAAAAAGGCACCGTAGTCGTTCGAGTCGTAACAGATCGGCTGAGGCTAATTTGGTCGTTCTGTGGCCAGCGATATTTCTTCACGCTGGGACTAACCGACACGAAGGCAAACCGGGCGATCGCGGCTCTCAAGGCAACTAAAATCCAACGAGACATCGCCAGTGATTTATTTAACCTGACTTGAGCAAAGTATCGAGCGGATGATCTTCAACTCTCAAGGATGGGGGCGATTGCCCCCATCCTTGAGAGTTGAAGACTGAAAATCCTCGTGACGGCGGTTCAAGCCCGCCTCCTGGCATACGTTAAATTCTGCTTGGGCTCGGGAATCCTTACTGGAATGTGTGGAGTCCTTCTAAATCAGGTGCGAAAGCGTTTGTTAGCAAGTATAAATTAGCACCTCAGCGGATTGATTGAGTTTAGAAAGAGTTTAGAAAATATCCTGATGATACCCATGAGGCTCCCAGCAAAAAGCTGAGGAGTAGATAGTTCTTTCCTCAGAATTATGGGTTAAAGGCGTTATCTGCTTTGGGTATTAAGCAACGTCTCACCCTCTAAATTGCTTGCGCCTTGTTAGCGCTGACCCTACCTAAAGTTATGAATCACACTGAATATTTGAAAGGTGCTATGGAAGAAGAGACACCCGCCTCTTCTTCGCAATCCTTATCTCTGCAAGCGGCCCTTGATGGTCATTTGCTCAAGGTGACTCCTGACACGTCACTCTTAACGGCGATTACGCTAATGGGTCAAGGGTCTGGCAGTTGTGCCTTAGCCTCCCAGAACCCCGCTTCAGATTCAGCCCAGAATTACGCTAAGCGCTCAAGCTATGTTCTGGTCATGGAAGCGGAGCATCTGGTGGGCATTTTGACCGAGCGTGATGTGGTCAAGCTAGCAGCCCGAGAGATCGACCTCACCACGACCTCAGTCGCTGAGGTGATGACTCAAGAACTCATCACGCGGCCTGAGTCTGATCTGCAAGATCCCTTTGCCGTGCTGGGTGTCTTGCGCAAACACCGGATTCGGCATCTGCCGATTGTGAATCAGGGGGGGCATGTGGTGGGGGTGGCTACGCCAGGCAGTATCCGTAGCGTATTGCAACCCTTTGATCTATTTAAGCTGCGCCGGGTTGAAGAAATGATGTCGACCCAAGTGGTTGATGCTGCCCCTGAGTCAACCGTGCTTAATTTAGCTCAACTCATGGCAACCCATCGGGTGAGCTGTGTGGTGATTACGCAGCCAGGAGACGCCACCCCCGCCACCCGTTTGTCCCCAATTGGCATTGTGACTGAACGAGATATCGTTCAGTTTCAGGCGCTAGAACTGAACTTAAGCACCCTGCAAGCCCAAGCCGTCATGAGTACGCCACTGGTGTGCCTCCGTCCCGAAGATTCCTTGTGGGCCGCCCATCAGACCATGACCCGCATGCGCGTCAGGCGTTTGGTGGTCGCCGATGCCCAAGGAGGCTTAGTCGGCATCGTGACCCAAACCAGTATCCTGGCTGCACTGGATCCCTTAGAAATGCAGAAAACGGTTGCAGCACTGCAACATCAGGTCAAGGAGCTGCAAGATGAACGAATCCAATGGTTGCAATCTCGGACTTGCCATCTCGAAAGTCAGGTGCAGCAAAGTGAAGAGCGATTTCGCGCCATTTTTAACCAGACGTTTCAGTTTATTGGCTTACTCGAACCCGACGGTACTCTAATTGAAGCTAACCAGACTGCCCTCGATTTTGGCGGCTTGCAGCGAGAAGAGGTGATCAACCGTCCCTTCTGGGAAGCACACTGGTGGATGATTTCGATTGAAATTCAAGAGCAACTGAAAAGCGCGATCACCCGTGCTGCCCAGGGGGAGTTTGTCCGCTATGAAGTGGACGTGCTGGGGGTAGATCGGATTGCTACGGTTGATTTCTCCCTGCGTCCTCTCTTAGATGAGACTGGACGGGTCAAATTGTTGATCCCAGAAGGGCGAGATATCAGCGATCGCAAACAGGCTGAGGTCGCCTTGTACCAGAGTGAGCAGCGCTATGCCAGCCTAGCTGAAGCGGCCCCCGTCGGCATCTTTCAGACAGATGCAAAAGGCGATTGTGTGTACGTCAATAGTCGCTGGTGCAGCATCGCTGGGATAACCGTTGCAGCAGCCATGGGCAAGGGTTGGGTGGAAAGCATTCACCCAGAGGATCGAGAACTGGTGGCGGCAGAATGGTATCGTGCAGCTCAAGCTAAATGCCCTTTTCGGCTCGAATATCGCTTCCAAACTCGCATGGGTTTGGTGACGTGGGTTTATGGGCAAGCCGTGGCAGAAATTGGCCCCGAGGGTCAAACCATCGGCTATATCGGCACAATTACAGATATTACAGAACGAAAAGAGGCCGAGTCGGCCCTCAAAACCAGCGAAGCTCGCTTAAATGAGGCCCAGCAAATTGCTCATATTGGCAGCTGGGAACTCAACCTCCAGACCGATACCCTACTCTGGTCAGATGAAATCTATCGCATCTTTGAAATTGATCCCCAGCAGTTTGGCGCAACCTACGAGGCATTTTTAAGTGCCGTCCATCCCGATGATCGGGTTCAAGTCAACCAGGCCTATACCGATTCGGTCAAAAAACAGACCGCCTACGAGATTACTCATCGCTTACGCATGAGCGATGGCCGCATCAAGCACGTACACGAGTGTGGCCAGACTTTTTATGACAGTGCTGGCCATCCGATGCGGTCACTTGGGACCGTCCAAGACGTCACCGCGCGGCAGCAGATTGAGGACGCGCTAGCAGATCAAGTTGCCCAGGCCCAACTCGTGGCTCAAATTTCTAGCCGGTTTAGTAACTTAGCCTCTGCTGAACTCGATGCGGGTATCCGACAAACGTTGCAAGAGGTCGCGGTATTCACGGAGACAGATGCGGGTTTTATGGCCCAGATCTCGTCTACGGATCAGACCTTTCAGATCACGCACGAGTGGATGGCCATGGGGGCCAAGTCTCACCATCCCCAGCCTCAAAATCCGCCATTGTCAGCCTTACCGTGGATGACAGACCAGATTCGTCAGGGTCAGGTGATGTGCATTGCCAGCCTTGCGGAGTTGCCGACCGAGGCGGCAATGGATAAAACCCATTGGCAAGCCTTAGGGGTACATTCCCTCGTGACAGTTCCCATCCGCTATCAAAATCATGTGATGGGCTGGGTTAGTTGTGCATCAAAGCGGTCGCACGCGTCCTGTGAGACCCCCCGGCCCGGCCAGGCATCCAGTTGTTTCTTTAAAGCGATTGAACTGTTGAAAACTGTGGGTGAAATCTTTGCTCATGCCCTGCAGCGTCGCCATGCTGAAGCAGCCCTCTATCAGTACCAACACCATCTAGAAGCGTTGGTGGCCAACCGAACCGCTGAGTTACAAGAAAGCGAAGCACGATTTCGCACGATGGCGGATACGACGCCCATGATGATTTGGGTCTCTGATGTGGATCAGCGATTCACTTACTTTAATCAGAGCCGGTTAATCTTTACAGGGCGCACCCTGGAACAGGAGTTGGACAATGGCTGGGCAGAGGGGATTCATCCAGAAGACTTTGAAGCCTATCGGGATACTTATCTGAAGGCCTTTAAGGCACGTCAACCGTTCCAGATGGAGTATCGACTACAGCGGTTCGACCAGGAATATCGCTGGATGTTGGATATTGCCGCCCCTCGCATTCTGCCAAATGGAGAATTTGCTGGCTACATCGGCTCATGTATTGATATCACAGAGCGTAGGCGCATGGCCCAAGAGCTGTTTCGTGAAAAAGAACTGGCTCAGGTGACCTTACACTCCATTGGGGATGCGGTGATTACCACCAACGGCCAGGGGCAAGTTGAGTATTTCAATCCAGTCGCTGAGCGCTTGACGGGGTGGACTGCAGCCGCCGCCAGAGGAAAACCGTTGATGGAGGTTTTCAGAATTGTTCATGAAGTCACGCGGGAACCGGCTGAAAATCCTGTTGAGCAGGTGTTGCGAGACGGTTGTATTGCTGGTCTTGTCAATCATACTGTCTTGATTTCCCGCCAGGGCACAGAATACTGCATTGAAGATTCTGCTGCGCCGATTCGTGATCGCGCGGGTCTCATGATTGGTACTGTCATGGTCTTTCATGATGTCACCCAATCGCGCCAACTCTCGCATCGATTGTCGTGGCAGGCTAGCCATGATGCTTTAACCGACTTAACGAATCGACGGCAATTTGAACAGTTACTCGAAGAGACCTTGCAAGAAGTGCAACAGTCGCAAGAAGTTCATGTGCTTGGCTATTTGGATCTAGACCAGTTCAAGGTCGTCAACGATACCTGTGGTCATGCCGCTGGGGATGAACTCTTACGTCAGGTTTCCCAACTCCTCAAGAGTCAAATTAGGGCTACAGATATCCTGGCGCGGTTGGGGGGAGATGAGTTTGGACTTTTGCTCAAGCAGTGTTCATTGGAACAAGCTAATAGCATTGCCGAAAAGCTGCGTGAAGCAGTCCAAAACTATCACTTTCTCTGGCAGGCAAAAGCTTTTCGGATCGGGGTCAGCATCGGGCTGGTTGCCTTGAAATCCGATAGTCGAACCTTATCTGAAGTGCTAAGCGCTGCTGATGCGGCCTGTTATGCGGCAAAAAGTCGGGGCCGAAACCGCATCCACATCTACCAAGCCGATGATTCGGAGCTAGCCAAACAGCAAGGCGAACAAGAATGGAGTGTCCTCATTCGACAAGCGCTAGAAGATAACCGCTTTTGCTTGTATCGCCAAGCAATTGTCCACACGAGCCATTCTGATGCAGCGCAAATTGATCACTATGAAATCCTAGTGCGGATGCTGGATGAGCAGGGAGAAATGATTGCGCCAGGGGTGTTTATTCCGGCGGCTGAGCGCTACAAATTAATGACCGAGATCGATCGTTGGGTCGTGCAGAAATTTTTCGTCCATGCTGAGGGTACTCAACCCAAACAGTCCCCAACTTCTGAAATTCTTCCAGAGACCTTGCATCTGATTAACCTCTCTGGGGCCAGTGTGGGGGATGCTCAATTTCTAGACTTCTTAAAGGCACAGTTTGCCCAACATAATGTTTCACCCCATGCGATTGGCTTTGAGATTACTGAAACAGCGGCGATCGCCAACCTAGACCAAGCCACACACTTCATCAATGAACTCAAACAACTGGGCTGCCCTTTTGCCCTAGATGATTTTGGCAGCGGTATGTCGTCGTTTGGCTATCTTAAAACCCTGCCGGTGGATTACCTGAAAATCGACGGTAAGTTTGTGAGAGATATCATCAGCGATCCAGCGACCTATGCGATTGTAGAGTCGATTAATCATGTAGGGCATGTCATGGGGCTTAAAACCATTGCTGAGTGGGTTGAGAATCCAGAGCTTCAAGACCAGTTAGCTCAGATTGGGGTAGATTACCTCCAGGGATATGGCATTGCCCGCCCCTGCCCTGTCTTGTTGGACATCTGATTTCATTGCTTCGAATATTTGCAGGTGCCGCAACCACTCATTTGAGGAACATCGATAAGGAGAGAATGCGGGTTTGAGATGCGTGCCAGTTGGATCAATCAGGCCGGTTTTAGGCCAGACCCAAAGACTCAGAACTCAGTGACCGCGAGATCGCCCCACGCGCGGCGAATAAAAGGGCAAAAGTTGATTACACAGCTACTGAGGAGAATCCCCATACAGAGCCATGGAGCGGGGACGAAGCTAGTCTGATGCTGACGTTCTCGGTTGAGTCACGGGCGTCAGTTTAGAATCCATAATCCCAACGGGCACGGTAGCCTCGGGCATCAATGTGGGTGAATGGGGTCGCACTGGCTAGCCCGCCTCTCGCTCCCCACCAGGGATCGAGCTGAGAGTAAACCTCATTGGGGTGAATGCCCTCAACCACAAAGTTCACGGCATCGCCGCTGATGTGACGAGACAATTTGCTGCCGCCCACCCGCACGTTCGTGGCTGGGTCGCGATACCAGGAGGTGATCGTAATCGGGCGATTACCAAACAACCGGCGCACCTCTTCCATCGCCTCCGCAATGCGAATCATGCCGTAGACCACATCCACGCTGGCCGGAATACGGGTGCCGCCGTGGGTGGCCTGCGCCCAAGTAAAGTAGCCGCCCTCAATGATGGCATCGTTAGCGTAATAGCCGCCCTGAAACCCCGGCAAATTCAGAAGCTGCCCCCGATCGCCGCTCTCTACCTGCCCAGCTTCATTGTGATCTTGGGGGCGATCGCTGGGGTCAGTGCCCTCAATTTCCACATCGGGGGCAAAGGCATACCAAACCACTCGGCTGTCTTCCCCTAAAGAGGAGCCTTCTAAGGTGATCTTGAGAAAGTTGCCTTCGACTTCGCTGTAGGATTGCAAGCTGAAGGTAGTGTGCTTTGCGACAAACACTCTTTCCGTCGGCGCTAACCGACCCGACAGAACGGGCTTGGTCTTGAATAGGGTGTCGCTGACAACTTTTAGGGTGATTTTCTGACCGGCAATTTTGATGTCTGCAGCATTCGCATACCAAGTATCGAAGCGCCCCTCACCCAGCGGCGTCTCCGCTAGCTTGAGTTTTAAGTGGTTTTCAGCGGCGGGTGAGTAGGACTGCAGTTCGAACTCGCTGTCAGCAGACACGAAGACTTTTTCGGCGTCAGCTAGTTCACTTGAGAGTACGGGCCGTTGCTTAAACACGGTATCCTGCAAGACTTTAACCGTGACCTCAGACCCTTGGACATTGATATCAGCTTTGTGCACGTACCAGGTAAAGACCTGTGGCTGGGCCAAAATCGCTTCGGCCAACTCCAACCGAAAATGGTGATTTTCAGCCTCGGTAAAGAATTTGACGTCAAACTCACTGCCGCTGGCGATATAAAGCTTTTCAGCGTCTGCTAGCTCGCTCGACAAAACTGGCTGACGCTTAAATAAAGTGTCACTTTTAACTGTGGCCTTCATGGCAATAACTCTCTACACAAGCAGCACAGACAAATGGATGAGTCGGGCCGGTTTGGCACAGCAGCGGTTGGCTGCGAGGCGATCGCGACCAACAATCACGATGACGCCCCTTGAACCACCGATGTGCGGGGGGTGCTGACGATCGCTCGATTTCCACCGCCTGACTCACCGGTGATTATGCCGCAACCTGCTGCAAATGGACGAGAAACTTCGGTCGAGTTGAGGAAACTGGCGGCTTTCAGCGATTCCGTGACAATTTCGCAATAATGGCAGTCGCGCATAACGCCACCCCTGCGATAGACTCACCGACGTTTCTCCGGCGTCTGACACGGCAGAGGTTCATCACACTCATCAGGTGATGAGATCGGCACTGCCATGGCGCAAATCCCGGAGAGGCTAAAACAAAGTGAGGGCAGGGATTGCCTGGAGCAGAGCTGAGGTCACAGTAGCCGGCCAAGCGCCCTCCGCCTGACGACCTTGCAGCAGGATAAATCGCAGACTGTATTGGTCTGGAAATCCTTCCACCTCGACCCAAATGTGGGCCGTCTCTTGTTCACAGGCAATGCGTTCTTCCGCCATGAGTTCACTGGCCATCGCCTGCAGCGTCTCCGCCAGCTGCAAAGCAATCCGACAAAAATCAGCAAACTCTGGCTGCGTCAACTCAACCGCCCAGCGATCGCCCCCCACTAGGCCCTTAAAAATATTGGCGTCTGGGTCATAGCCCAAACGCCAACCAGGCCCCTCTTTGAGGTGACGCATAAGGCTCTATTCGCCGATAATTTCCGGCTGCGTCAGCTCATCAGACATCTCGATAATGGCTCTCAAAACCGGCTTCATGCGGGGGTCATCATAGGCTTCAAACTCTTCAAACCGGCGGCGTTGGGCGCGATTAGCTACTTGCACCGTAATGCGATATCGATTCGAGGCGGCGTTGATCAGCTCTTCTTGCCGACGCATTAGCTGCTGGTTATCGAAGGGAGAGTTGTTTCTGAGCATAAAGCCTGCGAGGTATCTTTAAGGTGCCATTATACCAAGGTGCTTCAGTTTTCTGCGGTTTCTCTTGAGCCGCTAGGGAATGTGATGCCATCGCCGGGGCATGGAACAAGCCGTCGGATTGCCTGATCTCAACTGTGAAGCGATCGGCACCACGAGCACTCTCTTCCTTGATGCGCCATGCTCTAGCCGATATGAATGGGGCACAATTAAGCTCCTCAGTTCTCCGAATTCCTCTACCAGCCCCTGATGACACAAGCCACTTTTTCCCCGGATTCCCTCTGGTCGCTCGTTCAAGCAACGACTCAGCAAGCGCTTCAAAGCGGAGCGTTGGCACCGATCGCGACCCAAACCTGTGTTCTGACAGCCGGAGAACTCGCCTTTACCGTACGCGTGGTAGATAGCTTGGCGCGGAAAGAAGCGGCGCGATCGCGTCCCCCCCAATCAGCTCAGCCGTTCAATCCGTTTTTGCCCTACGAAGAAGCGTTATTTGTCGCGTCCCTTTCAGAGACCCACGTTTGTTTGCTCAATAAATTCAACGTGGTCGATCATCATCTGCTGATGGTGACCCGGCAGTACGAGTCTCAGGATGACTGGCTGACCCAGCAAGACTTTGCCGCGTTGGCCCGCTGCCTGATCGAGATTGAGGGTTTGGGATTTTATAACGGCGGCGCAGTGGCCGGTTCAAGTCAACCCCACAAACATTTGCAGCTGGTGCCTTTAATGAGCCCAGCGGGAACGGCTGCCTTGCCCATTACCCCAGCGATCGCTCCGCACCGCGAATCCTTGAAAATCGCGGGCCAAATTCCCACGTTGCCGTTCAGCCACAGCATTCGAGTCCTGGCCTGGCCGTCGCTACAGGACAGTCATCACACCCTGACGAACAGCTTGCTAGAGGCATACCAGCAGATCATGGCGGACTTGGGTATTTATCGCCAAAACGGTCAGCCGAGTGAGCCCTATAACCTGCTAGTTACCAGGGACTGGCTGATGGCAGTGCGGCGATCGCAGGCCAGCTACGAGGGCATCAACGTGAATAGCCTGGGCTATGCGGGATGGCTGTTAGTCAAAGACCAATCTGGCCTCGATCAGCTCAAGCAAATTGGCCCACTGACGCTGCTGGAGCAGGTCGGGTATCCGCTCGGTGCTTGATTGGATGAAGCCCCCAGGCATCAAGCTCTGTTCAAGGTCAAGAAGACGAAGAATCTGATTGGGGTACAGGACTCCGGTTAGCCGCCGGTGCCACCGCTTGGGGAGGCCGACGCACCTGCTTAGGGGGCTTTTCGGGTAATGCTGGCGGTTCCACCTTAACGGCTTGCCGCTGGTCTGGCGGCGAGCCCATACCGTAGGTCAGATGATAGCTCTGGGCCAGCATCCAAAAGAATAGAGCCGGATTGGTCTTTTCGACCCAGCCTTGGTTGCGATTTAACCAACCGGGAAACCAGCTGAATAGCCAAAGCAGGAAGGTTTGGAACGTGTAGTTGAGATAGCTACCTAGCCACCGCAGCAGGTCTTGGGTACCGGCGAGCTGCCAGATCCACCACAACAAAGCCGGATTTTTGCTGGCAGCGGTGAGCGCCATCCGGTTAAATTCGTTCCAGGTGGCCCGATCTTTGATGAAGCGATCGGCGACGGTGGCATCCTCCGCTTCGAGAATACCGAAGAAGGTGTTCAGCATCGAGTTAACCCGAGCTGGGGGAATGACCTGCCCGGTGGGCACCATCATGCCTTTAGAAAAGAGCCAAGTGACGGCGACGTTACTTTGAAACGCCCGAATTTGATTCAGTTGCTTCGCTTTTAACAGGTCGTGGCGCAGCGCCACGTCCAACAAATTTGTTAACCGGGCCAGATTGCGGATCAGGGAGCCAAAGCCCGTAAACACGAGCGGCGATTGCAAAGAAGCCGCATCGCCGATCGCGACGAGGCGATCGAAGGCCACGGTGCGATCGTCCTTGCCCAGACTGAAATAGCCGGGGATATACCCAAATGTCGGCTTGCGCCAGGGGAGTTTGTCGAGGTTGCAACGACGATACTCCGGCAGGATATGGAAAAAGTCTTCATACATCGTCAACAGCGACCCCGGGTTGTCAGGATGCACCTCGTGATAATGAAACAGATAGATGGTGAGTTCTTTGCCCTGGGAAGGAAACAGCTCCCAGATGAGCTGCCGACCCCGGGAAATATCCCCATGGCTAAACAGCACGTCGCCGTAGGTGGAGTCCCACACTTCGGGCTCAAACCCACCGGAAACGCAAGCGCCGACGGTGGGGCAGCCGCTATCAAAAGCACGCCCGTTGTTGAGCTGCCAGGCGATGGGCGAAGCGGTGCCCATGGCATCGATTAGCAACCGGGCAGAGGCAATTTTAGGGGTGCCGGTGGTGCGATCGCGGGCCTGCACGGTGACACCTTCGTCGCCGACCTGAGCATGCTCAAATTCCGTTTCGTCCCAAATGGTGCCGCCAGCGGCCAGGAGCTTTTCTCCACAGCGTTTGAGTAATGCCTCTGAGTTCAGCGCGACGTTGAGCACGGTGGGCGTGTGCAGCACCGGCGCTTTGGCGGCAGCGGGATTGTTAGCGTCAAAGAATTTGTTGTAACCGTCTTCGTACTCACGGGCAATCAGCGACTCAAACTCGGCCTCGGTAAAGAGTCCTAGGTCAATCAAACTTTGAAACTCAGCGCGGGAGATGTTCCACTCGCGATGCATGCGGCCAAAGGGTAACCGCTCAATCATCAAGACCCGGTAGCCCAGACTAGCCATCACAGCGGCATGAATGATGCCCAGAGCCCCGCCGACATAGACAATGTCGAAAGCCTCCGGAGGTTCAGCAATCGCCGCTGCAGGTAATTGCTCAGATTGGCGAAAGATCACTTGTTTGGGAGCTTTGGGCGATCGCACGCTGTCGCGCCAGCGCTTTTCCCACCAGTAGACACGCTCGAGGTCAGCTTTGCCATTAGGCATCCGCTGAAAATAAGTCACCGTCTTCGGAAAGTGGGCCGACAGCGCCTCGAAGATGGTTTCCTGCGCCGGTGCAAAGGGCGGCAGCTCGGGAAAAGTGGGTGGAAACGTCTGGTTAATCTGCTGTTCTAGTTGACGGATGAGTCGTGATTCTTGGGGTAGGGGGGTGTCTCCCCAGCGATAGGCCTTGAGGTAGGTAGTGCGTTGCAGTGACCACACAAACACCGACAGCGCCTTAGGCAGGGCCGATGCCTCGCTCGGGTTGGGAAACTCCAATCGGAGGCCGTCCACGGTGGCGATCGCCTGGCCCATGGCCGGCTCAAATGTCTCTTGCAGCCAAGACCGCACGGCCAACGTATCAGGGGTAGGAACTTCTAGATAAAGCAGTTCTTTCATCAGGACAAAAATTGATTAGGCACTTTTTAAAGGTGAGACTGGCTTTAAGCCACCCGATTCAAAGCCAGACGGACAGGTCTTTGAAGGTTATTGTTGTGATCTTCCTACATTAAACCTTAAGGGCTCACCCCTTGCAGGTGAGACAACCCGGGTCTGAGGTATTTTGAGCCTCGGTCATCGGTCTGCGGTAATTGCCTTTGAGCCCCTGGACTGAGATGAACGCTGTTGATTGTGAGGGCCACCATGCGAGACATTCAAGGTCATTGGGCGCAGCCCTGTATTGAATACTTGGTGCAAAAAGCCATCGTTTCGGGCTACCCCGACGACACCTTTCGGCCCGAGCAAGCGATCACCCGGGCGGAATTTGCAGCGATCGTCGGACGGGCGTTTGAGCTGCCCGCGCGGCGATCGCCTAAACACTTTACCGATGTGCCCCCGGATTATTGGGCCAGCGCCCTGATCGATCAGGTCTATCAGGCGCAATGGCTGTCAGGCTTTACGAACGGTACTTTTGGCCCTCAGCAGTTGATGCCCCGAGTGCAGGTAGTGGTCGCCCTCGCGGCGGGACTGGAACTCGTAGCGCTGCATCCCGCCGCCGAGGCCGTGAAACGCACCTTTGGAGATGCGGCTAAGATTCCGCCCTATGCGATCGCGGGCGTGGCAGCGGCGCTAGAGCATGGATTGATTGTCAGTCATCCGGAGCGCGATCGCCTGCGCCCCCTAGAACCCACAACGCGGGCCGATGCGGCGGCATTCGTCTATCGTGCCCTGGTTGAGCAAACCGGCATTGCCAGCGTGCTGTCAGCCGATCTGATTGCAAAACTGGAGCCTGCCGCCGCCACCCCGAGTCCTACCGAGTGCCGGGGCGTATGGCTAACCAACGTAGATAGTGAAGTTTTGTTTTCGCGCCAAAATCTGGCTGCCGCAATTGATCGACTGGCAGACTGCGGTTTCAACACCTTGTATCCCACCGTGTGGAATGGGGGATTCACGCTCTACCCATCGGCGATCGCCGAGTCGGTGTTGGGCGAGCGTCAACGGCTGCGCCCTCGAGGCAGTCGCGCGGCGGAGCCATCCCCCGACCGCGACATGCTGCAGGAATGTGTCGAATTAGCACACGCCCAGCAGTTGAAAGTAATTCCCTGGTTTGAATATGGCTTTTTTACCCGCCCAGGCAACACGCTGCGACCCCAACGGCCCCATTGGTTTACCCAACAGCGCGATGGCACGCCGATCGACAAACACAAAATGGAATGGCTCAATCCGTTTCATCCAGAGGTGCAGCAGTTTTACTTGTCCCTGATTGAGGAGCTAATGTCGCGCTATGCCGTAGATGGGTTTCAAATCGATGACCACTTTGGCCTACCGGCCAGCTTTGGCTATGACCCCTACACGGCTCAGCGCTATCGTTCAGAAACCGGTCGCCTTGTGCCCAGCAACTTTCAAGATGAGCAGTGGATGCGCTGGCGCGCTGACCAAATCACCGACTTTGTCAAACAGGTGGGCCAAGTGGTCAAACAGCATCGCCCCCAAGCCCGGTTCTCAGTATCCCCGAATCCACCGGCGTTTTCATACAGAAACTTCCTGCAAGATTGGCCGCAGTGGCTGACGGTTGCGCCGGTGGATGAGGTGATTATTCAAACCTATCGTTGGAATGTGGCGAGTTTTGTGCGAGAACTGCAAAAATCGGCTGTTCCGGAGTTGCGATCGCAGGTGCCGATTAATATCGGTGTCTTATCCGGCTTACGCAATCGACCCATGCCGCTGCCGATTCTCAAACAACAGTGTCAAGCGGTGCGAGCCAACGGCTATGCCGGGATGGCATTTTTCTTTTACGAAACCCTGTGGCAAACGGCCGGGGAATCTTTAGAGACCCGGGAAGGAACTTTTAAAGCGCTGTTTGCCGCTACGGATAATATCAATTCTCAGTAATCGAACTTGCCGATGCAATCTGGGAAACGCCGGGGAGCCAAGGGTGACGGAGGGCCAGGAATCGGGTTGCATCTGCCATCGAGTACGGTAGCAGAATGCGGAATGTAGAGTTCGGAATGCGGAATTAAAAAGCTTTTTGCAAGGGGCTTTCAGCGATTTCAATCTGTCCGAACCAACCGCGAATTCGATGGGACTCCGCGTTGAAAGAACGTCTCACACGCTCCCCCCCGACCCTCTGGCGTTAGAGAAGAGGACAAAATCAAGGTGCCCTGTACTAGCGCTCACCCTGCAGAGCGAGGCTGTAGACCGCGAGCCGCTTGAGGCTTTCATAGACGGCGCTTTCGCCTTGAGCGGCTCGCCTGACTTCGTTCGCGCCCACTAAAAAGATGATCCACAGGGCCACAATCACAATCACCCGCTGGCAAATGGCGAGTCGGCAGAGCCTCGAAGGCTTAAACATAAAGGCATCCCTGAAGCAAAGAACTGGGGTTGATTTTCCCAGGATGATTCTACCAAGCCGAGATTTGCGGACACCCCCCTGCACATGCAGCTTTACAGTCCAGCCAGCTCGCCTGGGTAAAGCCGCTATGCCTAGTCAGGTTCTCGCTTCAGGCGACGGCGCGGGCGGTGATCGCGAGGCTTGTCTGGTCCCAAATACCACTGCCGCCACACATAAGACGTGCGCAGAGCTAACCACAGCAGCAGCAAGGCAATCAGGCCCCCCTGACGCGGCGCATCAAAGGCCAACAGCACGAGCCCCACGCAGAGAAAATCTTCTGCGAACATCAACCAGGGCGAAGGCCGCTTGAGACGATAGAGCCAGCCCACCTGCACCAGGTGAATGACGAGGGCCAACAGACCGCTAACGATGCCTAACAGAGCCGCTAACCAGCCGGCGATGTGAAAGCTGCCGGCAACGGCTAGGCCCGCGATCGCCCCCGCGACTGGACTGAGAAACAAACCCACACTTTGCAGCAGCCGCTGCACCCAAAACTGCTTGGAGAAGACTAATTCAACCAGCGACCAACTCACCAAAGCACCCACCACCACCGTCGGCGGTAGCCTAGACAAAAAGGGCACCTCTGCCCACAGATCAGCGGACATAAAGCCAATCAGCAGTAGGGGTAAGGCGATATGAAACCCCGCCGCCGCCGAAATTGATAAAACTGCTAGTAGCTCAGTGATCAGCACAAGAATCCCTAGCTAGTTATGCTGAAAGACAGTAGCGTTTGCAACACCATCTATCTCTACTGTAACGGTCTCATTTTTCCCGGACTGTCCATCAAAAACTCCCTGAAGAATTGCCCAGGGCTAACGCAGTCCCACGTGATTCATTTATTTTAAGTTTTGACACCATGGCAACACCAACCGATAAGACTCGTGAGCCCAGATTTCAGCATCCCCTGTGGGTGCTGGGCGGTGTCGCCAGCCTCCTGTGGGCCGTGCAGATTGTCAATGTGGGCCTGTTCGACAGTCAGCTGATCTTGCAGGGCATTCATCCTCGTCAGCTAGACGGTTTACAGGGCATTATCTGGGCCCCTTTGTTGCACGGTAATTTTGCTCATTTAATGGCTAACACCCTGCCCTTGTTGACCCTGGGTGGCTTGATCCTGCTCGGTGAAGCCAGTGATTTTTGGGTGGTCACGGTCATGTCTGCCCTGATTGGCGGGTTGGGCACCTGGCTCATCGGCGCGCCCAATTCAGTGCATGTGGGCGCGAGTGGCGTCATCTTTGGTTACTTTGGCTACCTGCTGTTGCGTGGCTATTTTGAGCGCAGCGCGTTTGCGATTACAGCTTCCGTTTTAGTGATCGTGTTTTATGGCAGTTTTTTGTGGGGGGTTTTGCCCAGCCAGCCCGGAGTCTCTTGGGAAAGTCATCTGTTTGGCTTCATTGGGGGATGCGTCGCGGCTCGGATGTTAACCACTCCAGCCAAATAGTCCCGACCCAATCGCCTGGAGTTTTGGCCTAAACCGGCTTGCGATAGCAGGAACAGGCTAAGGCTAAAAGGTGGATTTGAAAGCTTCAGAGAGATATCCGGCGGCGGCTTCAACCGTAGCGATCGCATCGTCATACATCATCCGCGTCGGCCCTAACACACTCACACTGCCCAAGGGGATCTCATCGCGGCAATAGGTCGAAGACACCAAAGCACATCCCTGCATGGGTTCTAGAGGGTTTTCAGAGCCAATCAGCACCCTCACCTGACGCCCCGCCCTGTCTGGGGAATCGGCTTCAAAGACTAAGGGCCAGAGCTGTGCCTGCTCTTCTTCTAACAGTTGCACGATCGCCTGCACTTGCTGAGCTTCAGAAAACTCCGGTTGTCTCAGCACCTCCCCCAAACCACTGATGACAAATTGAGCCGTCTCTAGCGCTTGGTTGCGCTTAGCCAATATGCGAATGGCTTCTTGAAAAGTGTCACTATACCGCTGAAACTCTTGGCCGAGCTGCCCCCAATCCAGCTCAGTAATCTTCAGCAAGGGCTGTCCGCTCAAATGATGCGTCAGGAAATTAGAGAGAATTTTGAGCTCTCGCTCTAACCCTTCCAATTGCGCCCCTGCGCCCTCCCCCGTAGACGGCAGCTGAATCACCATAGACTGGGTCTCTAATGAGTTCAGCACCACCGACATTAAAATCTGAGTCGAATCCAGCAGGGCAAGTTGCAAATGGCGAATCGTGACGCCGCGCTTTTGAGGCACGGTAATCAACGTCAGATACCCGCTGAGGGTCGATAAA